>CAMVEM010000110.1 GCA_947166515.1 uncultured Clostridia bacterium | reverse complement strand
TTTCGGAAGGATATGGCAACGACTTTGATATCACGAAGCTTCGTTATGACAAGATAATAATCATGGCGGATGCCGATGTGGACGGTGCCCATATCTGCACCCTGCTGCTTACTCTTTTCTATCGTTTTATGCCGGAACTTATATCCGAAGGGCATGTTTACATTGCTATGCCACCCTTGTACAAGGCAATGCCTTCAAGGGGGGAGGAAGAATATCTTTATGATGACGCTGCTCTTGCAAAATACCGTAAAACCCATAAGGGAAATTTCACTCTTCAGAGATATAAAGGTCTTGGTGAGATGGATCCCGATCAGCTCTGGGAGACGACCATGGATCCCGAGCGCCGCACTATGATAAGAGTGAGCATGGAGGATGCTGCGAAGGCGGACATGATATTCTCCATACTTATGGGCGACAAGGTAGAACCGAGGCGCGAGTTCATCGAAGCAAACGCGCGGTTTGTAGAAAACCTCGATATTTAACGCATTCTCTGCGGTAAATGCGCGAAGCGCGAGTCGAAGGCGTCGTGCGCCCGCCAGGTCCAGGGCGGCTGATGCAGGATGCATCAAGCACTTGCCCAAACGCCGCATGGATGCGGCGATAAAAAGCAAGTGCGAGTTAGCCCCCTGGTCAGAGTTATAGAGGCGAAGCCTCTATCTAAAAGCAATCGCGCAAGCGGGGGTTTGGGGGCGGCAGCCCCCAAAAAGGCGCCGCGAAGCGGCGAAAACCCGAAGGGGTGTGGGGGCGATCGGAAAGCCCCCATAACCGGGGTTCGGGGCGGAGCCCCGAAAATGTGCTGCTAAGCGGCGGGAAATCCGAACGGGGTTCGGGCTGTAGTCCCGAAAAACACAATATCCGAAAGGAAAGCTATGAATTCCGAAGAAAACAATCAGAAACAGATAGACAAGCTTGCGCGAATGGAGCGGATATACGCCGACGACAAGAAGCACGAGTCTGTAATGGATAAGATAAAAGACGAGGACGACGATATCTGTGCTATCGCGAGGAAATTCTTCCGGTGGGCGCTGCTTCTGGTATGGGGCGCGTGCGCGGTGATGCTGGTCACCGGCGGGGATTTTTCGATACCGGTATCGGCTATGCTGATAACGGTCGGGATATATTCCGCGCTTTGTATCACGAAATTCCTGCAGGAGGGAAAAAAAGGAGACGTAATCGTTTCGGTGGTAGTGACCGTTCTTACGGTATCGCTCGGGATACTGCTTCTGGCGAATAACGGCAGAGCGTTTCTGTGATCCGGACGATCAAGGAGATATATGAGTGAGATTCTGAAAGTAAAATACGACAACACGCCGGAGGAGATCAATGCGGCGTACAGGGCGTTCCAGAACAAATACACCCTGCGCAGAAAGATCATCTACACGATAGTTTATATTATCGTCATAGTGCTGGCGGCCGATCTGATAATAAAGAACCCGACCAATCCCGCGGGATATTTTGCGGGGGGACTGGGAGTCGGGATACTGATCTTCAACTGGATAAAGCCGGTCATTATCGAAAAGAAGATGATGCGAAGCCTCTCGGAGCTCGGAACGGACGAGACCTATGAGATGCGGCTATATGACGACAGGATAGAGATAGAGACCGATATAATGCCGGAGGACATCGAGACGGAGGTCGTCGCGATAACAACATCGGGCGTTGTAAAGGTCGAAGAGGGAAGCGAAGCCGCGAAGGAGATCGAGGAGCACCCCGAGCTCGTGCGCGACGACACCGAAAAGGTCGAAAAGACCGTATATAAGCTTGCCGAGACCGAGATATGCATGGGTGAGGGCAAAGACGTGATATTCGTGTTCGTCAACCGCTCATATATCCACGCTGTACCGCGGCGCTGCCTCTCGGACAGCGAGTATCTCAATTTCAAAGCTTATTTTGAAGATAAGTCTTTGACATAAGGATTTTGGGGGCTGCCGCCCCCAAGCCCCCGCTTACGCGATAACGGTTTGATAGGGGCTTTGCCCCTATGACCCTACCAGAGGGGCTCTAACTCGCACTTGCTTTTTTCGGCGCATCCATGCGGCGCTTTGGCAAGTGCTTGATGCATCCTGCATCAGCCACCCCTCTGGACGCCCGGCGCCAGCGTGACGCTGGACCCACTCTCGCTTCGCGCATTCTCAGCTACACTTTTGTGACAAATACAATGTGTAAAGTTTTTTGGAAAGGGGTCTGGGGAAGAACCTTTTGTTCACAAAAGGTTTTCCCCAGTCTCGAGCGAAGCGACAGTCTGTGCGTCTCTCGAGCGAAGCGACAGTCTGTGCGTCTCTCGAGCGCAGCGACAATCTGAACAAAAATCTGGAAGGATATAACAATATAATGGAACAAAACTTTGTGGAGTCTATCCACCCGAACGAGAAGCTCATTGAAAGGGACATCGAAAAGGAAGTCAGACAGGCGTTCCTCGACTACTCGATGTCGGTAATAGTGTCGCGTGCGCTGCCGGACGTGAGAGACGGCTTAAAGCCCGTACACAGGCGCATAATCTACACGATGAACGATGCCGGCAACACCTCGGACAAGCCGTACCGCAAATGCGCGTACACCGTCGGCGAAGTGCTCGGTAAATATCACCCGCACGGCGACGCTTCCGTATATGACGCAATGGTAAGACTTGCGCAGGATTTCTCTCTGCGTTACCCCATGGTTGACGGTCACGGAAACTTCGGTTCAGTTGACGGAGACCCGCCGGCAGCTTACCGTTATACCGAGGCAAGGCTCGCCAAGATCGCAAACGAGATGCTCGCGGATATCAACAAGGATACCGTCGATTTCGGCACCAACTACGATGACAAGCTCAAAGAACCTGTCGTTCTTCCGTCCCGTTTCCCGAATCTTCTCGTGAACGGAAGCATAGGCATAGCCGTAGGTATGGCTACAAATATCCCGCCGCACAACCTGTGTGAGGTCATTGACGCTATCGACCTGCTGATAGACAATCCCGACGCAGGTCCGGAAAGCATAATGAGCTGCATAAAGGGACCGGATTTCCCGACAGGCGGCATTATCATGGGATATTCCGGCATACGCTCGGCATACTACACCGGCAGAGGCAAGATAACCCTCCGCGGCAGAGCCGAGATAGTCGAAGAAAAGACACATACCCGCATAGTTGTCACAGAGATACCCTACATGGTCAACAAGACCAGGCTGCTCGAATCTATCGGCGCGCTGATGCACGACAAGCGTATTGACGGCATTGCAACGCTTCGTGATGAATCCGACAGGAACGGCATGAAGATCGTCATGGAGCTCAAGCGCGACGCGAACGCGAATGTCGTGCTCAATAAGCTCTACACATATACTCAGCTCCAGGATACCGTCGGCGTTATCATGCTCGCGCTGGTGAACGGCGAGCCGAAGGTGCTCCCGCTCAAGGATATGCTCACAAACTACCTCGATTTCCAGGTAGATGTTATCGAGCGCCGCACCCGCTTCGATCTCGAAAAGGCGAGAAACCGCGCTCACCTGCTGCAGGGCTTCATGCTCGCTATCGACAACATCGACGAGGTCATCGCGATACTGCGTTCGAGCAAGACCGTCCAGGAGGGCAAGGATCGCCTTATGGAGCGCTTTAAGGAAGCTGATCTCGGTCAACTTCTCACCCGCGCCATGGACGAGCAGTACAAGAACATAGCCTTTGAGCATGAGATAGGACTTTCGGAAGCACAGGCGGACGCTATCGTGCAGATGCGTCTCGCGCAGCTCACCGGACTCGAAAAAGAGAAGATCGAGGAAGAGCTTGCCGAGATAATGGGCAAGATCGGCGGATATATGGAGATACTTTCCGATAAGGCGAAGGTTTACGGGGTTATCCGCGAGGAGCTCGAAGCTATCAGAAAGAAATACGGCGATGAACGCCGCACATCTATCGAACAGGTAAGCGGCGAGGTCGATATAGAAGACCTCATACCCGTTCAGGAGTGCGTTCTCACATATACCAACTTAGGTTACTTAAAGCGCCAGCCCGTTGAGGTATATAACCTTCAGAGGCGCGGCGGCAAGGGAGTTTCGGGTATAAAACAGCGTGACGAGGACTTCACCGAGAATGTATTCATCTCGTCGTCGCATGACAATCTGCTGTTCGTGACCAACAAGGGCAATATGATGAAGCTGAAATGCTTCGAGATACCCGAGGGTTCGCGTCAGAGCAGAGGAACAAACGTCGTGAACCTTCTCCAGCTCGAAGAAAACGAGAAGGTAGCCGCGATAATGAAGACCTCCGACTTTGCCGAGAACAAGGTGTTCGTCTGCATAACAAAGCTGGGTAAGATCAAGCGCACCCCGCTTTCGGCGTTCAAAAACATCCGCAAGAAGGGTCTTCGCGCAATTAATCTTGCCGAGGATGATGAAATAGCGTCAGCATACATCACCGAGGGTGACTCGGGTGTTCTCGTCGCGACTCACGACGGCAGAGCGCTGTGCTTTATGGAGGACAGCGTGCGTCTTATGGGAAGATCGGCGGCGGGTGTCCGCGCAATAAGACTGCGTGAGGGCGACTTTGTCGTCGGCGCGACCAAGATATACAGCGAGGATATGACTATCCTCACCGTGACCGACAAGGGCTACGGCAGACGCTCCGCACTGTTCAAGCTCGATAAGGACGGAAACCGCAAGCTCGACGAAAAGGGCGAGCCGATATACAACTACCCGAGAAAGAGCCGCGGAACGCTCGGCGTGCTCAATTACCGCGTAAGCGAAGAAAAGGGTCACGTCTGCGGCATACGCGCTCTCGGCACCGACGATGATATTATCCTGATAAGCTCTGACGGCGTTATCATAAGGATACGAGCAAACGACATCAATCTGCTCAACCGCCCCGCAAACGGCGTTCGTGTGATGAAGCTCACAGAGGGCAATTCCGTCGTATCGTTCACGAGGACCGAGCATGATGACGAGGAAAAGACCGAGGAAGTGGAGCAGCCGACCGAGGAAGATATGCTCGATACCGACGACACGGATGAGCCGGACACCGATGAGGCTCCCGACGACGAGCCGGATGCCGACGAAAACGGCGACGACTCAGCCGACGAAGGCGAAGAATAACATCATATACAAAGCGATCCCCCGCCTGTGGCGGGGGATTTTGTGATATTCAGAACGACAGGTGTGGTGCGGGATGTCTCTCCCTCCGGGAGAGGTGGCACGAAGTGCCGGAGAGGGCTGACCGACAGACCTCTGCTCCCCGCATAAAATAAAAAGGCCCCCCTCCCCTTGGGCAGGGGGCAGGGGGTGGGGTAACTATTCCTTTTTATTCTGAGCTTTTAAGAGGTCGCGGATCTCTGTAAGCAGGAGCTCTTCCTTGGTGGGCTCCGGAGGTGCCGCCTCGGCAGCAGCCTCGGCTGCAGCTTCCTCTTCCTTCTTCTTTCCTATGGACATGAGCTTGTTTATTCCCTTCATCAGCAGGAATATGATAAGCGCGGTGATAAGGAAGTTAATCACGGTCGTGATGAAATGGCCGTAATCGAGAGAGAGAGACTTGATCTTGTCAAAATCTCCCGCAGCTTCAAGAGCCGCGTATGTTTCAGCCGATACCCACGGGAGTCTTACCATGCCCGCGATCTCCGCGCCGCCGACCGACGCTATCAGAGGATTGATGAAGTCGTTGGTAAGCGCTGTTACGATGCCGGAGAAAGCTCCGCCTATCAGTACGCCGACTGCCATATCCATTACATTGCCTTTAAGCGCGAACTCCTTGAATTCCTTCATGAAGCCCTTTCCTTTTTCAGCTGCTGCTTTTGCCTTATTGTCTGCCATTTTTATCGTCCTTTCTTTAGGGGACCGCTAAAACCCATCTGAGAGAAAACGGTTTTAGCGGTACTCTTTATAAACTTACCCGCAAGCGGGATAAATTACTTAATCCGTGATTCCGAACGCGAGGATACCGAAGTATTTGTCCTCCTGACCCTCCTGCATCTTTATTTCGACCGTATGCTGTTTCGCTGTGCCGTCGCCTATCACTACCGGCTTCGGTACGGGATTGCTCCAGCCGTCGGCAGCCTGGCTGTTGATGGTTTTCACCTTTTCGCCGTCCACATAGATGTCCGCTGCTCCGAAGCTCTTTATCTTGTTGCAGTGATATACGATGAACAGGCTGTCGAAGGTCATCTCGAACCTTATTCCCTCGTTCGCGGCTTTCTTGCGCATCCAGCCGTTCGGAAACGTTTCGAGCATCTTTTTTTCGTTGTATTCGCCCTGAGAAACGGGAGTCAGGCTCGTGCTGTCGAGCAGATGCATATTTATGAAGCGGTCTTCGCAGATATTCACCGAGCTGATGTTCTTCCACAGGTCTGATCCATAAACTCTGCCAGAAAGTGCGCTCTCAAACATATTCACTACCATTTCCGTGATCAGTTTGCAGCCCTCGGGATTCGGGTGCGCGCCGTCGTTGGAATAGTCCGCCCAGGTCATAACATCGTTGTCTATCGCCCATGTGAGCCCGTCGTTCAGACTTATCATCGGGAGCCCGCGGTTTATGCCCACCTGACTTTGCTTTTCCTGACAGCTGTAGCCGTTGTCGGTGCGCATGAACATCAGTATCACCGCGGGATCGTCCGGGAGCTCATACAGTCTGCGGACAAGGCACTCGTAGGCTTCCATGGACAGATCGTCCTGCGCGTCGTTCACTGCGAATTCGACAAACACGATGTCCGGGTCGCCGTGCGGAGCAAGCACATCGCGCTCGCAGCGGATAAGTCCCAGAGTGGAGGGAGTTCCGCTCATTCCCGCATTGACGTAGTTTATCTGAGCTCCGGGAAACTTCTCGCACAGCCACTTATGTGTGAGGAATGCCCAGCATTCCTCCGGTTGAACGGTATAGCCTTCGGTTATCGAGCCGCCTATGTATGCAACGGTGATCTCCTCGCCCTTTTCCGCTTTTTCAAAGGCTTTCAGCAGACGCGAGGTGTCTCCGGTCTGAACCATTGCCTTGTCAATGATGAACCGGTGCTTTTCCTCGTCAGAAAGGTCATCGGGATCGGGTTCTTCTGTTGTCGTAGCCGCCGCATTCGTTGATATGGAAGCCTGCGAATCCGCGGAAGAAGAGCCCGTAGTCTGCGCAGAAGTCCCGGAGCTTTCAGGCTTGCCGCTGTTTCCGCAGGAGCACAGCAATGCCGCGGTTATCACAAGCGATGATATTTTAAGTAAAAGCTTATTTTTCATACCTTTATTATACACTTTTCAGAAAAAAAGTCAAGTGGCAAAACTGCGCCGCCGCAAATAAAATGTAACAGGCAGCGCATTTGCTGTATATTTTTCAGACGGCTGTTAAAAATATAGACAGGAACATATCTCCGGAAAGGACGGTAACAAACATGACTATAAAACGTGGAGAGATATATTATGCCGACCTCAGTCCCGTGGTCGGCTCTGAACAAGGCGGGATACGCCCGGTGCTTATAGTGCAGAACGATATCGGCAACCGCCACAGCCCGACCGTCATAGCGGCGGCGATAACAAGTCAGCGCGAAAAAGCAAAGCTTCCGACACATATCACGCTTGACGCGGTGAACTGCGGCCTTGCCAAGGATTCGGTCGTCCTCCTTGAACAGGTGCGTACATTAGATAAAAAACGGCTCAAAGAGCGTATGGGCGAGCTCGGCACCGCCGATATGCACCGCGTGGACAGTGCGCTCTCCGTCAGCTTCGGCCTCAGCGCGCAGGGGTAAAAATAACCGCACCTGCCACTTGACAGGTGCGGGAGAATGGGCTATAACGTGAGCATAGAAGAGAGCACCGCGATGTGCTCCCGAAAAATCAGTAGTTAAGTAACCACCGTTGTCGGGAAAGCTAAGCGGTGGTTACTTTCTTTTTATATGATCGTACAAATGTTTACCCCACCCCCAACCTCCTCCCCTTCAGGGGAGGGGATATTTTTATAGGGGCTTTCCTGCCGCCCACAAGCTCCATAAACAGGTGGGGTGTGGGGAGCTCTGCTCCCCACATAAAGAAAAAATATAGCCCCCTCCCTTGAGGGAGGGGGTTGGGGGTGGGTAAATATCTCACACCGTTTCAGGGAGTTCCCACTCTTCCGCCATTTTGCGGTATTTAGCGGCACTCTCGCTGTAGCCGGTCTTTTCATAGCAGTCGGCGAGCATATTGAGATTGCCCGTTCCGCGCACGAATATCGTTATTACCGCTTCGGTCTCGAATATAGCGTCATTCAGCCATGCGAGAGCCTCAGCGTAATTTCCGCAGTCGTAGAAATAATGTCCGATCTCGCTGCACATCTCCGCACACGGCATTGTCATTGCTTCGCGCAGGCACAGCCGGAAAAATTCTGCGGTATCTCCGCTCAGACGGTACGCTCTCGCAAGCACGCAGCGCGCTTCTCTGCGCTCATCGTCGCTTCGCTTTTCATCATTCAGACTTTCCTCAAAGAACGGCACAGCCTGCAGAAGATCGTCGGTATCTCCCGCAATGAACAGTTCCTTCGCGTACATCGAATGAAGCACCTTGTCGAGCCTCATTCCTTTTTTTATTGCTTTGCAGAATGTGGCAATATCGCGCTTTGAGTGGTTCCCCTCCGCTAAGTGCTGTATCTCGATGTCGCTGTTGTATATCACCGGGTCGAGCCTTACAGTCTCGTGAACGGGATTAATCCACTCAAACGTCCGGATGCGTTTGTACAGCTTCGGGCGCAGCTCGCGCTTTGAGTTGTAGGTCGTATTTTCTTCCATTAAATTAAGATAGTGCATCTGTACTATCTCAACTTCCGGTGGGAGAAGTTCCTTTATCTGCTTGAACAGCCGGATATTCTTCTCGTCTATCACCTCGTCGGCGTCAGCGGTGTATATGTAATCCATGGTCGCCTTTGAGAACGCGAAGTTGCGCGCTGCGGAAAAGTCGTCTATCCACGCGAAATCGTATATTTTATCGGTATATTCCGCCGCGATAGTTTTTGTGCCGTCTGTTGAGCCGGTATCTACCACGACGATCTCGTCCGCTATCGGCTTTAAGCTGTCAAGGCAAGCACGGAGCCGGGGCTCCTCGTTTTTTACTATCATGCATACTGAAATGGTCATAGTTTTATCTCCGGCATATTTTTTGTGTTTTCCCCGCCTTCGGCGGGGAAAACACCGGTATTTTTTATTGTTTAAGCACTATTGCGTTCCAGCCCTCGGCGTTTTTGCGTTCTTTCACGGTAAATCCCGCTTCGTGCAGCGCTGCAAGCACCTCATCGAGCCGCTCGTCGATAATTCCCGAAACTATCAGTGTGCCGTCGGCCTTCATAAATCCCCCGAACAGCGGGCTCATGGCGATTATCACATCGGCGACGATGTTAGCGGTGATAACGTCGAATCCTGTGCCTATCTTTTCGCGGAGCGCAGTGTCATCTATGATATTTCCTCTGTACGCGCGGAATTTGCTGTCATCGAAGCCGTTTTTGCGGACATTTTCCGCTGCGGTGTTCACGGCATTTTCGAAAACATCCGCCATAACCACGCTGTCCGCGCCGAGCAGCAGTCCCGCTATCGAGAGTATGCCGCTGCCGCAGCCGAGGTCGAGCATCTTTTCGCCGCCGGTTATCACACCTTCGAGAAGCTCCATGACCATTTTGGTGGTGTGGTGCTGACCTGTGCCGAAGCTTGAAGCGGGGTCAATTTCGAGTATCTTCCGGCCGTCCTGCGGAGAAACGTCCTCCCACGAAGGCTTGACTATAAGCTTTTCGCCGACATTGAACGGCTTATAGTACTGTTTCCAGTTATTTGCCCAATCTTCTTCGCGCACGCTGTCGATATGTATTTCCAGGCTTCCGTAGAAGTCCGGGTTCTTTGTGCGGAGCTCCGCGAGAGCTCCTTTCAGTTCGGCAAGCGTTTCGAGCCCCTGAGCGTTGTCCTGCAAATATAGGGTTATGTGTGTGGGAACGGTCTTGAGCCCCATGAGCTCATCATCGACATAATCCCAGTTTGCGTTCTTGTCATTTAAGAATTCGTCGAAATCGGCGCTGTCGTGAATGACGAATCCGGTGATGCCGAGCTCGGAGAGCTGCATAACGAGCACATCGACCGCCTTTGATTCGGTATATACGTCAGTCTGTAAGAAATCCACTGTCAATTCTCCTTTTAAATAGTCTTCTTTTATTATGCAATATTTTTCAGGAAATTGCAATAGATAAATGTAAAATTTTTTGCCCTGCCCCCTGACCCCTCCCCAAGGGGAGGGGGATTTATTTATTTCGTGGGGGCCAGAGGTCTGTCGGTCAGCCCTCTCTGGCACTTCGTGCCACCTCTCCCAGAGGGA
>CAMVEM010000109.1 GCA_947166515.1 uncultured Clostridia bacterium | reverse complement strand
GTCTGGGGGGCGACCGGAAAGCCCCCCAGAAAAACCTACAAATTATGATTTATATATAAAAAACCAAACCCAAAGGAAACAAGTATGAAAAATTACACTCTCTATCTTATCCGACACGGGATAACACAAGGAAATCTCGACGGGAAATACATCGGAATGACCGATCTTCCGCTCTGTGACGAGGGATATTACGCCATTACGCGTCTCGCTCACGACCACGTTTACCCCGATGTACAGAAAGTCTATTCAAGTCCGCTGAAACGATGTCTCGAAACTGCCGATATAATCTATCCCGACCGCTATATAAAAGAGATCGACAATATCGCGGAATGTGACTTCGGCGAGTTCGAGGGAAAAACTCAACAGGAACTCGAAGATATTCCCGAATATATCGAATGGATAAAAGGCGGGTACAGCGCGAAAGCTCCCGGCGGCGAGACTATGGAGGAATTCACTCTGCGGTGCCTTGACGGGCTCGAAGAGATATTCAAGGATATGATGCACGATCAGGTAACTCGCGCTGCTGTGATAACACACGCAGGCGTAATAATGAACCTGTGCGCGGGATACGGGCTTCCCAAAGGAAAACCCGCAGATTTCGCGGTAGATCAGGGCGGCTGCATACAGATAGCGCTTTCGACATTTCTGTGGCAGAAAGGACCCGTGTTTGAAATTATCGGGAGGTTAATATAATGACGGATTTTGAACTTAAATATTCCGAGAAAAGTGTCAGGGAATACATCAAACAATCGTTCTTCGGAGGAAGTGTTGTAGGAATGCTTCCGACTGTGCTTTGCGCGGGGATGCTGACAGCTATACCGATAGTCGGATTGATCGGCTGGATCATGCTTCATCAGGATCTGCTGCTGATCGTCTCTATATGCGCTCTTGCACTTGACGCAATCATCGTTCTTGTAATAAGTCTGCTGATAAAAAAATATACCAAAAAGCTAAGCACCGCGCTTAGAGCATTCGACGGACTCGTATGCTGCGTTTCAGAAAAAGATATTATTTTTGTGAGAGACAATGCTCCGCAGAACATCATAAGCTGGGACGATGTTGATGAGATATCCGAGGGAAAAACTGCATTCTTCATCAGAACATCAAAGGGATTCATCATCATTCTCGAAAAGGATTGCGTACTCTCGGGAACTCTCGAAGAAGCTACGGAAATAATCAACAAAAAGCTGAACAAGAAGTGATATGGAACAGACGAAGATCAACTTTCAACGTGAGCTCGATAAAAAAATAGCTGAACTGCAGAAAGCGGGGATCACCCCTTCCCTGCTGCTTCACTGCTGCTGTGCTCCGTGCAGCAGTTACGTTCTCGAATATCTTACCGAATATTTCAGCGTCACGGTGTTCTACTACAATCCCAACATCTCCGAGCGTGCGGAATACGACAAGCGCGTGAACGAGCTGAAAAGACTGATCACAGAAATGCCGGTCAGAAATCCCGTGACCTTTTCGGAGGGAAAATATGACCCGGAGCGATATTACGAAACAGTAAAAGGATATGAGGATATCCCCGAAGGCGGCGAAAGATGCTCTAAGTGCTACAGGCTTCGGCTCGCGGAAGCTGCTGATGCCGCAAAGGCAGGAAACTTCGATTTCTTCACGACAACACTCTCGATAAGTCCGCTAAAGAATGCTGCAAAGCTGAACGAGATCGGCGGCGAGGAATCCGCACGCGTTGGTATCCCGTATCTGTTTTCCGATTTCAAGAAGCGCGAGGGATACAAGCGCTCGATAGTGCTGTCGCAGCAATACAGCCTTTACCGTCAGGACTACTGCGGCTGCGTTTTCAGCAAACGCGAAAGAGACCGCACACGAAACAAAGCGCTTGAGACTGGGGCTCCGCCCCAAACCCCGCTACTTTTCGTACGCGAAAAGTAGCAAAAGCGACTCGCTTCGCAAATAAAATTACAAGTGACTGCTTTTTTTGATAAACTCAGCCGTCCGACATCATTACGCCGGACGGCTGTTTTATTATTCTGACTCTGGTGTTTCTTCTACCGTCATATCTTTTGCTGTAAGCTTTCCGTCTATCCAGCTTATGATATCGTTCATTACCTCTTCTTTGTTAAGCTCATTGAGCAGCTCGTGACGGCAGCCGGGATAAAGCTTGATATGCACGCGCTTCATTCCCGCCTCGCAGAAAGCTTTGAATGCGCGCTTCACGCCTTTGCCGTTCTCGCCTACCGGATCAGCCCAGCCCGAAATAAACAGCACAGGCAAATTCTTGTTCATCTTTGCGAGATTTTCGGAATCGGTGATATACATTACTCCGTAGAGCATATCCCTGAAAAGTCCGACCTTGGGAACAAATCCACAGAGCGGATCTTCGATATATTTATCAACTATGGATTCGTCACGGGTGAGCCAGTCGTACTGTGTACGTTGATTTTCTATACCGTTGTTATATGCTCCGAACGCGATAAGGCTCATCTTGTCGCCTTGTCTGCGGGGATCTCCGACCTTTGAAGCTGCCTCGGCAATGCCATAGCCCGAAAGTATCTGCGCCTTGGGCTGATGGCCCGTTCCGCAGAGGATCGCCATATCCGGCTTTTCGGGATAGCGTATGATATATGTGCGGGTAAGGAAGCTTCCCATGCTGTGACCGAAGAAGATATACGGTATATCCGGGAACTCCTCGCTCACTTTATTGTGGAGCGCGTCCATATCGTCAACAACGTGCATCCAACCGTCGGTATCATCGAAATATCCGCGTTCGTTTTCGTCGGCAGCGGACTGTCCGTGACCGAGATGATCGTTTCCGACAGCGACAAATCCGTTATCCGCGAGAAATGACATAAATCCGTCATAGCGCTTTATATGCTCGGCTATACCGTGCGCTATCTGCACAACGCCGCGGGGCTTTCCGTCCGGAACGCACATACGGGCGTAGATAGTGTTTTTTCCTGTGCTTGAGGGATAAGTAAATTCTCTGAATTCAGACATGGCAGTTTCTCCTTCTTTATAAATATTAATTTGTGGGGACTCCGTCCCCACACCCCTGAAATGCGGGGCTTTCCGGAGTCGCTTATGACCACCTTTTATGCGCGCGTCATGCGCTCTTTTGGGCGGTCAATCGCTGCATCGTGCAGCGCCCCTGCACCCCTTCGGGCGCGGCGCCGATAACAGGTGGGGTGTGGGGAGCTCTGCTCCCCACATTGAGGAAAAATCCCCCCTCCCCTACGGCAGGAAGCCGTACAGAAGGTTTCCAAAAGCACGCACGATGCGCGCATCAGAGAAACCTTCGATTTAGTGGGAGAGGTCGAGGGTAGGGCTCACTAAATATTATCCGCATAATGCGGAGTTCTATACATCAGAGTAGCATAACTTTCATCTGCGACGCGACAAATTCTCCTTCGAGCGTCTGACCGTTCTTTTTCGGGTGAAGTCCGTCACGCAGGTATTTGCCCTCACCGCCGATCACCTCATCTTCCGCGCGAATGCCGCAGCCATGGAAGCAATCAATTATATTCACATTCATTCCACGCGCGATTTTTGTGAATATCTCGCTAATCTGTTTTTCTATCTTCGCATTGTGCTGAGGATCGGCTGCGTGTATCGGCGTAAGCACGAATATCCTCGCTTTCGGGAAATTCTCGGCTATCGTCTGAATGCACCAGCGTATTGCTCCCGCCTCGGTGAAAAGATCAATATTGCTGTTCCCGTCGAGTTCTTTTCCGGTAAGCGCTTTTTCAGGATCTCCGAGTTTATCCCATTCATCGTTCGTACCCATTGCAAACGCGAACACATCCGGCTTTCTCGCAAGGCCCTTCTTCACATCAGACAGGAATCGCTGTATATGCACGACAGCGCAGTTGTTCACACGCATCTGGAGTTCAGCGGGATCGTCGGTCGGTTCCCAGCCCCAGCTTATCCCCGCAAATCCGGGATCATCGTAGTTCTGCGTTGTCACACTTCCGGCAGGAGTCGGTATCGTGCGCTTGTACCATACTGCGCTCCCGACTCCGACATTATAATGCGAGAAGAAGCCAAGCTTCTGGAAAACGTGCCATGACCACTGCATTCCCGCAGTGATACTGTCACCGTCAACCGCAAAATTGATTTCCTTAAGATCCATTTTGTCTTATCTCTTTTCGTTATATTAATTCGGTTCTTTCCCCACCTCAAGTGGTGAAAAAACATAGCTTAATACCGTTAATATCAGATTTTTATCTGCTGCAGGATCACAGCTGATCGCTGTCAAGTATGATCGTGAACGGCCCGTCGTTGAGCAGCTCCACCTTCATATCCGCGCCGAATATTCCCTTCTCGGTATGAAATCTCTTTGCGCATTCCGAGATTATATACTTGTACATTTCGTTTGCCATATCGGGTTTTCCCGCTTTTACACACGACGGCCGGTTTCCCTTACGGCAGTCCGCATACAGCGTGAACTGCGAGATCAACAGTAGCTCTCCTCCGACATCAGCGAGCGAGAGATTGGTCTTTCCGTTCTCATCGTCAAAGATACGAAGCCCGAGCAGTTTCTTTATAAGCTTGTCGGCAGTCTCCCGCGTATCACTGTCCTCTATCCCGATAAGCACGAGAAACCCTTTGCCTATCTTTCCGACCGTATTTCCGTCAACCTTGACCGACGCGTGCGTGACACGCTGTATAACAAATTTCATACCAATCAGCCTTATATTCTGAAACTTCTGAGTTGCTGTTCAAGGATCTGCGCCTGGCTCGCGAGCTCTTCCGAGCTTGCGGCTGACTGCTCCGCTGTGGCGGCATTGCTCTGAACAACATCCGTGATGCTCGTAAGTCCGTTGTTGACAGTAGAGATATCGCGCGCCTGCTGGTTCGACGAATCGGCTACCTTTCCGACAAGAAGACTGAATTCCTCAACAGAATGGCTTACCTCTTCAAGCGACCTGCTCGCCGACTCGTTGAGCTGAACACCCTGATCTACCGCGGATACACAGCGTCCTATGACCTTGACCGCATCCTTCGCGGCTTCGGCGGATTTGCTCGCGAGATTGCGCACTTCATCCGCAACGACCGCGAATCCCTTTCCGGCATCTCCGGCTCTTGCAGCTTCTACTGCGGCGTTGAGCGCAAGTATATTTGTCTGGAACGCTATATCGTCTATCAGCTTGGCGATACTCTGAATTTCCTCGGAAGCCTTGCGTATATCCTCTATGGCACCGCTTAAGTTCTGCATATTGCGGTTGCCCTCCTGAACATTCTGTACCGTCTTTTCTGAAAGTGTACGCATACGGTCTGTCATCTGCGCATTTGCGCTGACATTTTCATTGATACTCTTTACGAGTGTATCGAGCTCTTTAAGAGTGCCGGCTTCGGTAGATGAATTGTCCGCGAGGCTCTGAGCTCCGTCCGCGAGCATGCCTACTCCGCCGTTGACCTGTTCACCCGCTTCTCTTATCGTTCCGATAGTCATTCTGAGCGACGATGATATCTTATCGAGAGACTTCTTGATGTTATTGAAATCACCCTGATATGCAACATTGCTCTCAACGGTAAGATTTCCGTTCGAGATCTCCGTAAGAATGTAGTCTATATCCTTTATGTAAGTGCCAAGGTTGATTATCGTAGTCTCCATGGCTCTTGAAAGCGTTTCGGTCTCGTCACCTCTGTTATTCGCCCTGAATGTCGTATCTATCTCACCGCGCGAAAACTTGTCGAGGCATTCAGCTGTGGGAGTTATCGAGAATGCTATCTTCTTTGCAACGCCCATAGAAACGATAACGCCCGTTGTCGTAAGCACACACGCCCATATAAGCAGTATCGTTATCAGTACTTTGCCCGAGCCGTAAACGTTGGACGCGTCGGTGCAGTAGATAACGCTGAATTCCGTGCTTTTTTCAAGCGGAGAGGAATATACTATATATTTCGACATAGCTCCGCCGACCTGGCATGACTGACCGGCCTTCGACTTGGCTAAGTTTTCCGCATAAAGCTGATTTCCGTCAACAGAACCGCCGCATTCACTCTTATTTGTGGCGAATATTATCTTTCCGGTATTGCTGTTTATCATATATCCGTATGTACCGGTACCGTCCATAATTTTCAGCGCATAATCGAAATAACCGCCCTCAAGAGTGCCGACGATAGTGTCGCTTCCCCTGTTAAGTGCAACAAGACAGATATTTCTCGATGAAAGATATGTAAAATTGATTTTGCCGGAACCGAGACCTTTGCAATCGCTGATAAAGCTGCTGTAATCATAATCCTTTGAGTCTCCGAGCAGGAACACATCGTCAAAAATGTCGTTATCCTCGTATGGTTCAGCTTCCGAGAGTCCCGATGACAGATAACTTACTTCCTCCTCAAGCGAGCTTGTAACACCTCCGAGTACAACACTTCCGAATATCTGAGAGATACCCGACTCAACGATCGTTATACCGATCGCCGCAAATAAACATACCGCGAATGAAGCCACACCCGCACAAAGTATGCCAAGTCTGAGCATACGTTTTTTCATTGATGTTTTCATAGTTCGAATTCCTTTCCGATAAGTTTTTCATACGAAAAAACGCTGAATATGTTTCCGGTTTTCCGTAAAACAGAAATCATAAATATGCAGATCCCCCGATCAACAATTATGCACTATAATAATATCATATACCGATTTAAAAATCAAGTGAAAAGCATCAAATTTACCCTAATAACGCCAATTTTGTAAAAAACTATAAAATTATCATTCCTTTTTTTGTTTCTTATCCCACCTCGTAAATAAACTGTAATACCGATTTCAGTATCAGAACGCAAAAAATCTCCCGTACTTTCCGTACGGGAGACTGTTGTTTGTTATATTGCCTGTCTTATGCTTTCTGGAATGCTTCTCTTTACTATGTCCGCACCCATTGCTCTGAGCTTTACATCCATGTTGTCATAGCCGCGCTCTATGTGGTAGATATCCTCTATCTCGGTGGTTCCCTGAGTGCTCAGTCCCGCAATTATAAGTGCAGCGCCTGCACGCAGGTCAGTCGCCTTTACCGGAGCTCCGGTAAGATGATCGACGCCCTCTATGACCGCTACCTTTCCGTCAACGGAAATGTCAGCGCCCATTCTGCGGAGCTCGTCCGCATATCTGAAGCGATTATCAAAGATACCCTCTGTGATGATGCTAGTCCCCTTTGCGAGAGTAAGCAGCGCTGCAAGCTGAGGCTGCATATCTGTGGGGAATCCGGGATGCGGCATCGTTTTTACTGTGATCCTGTCATAATTTCCCTGTCCGATAACGCGCACGCTGTCGTCATATTCCATTACGACAACGCCGATCTTGCGGAGCTTTGAGGTTATCGGTTCAAGATGCTTCGGGATAACGTTCTTGATAAGTGCGTCGCCCTTAGTCGCAGCGACAGCAATCATAAATGTACCGGCTTCTATCTGGTCGGGAATGATCGAGTATTCCGCGCCGTGAAGCCTGTTGACGCCCTTGATCTTTATGACGTCGGTACCTGCGCCCATAATATCGGCACCCATGGAGTTCAGGAAGTTTGCGAGATCAACAATATGCGGTTCCTTTGCGGCATTTTCGAGGATCGTGAGTCCCTCCGCCTTTACAGCGGCGAGCATGGCGTTCATTGTAGCGCCTACCGAAACCTTATCGAAGTAGATCTGTGTTCCGAAAAGGAAATCAGCCTTTATATCGACGATACCGTGTTCAATCGAGCATTTTGCACCGAGCGAACGGAAGCATTTGAGATGCTGATCCATAGGTCTGTCGCCGAGATCGCAGCCGCCCGGCATAGGCACCTGTGCGTGCTTGAAGCGGCTTAAAAGTGTTGCGAGGAAATAATATGACGCTCTCATAGATCTCGCAAGCTCATACGGTACGGGAATATCCCTTACCTGTCTGGGGTCGATCTCTATAGTCGTCTTGTTTATGAACTTTACCTTAGCTCCGAGTTCGCGGAGAATGTGAAGATCAATGGCCACATCGTTTATCGAAGGCACATTTTCAAGCACACAGGGTTCATCTGCGAGGATGACTGCAGGAATTATCGCAAGCGCTGCGTTTTTTGCGCCGCTTATCTCGACTTCACCCGTCAGTCTCTTTCCGCCGTTTATAATAAATTTCTCCAAAATAATGACCTCTTATCCGGTATTTCCGACTTTCATCGGATTGACCCGCCGCGCACTTTCCGCCGGAAAGTGTACAATAGGCTTTGGGGAAGAATATCACAGTTCAATTCCGTTTGAGCTTTTTATTCTGCCTGCATTATTATGTCCTAAGGGTACTTAAAACACTTTCTTTCAAATGGGATTTATAGAGGTTCCCTTATAACTCATGCGATAAAATTATATCACATTATTACCTAAAAATAAAGTATTTTTTTACAAAATCTACATTTTCACCATATATTTTTAACATAAATATAGATTATATACAAATAAATTGCCTCAAAGCGACTATATTTCTGAAAAATATACAATGTTCAGCTGATATTTCCGCTTTGCTCGTGTTCATATTGCTTTGTGATAATACACAAGAATCAAGCACGGAAACTGTTGAAAAGTGATTGTAAACGGTTACTGTCCGTCAACCACCACAATATCTTCTTCTGATGAAGAAGATTCGGCGGATATTTCAGTGACTACAGCGGTCTGATCTGCGTTTCCGGCGTCCTGAGAATTATCCTGAGATGTTTCCTGAGAAGCGCCAGCAGCAGGCGTGCTGTCGCCGTCCTCTGCGCTGTCAGAGCCTTCTCCGCCGTCCGCTGGAGCCGTAGTATCCTCAGACGAAGAGATCGTAGGAAGCGTCTCCGCATTGATTATCTCATCGGCTGTCGTGGTCTTCACCGTCTTGGCTCCGGCCTTCTTGGTAGTGGTCGTTTCTTCCGCATTCGCAGGTTCGATCCTTATGATCTCGATAGTCTCTATGGTTATCGAATCTATCGGCTTTGAAGGCGTTTCTTTCTTATCGTCGATCTTGTTGCCGGAAACTACTTCTACCGATGATATCGCCTGAAGCACGTCAAATCCCTTTATCACCTGGCCGAATACCGTGCTGGTACCGTCAAGCTCAAAGTTTCCGCCGACTTTCTCGTACTTTTCCTTTACCTCAGGCTTTATCTCCTTAAGGCTCTTGATGTAGTTCTCATATTTTTCCTTGTCCTCAGGTGTAAGTCTTGCGGAAAATGCTTCGTCCGCGAGCTGACCGCTTATCGTCTCAACGATCGTATCTATATGCGGCGGTTTGTTGTTGTTGACTATGTAGAACTGAGCATAGCTCCCGTTCTTTGATGAAGCGAAACAGAGCGCACCGTAGAAATTATATGTCTGATCAGATGTTTCGACCGGCACATACTGAGATTCGGGGATATTTCCGTCGCTTCCGTCTCCGTTCAGAGATCCGCCCTGTATCAGATAATTCTTGATAACGCGGTGTATCGTGCGGTTATCGTAATATCCGCGCTCTGCGAACTCGATGAACCTTTCGACAGATTTCGGAGCCGCTTTTGGGAACAGCTTGCAGGTGATCTCACCGAAATCCTTGACATTTATTACCGCGTAAACTCCCTCTTCATCGGGATTATACTTTACTTCGCTTAAGTTTCCTTCGATCTTGTCATCACCGCAGCCTGCGAGCGAGAACATCATAATCATTCCCGCAGCAACTATCGCTGCCGCCTTTTTCAGTATCCTTAGCATTTCACATCATACTCCTTTACATGATACCTTTACAGCCGATCGTAAAACTATGAAAATACTTTTAATACATAAAAGTATTTTTTGTATCTCTCCCCGCCTCCGGCGGGGAGAGATACATTTCTGCTTTTACAATCGTCTGATGATACCTTTAAGGTACCTTTTACCGATCGCATCCTGCGGTCTTTAACGTTAACCGGCGTGATACTCGCCAATCGTGATACTGTTTATATATATGGGCGTTACCGGTTCTGCAAAATCGCCCTGCGTTTCGGATGTGCAGATCTTCACGATCACATCAAAGCCCTCTATCGTCTGACCGAACACCGTATGACGTCCCGCAAGTCCCGCTACACTTCCCTTTTCCTTGAAAGCATTTATCAGTTCATCCGGGAGGAGCTGTCCGCCATCCTCGTTCTTTACTTCTTTCAGGCTGTTCAGATCTTCATCAGTGAGATCCTGTGCGTCAACGATGAAAAATCTGCTGTCGCCGTAGCCGCTCGCACCGTAATATGAGCACAGAGCACCTCTGAAAGTCCTCAGATTAACAGAATATTCATTCGGTATCGGCTGACCGTCCCCGGTCACGCCGGAATTTCTCTTATCGTTCTCAGAGCCTGTCATGAATAT
>CAMVEM010000108.1 GCA_947166515.1 uncultured Clostridia bacterium | reverse complement strand
ATGCAGCGATTGACCGCCCAAAAGCGCGCATGATGCGCGCATAAAAGGCGGTCATGGGCGACTACGGAAAGCCCCCCAGAAAAACCTACAAATTATGATTTATTGTTATTATACCACATCTCACCACGAAAAAAAAGTGACGAAAAAACCACCTTTACGCGCTCACCACAAAATATAGTGTTCAGTCAACATCAAAAATACAATATTTTGCGTAAAGCGACAATTTTTTGTGAATACAACTCAAAATCGCGGGTTGAATTTTGTTTAATATAAACAAAAAATCTTTTAAAAGTTTTATGCTTTTAGGCTTTTAAATTGCAATTTTAGCCTTGATTTTTTACCACGCGGAGTGTATAATGATACTAAAGTGGTTTTTTGTCCACTTTTTTGGCAAAAAAGTCACTTTTTAACCTTTTCAACTAAGTTTTCAACAGTCCTGCCGGCTAAACCTCCCATTGATGCCCCCACCATGTTGAAAATGTTGAAAACTTTATGTTACCTCGTGCCGCCATGAAACGACGGTACGAGCGAAAATCCACTGCGAAAGGAGATGATAGACATGCGCGGCGAATTCAAAAGCACACTCGATGCAAAGGGAAGAATGAATTTCCCGGTAAAGCTGCGTGAAGAACTCGGCGCTGTGTTTATGATCTCCAAAACAATAGGCGCAGAATGTATAAAAGTCTATACCGTCGAGGACTGGCAGGCTCTTGTCGCAAAGATAAGAACGCTCCCGCAGACCAAGACGGCCAATCTCCAGCGTGTCCTGTTCGGAAGTGCATTCGAGATCGAACCGGACAAGCAGGGGCGCGCACTGATACCCGCCCCGCTGCGCGAATACGCCGGACTTTCCACCGATGTGGTAATAGTCGGGCTTGAGGGACGCGCGGAGATCTGGGACAAAGAGAAGTGGGAGAAGTTCAACGAAGAGCAGAATGCACAGTCGCTCGTCGATGTAGCTATGGAGCTTGAGCTGTAATGGAATTCTCACACAAAAGCGTATTGCTCATACCCGCCGTTGACGGCCTGAACATAAAAGAAGGCGGAATATACGCCGATTGCACTGCAGGCGGCGGAGGTCACAGCCTCGAAATTGCCAAGAAGCTCGGAAAAACCGGAAGACTTATCTGCTTCGACCGCGACATTGAGGCGATAGAAGCCGCCAAGAAGCGTCTCGAAGGGTATGACCCGGTTTTTGTGAACCGCAATTTCAGCGAGATAAAAGAAGCTCTCAACGAGCTCGGCATTGACCGCCTCGACGGAGCTCTCATGGATCTCGGCGTGTCCTCACATCAGCTCGACGACCCGGAGCGCGGATTCTCTTTCCACAACGACGCACCGCTCGATATGAGAATGAGCGGCGAAGGAATGAGCGCCCGCGATGTGGTGAACGAATACCCGGAAGAAAAGCTCGCGGAAATACTTTTTGAATACGGCGAAGAAAAATTCGCCCGCGGAATAGCTCACGGCATTGTATCAGCGCGTGAAAACGCCACTATAGAGACGACCGGCGAGCTCGCGGAGATAATAAAGAGAAATGTGCCTCTGAAAGTGCGGAAGGAAAAAAATCCCTGCCGTAAAACATTTCAGGCGATAAGGATAGAAGTGAACGGTGAACTCGACGCGCTCAATACGGCGCTCGACGACATATTCGAACTGTTATCCGACGGAGGAAGGCTGTCGGTGATAACGTTCCATTCACTCGAAGACAGGATAGTAAAACAGCGCTTTAACGACTGGTGCACAGGCTGCACCTGCCCGAAAGACTTTCCGGTATGCGTCTGCGGCAAAAAGCCGAGAGCCGCGCATATCACAAGAAAGCCTATAACGGCGGACGAAGCCGAGCTTGCGGACAACCCCCGCAGCAGAAGCGCAAAGCTCAGGATAATTGAAAAGCTGCCGCAGTAAGCGGCTCCTTGATAAAAGGATGATGTTTAATGTACAACGACAATTCAAACCTCGCGTATGATCTTTCGCTGTTTGACACGGATGAGGAACTTGAGCGCAGACGTGCGCGCCGTGAGAAGGAAAAACAGGAAAAAGCAAAAATAAAGATCACCGAGAAGAAATCAGTCGGACGTAACGGAAGCGTTATTGCTGTATTCGCTGCCGTTGCATTTGTTGTGCTCGTCGCATTCGCATGGCTCTACAGCAAGGTGCAGATCTCCGATCTTACCGCGGAGATAAGCGACCAGAAGACCGAACTCGAACAGATGGAGCGCGAGAACGTCCGCCTTCACTCTCTGCTCGACAGCAAGTTCACGCTCGACAACGTTGAACAGATCGCGTCGCAGGAGCTCGGACTGCAGAAAACACAAAGCTCACAGATAACCTATATCACACTCAATACCGAAGAAATGACCGAGGTCGCAGAGACAAACACCAACATCTTTGTTTCGATAAAGAACTGGTTCAACAGTATTCTCGAATTCCTCGGATTCAAGTCATAAATCCCGGACAAAGCCAATATACTTTTAGTGCGGACGTGCGTCCGCACTGTACGGTTTTATAGGGTATCTGAATACCTGATACCGATAGGGTCCGGCCACCTCCCAAGGAGATAATAATGACAGATAAAAAAATGCCCGATAATATGCAGAGCACGCCCATTCTTGCTCCGACCAACAAAATGAAGCGGAGAATGTTTTGGGTCGTGCTTATTGTGCTTATTATGGTCGCGGGATATATCGCGTCGGCAATATACAACACCGCAGTTAAAAAATCGGAATATTACCGCTCAAAGGCGAATTCCCAGCAGCTCAGCAGCTATACTATCACCGCTAACAGAGGCACTATCTACGACCGCAACAACAAGATACTCGCACAGAGCACTACCGTGTGGGACGTTGTGCTGTCCCCGAAAGCGATAGCCGAGGATGACAAAACCCGTCTCGAAAAAGGAAAGCCCGCAGTTACGGATAAGATCTGCACAACGCTCGCGAATATCCTCGATGTTGACGTCCAGAAGATACGCGACGGCTGCAAGAATTTTAAAAATGAATATTTCATAGTCAAGAAAAAAGTTGACAAGACTATTTATGATAAGGTACAGGAGTTCATAAAGGAAGAAAAGCTTGCCGCTTTTGCTGTAAACCTCATGGAAAGCAGCAAGAGATATTATCCGAACGACAGCTTGGCTTCGAGCCTTATCGGCTTCACGAACTATGACAACGAGGGCATCTACGGCCTTGAAGCCTACTATGACGATTATCTCCAGGGAACCAACGGACTTATCGTCATGGCAAAGGACGCAAACGGCAACGCCATGCCCTACGATTATGAGAACCGCTATGAAGCGAGCGACGGTAACAGCATAGTCCTCACCCTCGACAGCACGGTCCAGTATTACCTTGAAAAGAATCTCGAAAGCGCGGTCACACAGCATAAGGTCGCAAACCGCGCCACCGGTATAATAATGAACGCCAAGACCGGCGCTATAATCGCAATGGCGACGGCTCCCGGCTATGATCTGAACAACCCGTCAAAGCTTTCGGATCAGGACGAACAGAAGCTCGCCGAGCTTCACGACCAGCTCGTACTCGACTATATGGCGGGAAGCCTTACGGATCAGGAAGAAATAGACCGCCGCATTGAGAAGGAGATGGAAGATACCCGCGCCGCTATGCGTGAACTCCAGTGGAAGAACAAGGCGGTCTCCGAGCTCTACTTCCCCGGCTCGGTATTCAAAGTAATAACCTGCGCGTCTGCGCTCGAAGAAGAGGTCATAAATCTGAACTCCTCGTTCTACTGCCCCGGCGTATATAATGTTGAAGGAACGAACATCCACTGCTGGCAGACCGGCGGTCACGGTATGCTTCCGCTCCAGGACGCTATCACGGCTTCCTGCAACCCAGCTTTCATTCAGATAGGATTAAAGCTCGGCAGACGACTGTTCAGCGACTATTTCACATCTTTCGGATTTACCGAAAAAACCGGTATAGATCTCCCCGGCGAAGCAAGCCCGCTCTTTGTTCCCTACGAGAGAATGGGTAACGTCGAGCTCGCGTCCTCGTCCTTCGGACAGACCAACAAGATAACCCCGATACAGATGATCTGCGCATTCAACGCGGCCATTAACGGCGGCTATCTGCTGAAACCTTACATAGTTGACAAGATAGTTGACAGCAACGGAAATGTTGTGAAGTCCACCGAAACTACGGTAAAACGTCAGGTCATAAGCGGCGAGACATCCGAACTTATGCGTTCTATCACAGAAAACATAGTTACCTTCAACGGCGGCTCGAACGCCTATATTCCCGGTTACCGCATCGGCGGAAAATCCGGTACATCCCAGAAGCTCGACGAATACACCCACAGCTGGGATATGCGCTATGTCGGCTCGTTCTGTGCATTCACTCCCGCGGACGATCCCGAATATATCATGCTTGTCTGCGTTGACGAACCTCTCGGCGGTCAGTACTACGGAAGCCGCGTGGCAGCTCCTGTCGTTTCCGCCGTATTCAGTGAATGTCTCGAATATCTCGGCGTTTATCCGCAATATACGGCCGAAGAACTCGAAAAACAGGATACGACCGTTCCGTATGTTTACGGCTCTTCGCTGCTCGACGCCATTACATCTATCAACGCGCGCGGTCTTAAATATGAGATCGTCGGCGACGAATCCGCCGCTATCGTCAAGAACACTGTCCCCGAAGCGGCATCGCCTATCCCGAAGAACGGTACGGTAGTTATCTATATGCAGGGCACCGAGCACCAGATGGTCAAAGTCCCCGACCTCACCGGACTTACGGTAGATCAGGTGAACAGCAAGCTCAATCATTCCGGACTGAACGTGTCTCTCACCGGCGGCGCTGTCAACAATAAGGGCGCAGTAGCGTCGCTCCAGTCCATAGAGCCCGGCACCGAAGTCAGCAAGGGTACCGTTATCGAGGTAACATTCCTCGTAAACGACTCCGACGCAGGTTGATTCTGGTCGCTGCGCTCGAGAATTCCGCCGCTGCGCTCAAGATCGGGGAGAGAAGAGGAAGGGAACCCCATTTCTGTACGCAGAAATGAGTTTCCCTCCCTCTCCCCTCCCCGGACCCCTCCTCTCTCCCTCCCTCCTGAAAGACGGCTGATATATCCCCCTATACTGTACTCTATCCGAAGGAGGCTGCAAATTGCGGCTGTATGATATACTGAAAGAAAATGAACGAGCCGGTATTTCCGACAGAGAGATCGGCAAAATAACAGATGATACAAGAAAAGTTGAAGCGGGTGATGTATTCGTTGCAATTACCGGAAGAAACTTCGACGGTCATTCTGCCTGCAGGGATATGCTCGATAAAGGAGCATCAGCCGTTGTCGTCGATCACGGCCTCGGACTTCCTCAGCAGATAATCACCGATGATACGCGCAAGACTTTCAGTATATTGTCGTCAAGATATTACAGAGAGCCTACGAAGAAGCTGAAACTCATTGCCGCTACCGGAACAAACGGAAAAACAACAAGTGTAAATATTATTAAACATATACTGAACGAAAACGGGCACAAGTGCGGCTGCATAGGAACAGCAGGCTATGATGTCTGCGGAAAGACGTACGAAGCGCACCTCACCACGCCGTATCAGTTCGATCTCTACGGATATTTCAGAGAAATGCTTGATAACGGTGCCGAATACTGCGCTATGGAGGCCTCTTCTCAGGCGCTCTCGCAATCGCGTTTCGTCGGTGAGACCTTTGAATGCGGCATATTCACCAATCTGACGCAGGATCACCTCGACTGGCACGGCACTATGGAAAATTACTATCAGGCGAAGAAAAGCCTGTTTTCAAGCTGCAAGTCGGCAGTGATAAACATAGATGATCCGTGGGGAAAACGGCTCTATGACGAGCTTTCAGCACAGGGCGGTATAAAGCTTATCGCCATAAGCGAAAAAGAAATGACCGACGTTTCCGCGTGCAGTATAACACCAAGAAGCGGCGGGATATCATACACACTCGCGGATAAAGCAAGCCAGAAAGCCTTCCGCATAAGCATACCGATGCCCGGAAAATTCAACGTGATGAACTCCATGGGAGCCGCCGCAGCGTGCGTCTCAGCCGGACTCACCATAGAACAGACTGTCTTCGCGCTCAACACGGTGAAGGGCGTATGCGGACGCGCGGAAGTGCTGTATGACAGCGATTATACTGTTATATGCGACTATGCGCACACCGAGGACGGCCTCGAAAAAACGCTGTCCGCGATAAAGCCTTTTGTAAAGGGCAGACTTATAGTTGTGTTCGGAGCCGCGGGCGAACGCGATGCCGGAAAACGTCCCGCAATGGGAAAATGCGTGTCGGGATTCGCGGATATCGCGGTCGTTACCTCCGACAACCCGAGACATGAAGACCAGCAGTCAATAATAGATCAGGTCATCTCCGGATTTGAGGGGAGCTGCGAGATACACAGCTTCACCGACCGGCTCGAAGCGATAAAATATGCGGTGTCTCTCGCCAAAAAGGACGATGTTATCGCTCTGTGCGGCAAGGGACATGAGGAATATCAGGCTGTGGGAGACGAATATCTCCACTTCAGCGAACATGAGATAATAAAGGAACTCTGCGGATAAAGGAGCGATAATAAATGCTTTTACCGATAATTGTTACCGCTTTTGTGGCAGCAGTTGTCACGGTGCTGCTCGGATTTGTGCTGATACCGTGGCTCAGGAAACTGAAATTCGGTCAGACGATACTCGATATAGGTCCGATATGGCATAAAAAGGACAAACAGGGAACTCCGACAATGGGCGGCATGATGTTCATTGCCGGAACAGTTGTCGCCGTTACGGCAGGAATGATACTGCTCGGACTTAACGGATTCATCGGATATGACGATGTGTCTCAGCAGAAGCTCTACAAGCTTATAATCGCGGTAGCCGCGGCTTTCTTCTTCGGATTTATCGGATTTCTCGACGACTTCATAAAGGTCAAGAAAAAGCAGAACGAAGGACTTACTCCGATGCAGAAGATAGTACTGCAGATATTTGTCATTGCGACATATTTTGCGGCAAATCTACTCTGCGGAGATACAAAAACCTCGATAGACTTCCCGTTTATAGGTCAGACCCCCAATCTCGGCATAATCTACTACATCATAATGGGGCTTGGCATACTTTATATCGTGAATGCGGTCAATCTTACCGACGGTATAGACGGACTGTGCGGTACGGTAACATTCGTTTACTGCATAGCATTTGCGATAATCTCGGCGATATTCGACTTTGCGGGATTCACGGTGCTTTCTGTGGCGACGGCGGGCGGATGCCTCGGATTTCTTGTCTGGAACTGGCACCCGGCGAAGGTATTTATGGGTGACACGGGCTCGATGTTCCTCGGCGGCGTGGTCGCGACGCTCGGAATAAGTATGCACGCCGAAGTTCTCATGGTAGTCGCAGCGGCGGTATATATCTGGGAAGCTCTGACGGTGCTCATTCAGACGACATATTTCAAGATCACGCACGGCAAGCGTTTATTCAAGATGACTCCTATCCACCACAGCTTTGAAATGCGCGGCTGGAAGGAAGTAAAGATAGTTATAGTATTCTCCCTTATCGGTGCAGCAGCCGGCACGGCCGCGGTACTGCTGACATACGGAATATAAGCGCAGAGACTTTTCTGCTTAAATGCGAAGCGAGTAAAGTCTTTTGGAAAGGGGTCTGGGGGAGAACCTTTTGTTCACAAAAGGTTTCCCCCAGTCTCAAGCGAAGCGACAAAATCTCTCAAGCGCAGCGATAAAGAGCGACAAAAACAGAAAGGAGTGAGAGGCAGGAATGGACAACACACAGGGACTTGAAAGACGCACATACAAGAGCGCGGCTGCTCCTGCAAGACCGGCGGTACAGCCGGCGCCGAAAAAAAAGCCGCTGAGACTTCCTATACTTGGTAAAAAGCCTGCCGACAAAACTCAGAAGCCGCTGAATGCACAGGCGGCTGTACCGCAGAACAAGAAAAGACTGATAGACTTCTCGATACCGCAGAGGTTTGATTTCTCATTCTTCCTTATAGTAATAATACTGCTGACATTCGGACTTGTAATGCTGTTCTCAGCTACTTACGCCTCGGCAAAGTACGCTTACGGCGACAGCTTCTACTTCATAAAGCGCCAGGGAATATTTGCACTTATCGGTGTGGCGGCAATGATAGTGATATCGTTCATCGACTACCACATACTGATGACAAAGGTCGTGCTCCATTTCGCGGCAATAGGCGCGATAGGAATGATGCTTCTGGTGCGTCTGTTCGGTAACACCGTAAACGGCGCGGAACGCTGGCTCGCTATAGGCGGTATCACGATACAGCCGTCGGAGATCCTGAAATTCGTTACAATAATGGTCATAGCGGCGTATATGCAACGGAACTATGACAAGATGAACAATTTCTGGCATGGCTTCGTACCCGTAATGATACGTGTCGGCATAGCGTGCTTCCTTGTCGTTATCCAGCCGCATCTTTCGGCAACGCTTATAATCCTCGTAATATCCATAGCAATGGTATTCATAGGCGGCGCGCGCATACCGCACGTTCTGCTCGTACTCGGACTGATAGCCTTTGCCGCAGTAATGGTATTCGCAGTGTTCCCGATGATGGGATTTGACTACGTATCAGACAGAATGCTCAGCTTTAAGGACCCGGAAGCCGATATCAGAGATAAGACCTTCCAGACATACCAGTCGCTAATAGCTATCGGCTCGGGCGGATTTTTCGGGCAGGGACTCGGAAATTCCCACCAGAAATACAGCTACCTTCCGTTCGTAAACAACGACTTTATCTTCTCCGTTATCGTTGAGGAGCTCGGATTCGTAGGCGCGGTGGTAGTTATACTGCTGTTCCTCATCCTTGTTGTAAGAGGATTTTACATCGCGGCATCGGCGCCGGATAAGTTCGGTATGCTGCTGTGCGCGGGAATAGTTATACAGATAGCCGTTCAGGCATTCCTTAACATTGCGGTCGCGTCGAATGCGTTCTTTAATACGGGCGTGTCGCTCCCGTTCCTAAGCTACGGCGGCACGGCGCTTCTGATGCAGCTTGCCGAAATGGGCGTAGTGCTCAATATATCACGAAAGGCCACGATAGCATAATGAGAGTTATCTTCGCGGCAGGAGGAACTGCCGGACACATTAATCCCGCACTTGCGATCGCGGATAAGATAAAAGCGCTGTTCCCTGAGAGCGAGATAAAATTTGTCGGCGCGGTCGGCGGAATGGAAGAAAGGCTCGTAAAAAATGCGGGCTATGACTTTACATCGTTCAGAATGGACGGACTCCAGCGCAAGATTACACCGCAGAACATAAAAAGAAATATCAAGGCTGTGCATTATTATATCACAGCAAAAGGATACGCACATAAGCTCCTGAAAGAATTTCAGCCGGATATCGCTATCGGGACCGGCGGATATGTCTGCGCGCCGATACTTACGGCAGCCGCAAAAATGGGGATAAAAACGGCGATACACGAAAGTAACTCGCTCCCCGGAATGACGACAACTATGCTCTCAAAGCATGTCGATAAGGTGCTGCTTCCTAACGGGGACGCACTTGCACATATCCCGCACAAGGAAAAATGCGTGATAACCGGAAATCCGCTGAGAAGCAATATCCCGATAGAAGAGCGTAGCTCCGCGCTGAAAAAGCTCGGACTGCCCGACGGAATGACTATAGTGTCATTCGGCGGAAGCCTCGGCGCAAACAAGATAAGCGAAGCTGTCGCACAGCTTGTCAAATGGGAGCAGACCGAAGCGAAAGATATAAACCACATACATTCATTCGGCGGTAACGGCAAGGATATGTTCGAAGGTCTGATGAAAAGCGTCGGCATAGCTCCGGACGAGAGATTCCGCCCGCAGGAATATATAAACAATATGTACACCTGCCTTTGCGCTGCGGATCTCGTGATATCGCGCGCGGGTGCTATGACGCTTACGGAACTGAAAGCTGCCGGCCGCGCAAGCATACTGATACCGTTCCCGCAGGCTGCAGAGAACCACCAGTATTACAATGCTCTCACAATGAGCAAGAGCGGTGCGGCAATACTTATAGAAGACAAAGACTTGACGCCGGAGCTTCTTCTTGGCGAAGTGAAAGCGCTGTATAACGACCGGGCGCGTCTCGCCGAAATGGAAAAGAGCGCGGCAGCGCTTAATGTGCCGGACGCCACCGACCGCGTGGTAAGCAACATACTTGATCTGATAAAGTGATTTTTGGGGGCTATCGCCCCCAAACCCCTGTTAGGGGGGCTTTCCGAAATCGCCTATGACCGCCTTTTATGCGCGCGTCGTGCGCGCTTTTGGGCGGTCAATCGCTGCATAATGCAGCGCCCCCTAAAACCCCCTTCGGGTGCGCCCGCCACAAACAGGTGGGGTGTGGGGTGTCTCTCCCTCTGGGAGAGGTGGCAC
>CAMVEM010000107.1 GCA_947166515.1 uncultured Clostridia bacterium | reverse complement strand
AACTTCAAGCCCCAGCTTAAAACTCTCGGCCCGAAGTACGGAAAGAACTTAGGCGAGATCAAGAACGCGCTTGCCGACATTTCCGCAAACCGCAGCGGTGAGGCAATGGCAGAGCTCAATAAGAACGGTGTGATGAAGCTGAATACCTCGATCGGCGAGATAGAGCTGACTAAGGACGATCTGCTTATCGAAGCGCAGCAGAAGGAAGATTATTGCACAATGTTTGAGGGCAGCATCACAGTTGCGCTCGATACGGCGCTCACTCCTGAGCTTATCGAGGAAGGCTATGTCCGCGAGATAGTCAGCAAGATCCAGACAATGCGTAAGGAAAGCGGCTTTGAGGTAATGGATCATATCAATGCACGCTTCAGCGGAAACGACAAGCTCATCGATATCATAAAGCGCAACAGCGCGTCAATTGCGGGAGATGTCCTCGCAGACAGCATAGATGCCGGCGATCTTCCGAACAGCAAGGAATGGGATATCAACGGCGAAAAGATCAATATCGGTCTTGAGAAAGTCTGATAAGATGTTTTTCAGCCTTCCGGTCTGTGAATAGACCGGAAGGCTTTTATTTTGGCAGTTGTTTTGATATATACTAAAAGCGGATTGCTCATATGTAAAAAAATATGAAATAAAAAAATAATATCAACGTAAATGATCTAAAGTTTGAGATAAAACTGCAGATATACAATATTCCTGAAAATAGATAATTTTTTGACAATTTTCTGTTTACAAACTATTATTTATGTGTTATAATATCACAGAGTATAACAGAGTGGGACAGCGTTCTCTGCTGCCCGCATCGCCGATATATATTCGCCTGGACGGGTAATAGATTTAAAGAACGTATTGCTTTCGGAGGATCGGATGGAAAACACAAAAAAGGGAAAACGGGGACTTATAGTTATAATAGCTGTAATCGCGGGAGTTCTCATAGCTGCCGCGGTCGTGCTTATTATACTGCTGAACGGCGGTGACAAGGGTTATGGTTCTATCAGCGTCAATGAGATAGTCGGAGATGTCACGATAGAGAACAAAGGCGACGTGTATAAAGCATATCCCGATATGCACCTTACAGACGGCTTTGCAATGATAACCGCTGTGCAGAGTTACAGCCGAATGTCGCTCGATAATGAGAAATTCATAAAGCTTGAAGAAGAAAGCCGTGCAAAATTTGAATCAATAGGCTCCGGCGGAAGATCCACAAATATCAAGCTCGAATATGGCAGGATCTCAAACGAGATAACCCGGCCGCTCCGTGATGGTGAGGATTATGTTATAACGTCGCCTAATGCCGTTTTGTCGGTAAGAGGAACGCTGTTCATAGTTGAGACCAGAATGGATTCAGACGGAAAGTGGGTCACAGAAGTATATACTTTCGGCGGTTCCGTAGCGACGCGCCGTATTCTTCCCGACGGCACTTCTGTAGATGAGATCGTATATGTAAATGCGGGTTACAAGACCATAATAAAAATGGACGACGATACTACATATTATGTTCAGGAAGTCGATGTGAACCTCGATGATAATGTTGATCCCATAAACATAAACGATACCGGGTCCGATGTTCTTATCATGGTATATGATGCGGCGATAAACGGGCATGACGTATGTTTCACCCCGGAAGAAATAGAGAAGGTGCTTGAAGACAGAAACGTTGATCTGAGCAATTATAACTCATATCATACTGGCAAGCCGCTAAAGGAGAAGAAAAATACAACGGAACCTGAGAAAACCACAAATCCAGACAGCACAACTCTTCCGGAAAGCCTGAAAAATACGTCCGATACCCTGACCGAGTCCGATGATTCCACAACAACCCCGTCCGAGGTGACGGATGATACGACAACTCCTCCGCGCGCTCCGGACGGCGGCAATGATGATACGACCGTTCCGCCGACAACAACCCCGCTGTCGTCAACATCCCCGATGCTGACAACGACTGTTCCTGAGACGACAACATTACCGGAGACGACCGTGCCGAAAGAGACAACGGAATCGGAAGAAACCACCGTGCCGGAAGAAACGACTGTCCCGGAAGAAGTAACAGAGCCGGAAAACACAACGACGACTCCGGGCGGTATCGTGATAGATGTTAGAACTAACACAGGCGGAGAATCGTATACAACTGTTACTACAACCACGACTGAGACCACGACAGAACCGGAGACTCCGTGTGTACATCAGGAGCATGTTTTCGACCGTCTCGAATATGTTTTCGGTTCGGGTACAGACGCAAAATTCTATGCGATATATGTTTGCAGCAAATGCGGCGGAGATACCAGGTCAAAGATCGTTAATCCCGTTACTTATTATAGTGATCCGGACAACAGTGATAATCTGATCTTTGAATTCCACATTGAAATGACATTGGGTGATGAGCTTTCGTACAGTACTGTTACAACAAGCGTACCGAACAATAACATGGTATATGATTGTAATCATCCGAGCAATATGGTTGTCAGAAAATTGAAATCACCTGCGGCATGCAATCACGGAGCTATTTACAGCAGATACTGCAAAAAATGCCTGTCGGATCTTCCGGATGAGGAAGAAGATGGTGATGATCCTGACAACCATGAAGAGTTGACAATGGAAATTACCTATGAAACTATTGGAAATTCTGACAGTATAGATTATTACTGCTATACAATGTGGTGCTATAATTGTTATACGGTAGTATATAGCAGTGATGAACCCTTATATCCGTACAGGTTGTATTACGATTCAGAAGAAGAGAATTATGTTTACCTGTTCAGAGTGACTTACGAAGGGAAAACCTATGAAGCAGAAGAACGTTCTGGCACTCTCTGGTCACGTTATGCAAGTTATTTGGAATAATAAAGCGAAGGGAACTGAATGAACAGAAATAAAAAGATCCGGCTTATCGCCGGAACAGTACTGTGTGCTGCGCTCGCGTTCGTCGTATCGTTCCTTGACCTTTTCGGCGCGCTCGATATGCCGGCGCAGGATCTTCTATACCGCCGGCCGAGAGGTGTCAGCAATAAGATAAAGATCATAGCTATCGATGATTCCGATGAATCGCGAGAGCTGCTCGGAAATTACGACACATGGAAGCGTGACGTTTACGCCGATGTAATAAATACGCTCGGAGAATATCCAGCGCTGATAGCTATAGATATTCTTATGCTTGGCGAAAAAGATGCGGAAACGGACGCGAAGCTGATCGAAGCCTGCAAAAACAGCGGTAAAGTCGTGGCTGCGGAATATATCAACTATTCCGCAAAGTATGAGAACGATGAAGACGGAACGGGATATATCAACTACGCCCACATAGATTCCGTCAGCAAGCCGATAATCAAAGACTGTGCGACGCTCGGATTTGTGAATGTGACAGTAAACGACGACGGCTCTGTGAGAAGTCTGCGCCTGACTCAGGACTATGAGGGCGAGACTATGCAGAATTTTGCATACCGCATATATACCCGCTGGTGCGAGCTTACCGGCACGCCTCAGAACAGTCCCGTACTCGATGCTATGAAACGTATGTGGATAGATTATGCGGGGCGTCCGCGTGACTATGAGCATATCCCGATAACCAAGCTGCTGGACGGTTCGGTCGATCCGAGAGCTTTCCGTGACTGCATCGTTATGGTCGGCGCTTACGCACTGGGACTGCGTGATGAATTCAGCGTTCCGGGAAGCTCGGAGCAGATGTTCGGAGTTGAGATCAACGCGAACATAGTTCAGGCGATGATCGACGGAAGATTCCCGATCCCCGCGGACAGACTTCTTCCCTCGCTGATATGCGCACTGATCACCGCGCTGGTTTTCGTTGTTACGGGAATGACAAAAGTCCGGATAAGTACGCCTGTGTTTATAGCTTTGATCGTGCTTTGGTGCGTAGCTTGTGTGCTTATGTGGAATTCGGGCACCATCGTTCCGCTGATCTATACTCCGATATTCGCGGCGCTCGCATATTTTATAGAGCTTATCTTCAACTATGTGGAAGAAACGCTCGAAAAACGTAGGATCATGAACGCTTTCAGAAAGTATGTTGCTCCGCAGGTAGTTGAGAATATCTCAAAAAGCGGCAATTACAAGATCAATCTTGGCGGCGAGAGAAAGCACATCGCCGTGCTGTTTGTCGATATACGCGGATTTACAACCATGTCGGAAAGCTTAGAACCTGAGCAGGTCGTTGATATTGTAAACACATACCTCAACCTCACGACTAATTCGATCTTCGCGAATGAGGGAACGCTCGACAAGTTTGTCGGTGATGCGACAATGGCGGTGTTCAACGCACCTTTCGATCTTGACGATTATGTATTCCGTGCAGTAAAGACCGCTATGGATATAGTTGCCGGAAGCGCCGCGATAGAAGAGAAGTTCATGGAAAAATACGGCAAGAGCGTCGGATTCGGCGTAGGCGTAAACTGCGGAGACGCAGTTGTCGGGAACATGGGCTGCGACTTCAGAATGGACTATACCGCTATGGGAGATACCGTAAATACCGCAGCACGCCTCGAAGCGAATGCAAAACGCAGTCAGATACTTATAAGCAGCGATGTCTATGAGCGCGTGAAGGATCGTATCACAGCCGAACCGATAGGAGAGATCCCGCTGAAGGGTAAATCGGTCGGAGTGTTCGTATATTCCGTCACCGGAATGAGGGACAAAACACAGCAGGAAGAAACAACTGAACAGAAGTAATAAAAAAAGCCGCGGCAGGACGTGAAGGTCATGCCGCGGTCTTTGCTATTGGGTAAATTGTATTACGACAAATCAGACTGCTTGTATAGTCCAGAGCTGGTTGGTGCCGCCTGTATATCTCCAGATGAGAACATTTGCGTTATCGTCTCTTGATCTGCCGGAAACGTCCAGAGCCTTGCCGCTCTTGCGATTGATTATACGATAGTTTCCGTTTACGCTTTCGATCTTCCACTGCTGATGCTCGCCGCCGAAATAATCCCACTGCTGAACATTAGCGCCGTCACTTGTTGAGCCGCCCGATACTTCAAGGCACTTGCCGCTGTTTACGCATATTATCTTGTAATATCCGTTGCCGAGATTTTCAAGATACCATTTCTGGTTTGTATAGCCGCAGTATGAGTACTGGAGAACGTTTGCGCCGTTGTCCTTGGAACCCCACGAAACGTCCAGTGCCTTACCGCTGTTGACGCATTTCAGTACATAGGTCCTGCCGGATGCGAAAGCCCCGCCGTTATTATTGTTCTGCTGTTGCTGCTGATTATTGTTCCATGTATTGTTATTATTATTGTTGTTGTTGCTGCTGCCGGAAGAAGGAGCTGTGTAAGAGATCCAGTCATATCTTGCGGTCAGAGGAGCAACGCCGTTGTAAGCTTTGAGCCATTCGTCAACGCCTTTGCCGTTCCATGCGTTCATCATTATGCGGCCGGGGGTCTGGGGAATATTGTTGTATGCGGTATAAACGGGCTTTTTGTCAACATACCATGTTATGCTGCTTCTGTCCCAGTAGAAGCCGTACTGGTGATATCCCTGTGATGCGTCAAATCCGAGATTGTAAACATATTCGTGGTTGCCCTGACCGTTGGTGTAATAATTGAACTGTACCTTTGTGGTATCCTTGCCGAGGAATTCGATGTCTATCTCGTCCCATGCAGTTCCGTCCGACGGACCTGTGTAGGTGAAGAATGAGCTTACCACGCCGTCGTTCCTGATAGGCTTCATGCTTACGTCATACATACCGAAACCGTATGCCTGTGTGGTGCGGTATTCTGCAGCCTTATAGCCGCTCCAACTATTGCCGGTAATGGAGAGCTCCATTACGCCGCCGTTGAATTTCACATTGTTTGCGTCCCATGTGCAGTCGAACATTCCGCCGTTAGACCAGCCGTTTGATTTCTCAAACTTGTCGGTCTCGTAATAATCGAATCCCGAGCCGAAATAGCTGCCGTTGAATTTTGACACCGCACCAGCGGAGATCGCTGAAGTTATGATAGATGTGAGGGCGATCGCTGTAGATGTCAGGATGCTGAGAAAACGTTTTTTCATTGCTGATACCTCCAAAATAAAAAAATTACGAACACTATGACAGAACTCCTCTGCCATTCTGTTGGCATTATAACATCATCACGATAACGTTGGTATCAGAAATGTGTTGTTTATATCGAAATATTGTCTTGATTTTAGATAAAAATGATGAAAACGTTTAACATTATATGATAAAAACTTAACAATTTGTCGTATTTCACAATAAAAAGTAACAGTATGTGGTAAAAAAGACACTTTCACTTATTCTTACGGTTGACAACGTTTATGCCTGATGATATAATTGTTCATGAAAAAAAGACAAAGGAGAAAAATCATGCCCGAGCTTATACTTACTATAAATGTCAGATGCCTTGAACCGATGTCTGTTGCGGGACATACTCAGAATATCGTTATGGTGCCTTTCACGGGCGATGCGTCGGGAGATTATTTCTCCGGAACTGTTACCGGCACGGGTACTGACACGCAGAAGACCGCAAAAAACGGCGAGTGCACACTATCTGCGCGGTATATGCTCTCGGGCAAGGATATGAGCGGTGCGGATTGTAAGATCTTTATTGAAAATGAGACCCGCGCTGACGGAAAACTCAGGCCTATGATCGTGACCGACAGCGAGGCGCTTGCATTTCTCGAAACGTCGGAATTTTATTCGGAGATAGAACCGTCTGACGGCGGCGTGACAGTAAGAATTTTCATTGAACGGTAAAAAGGGAGGAACGAAACGGTATGAACGATATATTATGCCATCAGCTCGCGCTTGACTATTGCTGCACCGAAGAAGAAGTGCGCGATGAAAAAGATCATTTTATGATATATAAACCTATGGACGGAAGACGGCGCTTTCAGAATGACGATGAGTGTTTTCTGAAGATCGTCGTGGCCAACAACAAAGTTCTCTATGCTGGAAAAGAAGAGATCATCTCATGGTGCCGAGAGCATTATAAGATCCCGGGAGGCGAGTGGTTCCTTGAAGCGGATAATCTTCGCCCGCTTAACGACAGACTCCACAGCGAGGGAAAGAAGATAAAATTCGTCCACCCGTTCTATATTTCCGATGTAAAATCGGAAGTATGCACCGACGGGCTCGATATAAAGTGGTATGAAAAGGGCGAGCTGGAGAGGTTCCGCGGTGATGAAAGGTTCGGAGAAGCCCTTGCGTTCTGTGAGAAAGCTCCCGATATGATCGCGGTCACGGCGCAGCGTGAAGGAAAGATTCTCGGAATGGCGGGAGCAAGCTGTGACAGCCCTACAATGTGGCAGATCGGGATAAATGTCGATCCCGGAGCGAGAGGGTCGGGTATAGGAAAAACGCTTGTTGCGCTACTGAAAAACGCGGTGATTGAAAAAGGGATACTTCCATTCTACGGGACATCCATATCGCATATCTCGTCTCAGCGCGTGGCTCTCGGAGCGGGATTTTTACCGGCATGGGCGGAGCTTGCCGTTTCCGATATCTGAGAATATCATAAAAAATCGGACTTCTGTTGAAAATGTTGGTAATTATATTGATTTTTTTTCAGAAATATGTTATAATATTGTGAATAATTATGTGCATAAGCACCGGATGCTGATGAAACGACGGTATTTCCGCAGGCCGGTGTTATCCTGAACATATAATACAGGAGTCTTTTATGAATAATAACAAGATCTCGCTTAAGGAAATACTAAGGAGCCAGGGAGTAAGAAACGTTATGTTTATGTTCCTGGCTATTCTGGTATTCATTTTTCTCATAACGATCTATAATATAATGCTTCTTCGTTCGATAGGCGAAAACGTGGTCAGAAGAGGTCAGGTAGCCGCCGAGAAATCGGGCGATGAATTTAACGAGTTCCTGTCCGAATGCTCAAATTCTGTTTCTATCGCGGAATATACGCTCAACGATCTTATAAAGAACAACAGGCCGGAAAAAGATATACTCGCCTTCATTGAACAGCAGGATGCTTCATTGGTAAATACCATAGGTGCTGATACCACAAAGCTTTACGCGTACATACACGGCATGATATTTGACGGCGAACAGGGCGTTATAAGAAAACCGGATTATGTGATCGGAGAACGTCCGTGGTATAATGAAGCTATGACCGCGGGCGGAAAGTTCGCTCTGGTCGATCCGTACAAGGATGTGCATACGGGAAAAATAGTCATGACCATATCCAAGGCAATGTCAGACGGAAAAAGTGTCGTTGCGCTTGATGTTTCGCTTGAATATATCCAGTCTGTGATCGAGAGTGAAACACAGTCTAACAACAATCTGAAAGAAATGGTACTCGATTCGAAGGGTACGGTCATAGCACATACGGATACTGACGAGATCGGAAAGAATTATACACAGGAGACCGATACTATCGGCGCGGTCATAGCCGGAAAGCTCAGCAGCGCAGCGTCTTCATACTTTGAATTCTCATTCGGCGGTCATGGTTACACGGCTTATATAGTACCCATTCGCGGGGACTGGTACAGCGTATCGCTGCTTGCTACGGCAGATGAGTATATGCCGATAAGAATAATGTTCCTCGTGACCGTACTTTTGTCATTGTTCACTCTGAGTGCGCTCATTATCGCACTTATAAGATACGGCAGACAGGGAGTCTTCGCGGACAGAATGAATAATCAGCTCTCGTCCGCTGCTAACATTTATCTTTCGCTCAGTGATATAAACCTTGAAAACATGTCTCTGAGCCAGATAAAGGATATCAATCCTGAATTTGTGAAAAATGTGTCTGGTGATCTGGGCGATGTACAGGGCACGTTCTTCAAGCTCATGGACGGATTGCCTGATAATCCCACTAAACAGGCGGCAAGAGAATTTGTTGATTTTTCTACGCTGAATGAGCGTCTCGCTGACAGAGACATGTTAACGCTCGAATATATCAGCTTTGAGAATAAGTGGGTAAGAGCGAGATTTTTAGCTTCCGAGCGCAAGCCCGACGGCACGCTTACGCATGTTCTGTGGATGCTTGAGGACATAACCGCCGAGAAGTGCGAGAGCGACAGACTTTCGAAACAGGCGGAAAAGCTCACATCACAGCTCTCGTCTGCTGCGGACATCTACATATCTCTCTGCGACCTTGATATACCGAACAACTCTGCAGTTGCGATAAAGAATGCCAATCCCGCTATCGCAAAGGCGGTCGAAGCCGGCAAGAATGATATGCAGGCTACGTTCAACAAGATAATGGGAGGGCTTCCCGATACCCCGACCAAGCAGGCAGCGCTCGATTTCTGCGACCTTTCGACCATAGACGAGAAGCTGAAAGATACCAACACTGTCACCGTAGAGTACATAAGCTACGGAAATATCTGGGTAAGAGGAAGATATGTCGTTTCGGAGCGTGACGCAAACGGAAAGGTAACGCACGTTCTGTGGATGCTCGAAAACATAGATGCCGAAAAGCGCGCAAGAGACCGGCTCTCGGCGTATGCAGAGAAGCTCAACAATCAGATGTCGTCGATCGCGAGCATCTATATGTCCGCGTATGATTTCGATCTCGCGAATGACACGTTCAGCGAGGTAAGAGCTACAAATTCGCAGGTCATCGATCTTATCGGCGGGGAGCGAAGCAACGCGCAGCAGCTCCTATATGTGATCATGGAAAAGATCACCGATGAGTCCGCACATGAAATGGTCCATGAATTCATGAATCTCAGTACACTCGAAGAACGTCTCAGCAACACGAAGACGATTACGATCGAGTATCTTAGCAATCTTAAAAAATGGGTAAGAACACGCTTCATAGAGTCAGAACGCGGCGCGGACGGAGAGCTTCGTCATGTTCTGCTCGTTGCCGAAGACATAGACAAGGAAAAGCAGGAGAGAGACAAGCTCACAAGACAGGCAGAAAAGCTCAACAATCAGATGCTGTCTATCGCGAGCATCTATATGTCCGCGTATGATTTTGACCTGATAAAGGATGCGTTCAGCGTGGTAAGAGCTACAAATCCGCAGATAACTGAGCTCTTGGGTGAAAACCGCAGTAATGCTCAGCAGATGCTTTATTACGTAATGGATAACACCATAGATGAGTCCGCAAAGGATGCCGTGCACGAATTCGCCGATCTCAGCACGCTTAACGAAAGGCTCCGCGATATCAAGTCCATTACTATGGAGTATCAGAACAAGGATAAATCATGGCGAAGGATCCGCTTCATAGAATCCGAACGCGGACCGGACGGAAATCTCCGACATGTTGTTCTTGTCGGCGAGGATATCGATGCGGAAAAGAGAGAAAGAGACAAGCTCACAAAACAGGCTGAAAAGCTCACATCACAGCTCTCGTCTGCAGCGGACATCTACATTTCGCTCTGTGATCTCGATATACCTAACAACTCTGCAGTCGCTATAAAGAACGCCAATCCCGCGATCGCGAAGGCGGTCGAAGCCGGCAAGAATGATATGCAGGCTACGTTCAACAAGATAATGG
>CAMVEM010000106.1 GCA_947166515.1 uncultured Clostridia bacterium | reverse complement strand
TCGGAACGGGAGCTATGACCATCGATGAAGCTGTTGCAAAATACGGAACACTTAAGTGATCCATACCAACAAGAGGGTGCTGCGGTTGCAACACCCTCTTGTTGTGGCATATATTTATTAGAATGTGTCATATTTTATCGCAAACAGAGATATTTTATAAATCGTCAAGATAAAATAAAACCGCATATCTGCGCGATCTACGCATTTACGCGGTTTGTATTTTGGCGGAGATGAGGAGAATCGAACTGCTGTCCGTCAGGAATTCAACAGTTTATAATTTGCGGCGTTTGATTTGTAAAGATTTTTGAACACTCTGAAATTGCGCTCGTACGCTTCTTTGTTTTCGGGATTTGGGACGTATGCGCGGTTGACTTTTACAAGTCGGCGCGATAATTCAAGCACGTCCTCGCCTTTTATACCAGCCGCTACGACAAGAGCGGCTCCGATTGCGCCGACCTCCTGCGTATTGTTAACCGTCTCTACAGTCCGGCCTGTAATGTCCGCCAGCATTTGAGCGGTCAGTGGTGATAATGCTCCGCCGCCGACAAACCGGATAATGTCTGAGGTTTTGACCTTTTTCTCTACGCATTCCAGAAGCCAGCGCAGATGATAACAAATACCCTCAAGGACGGCTCTGATCATATCTCTCTTTCCGTTGCCGATCCGGATATTGAAAAACATTCCTCCGGCCTTCGAGTCCTCGAAGGGGCAGCGGTTCCCGTGGAGCCACGGGGTAAAGATAACACCGTTTGCTCCCGGCGGAACTTTGCCGACCTCTGTGGAAAGATAATCGTAGAGGCTCAGATATTTGCTTTCCGCGTCCGTTATCATCTTCTGATCCAGATATACGCCTACCTCGTCCAGCGCAAGATGATCCTTTACCCATTCAAAGCATTTTCCGGCAGTTTCGAGTTCTGCATAATAATTGAAATAACCGTGTTTTGCGGACAGTACGCCAGTTATCATGGCGTTTATATCGACAGTCTGGTGATCCATAAAAGTTGATACCCATCCTGAAGTTCCTATGTAGATATGCGTATCTCCCGGCTTTGTGCATCCTGCGCCGATGTTGACAAAGGTCGTATCTCCGCCGCCGCCGAATACCGGGATCCCGGGAACGAGCCCGAGCTCCTCAGCTGCCGTTGCCGTGAGCGTGCCTGCCTGATCCGTACAGTCGATGATGTCGGGCATATGGTCGGGGTTTACATTATACATTTTCAAAAGACTTTTGTTCCAGCCTTCCTTCTTCCTTCTGGTATCGTAAAGGAAAGTCGCAAACGCCGTGTCTGCGGTCCGGACTATCCTGCCCGTACAGCGTGAGGTAAGATAATCTCCTATATCAAGCCACTTATATATCTTTTTGAAAACGTCCGGCTCGTTTTTTTCCACCCATTTGTATTTCCAGACCGGGTCCTTTGCACTGGTCGAACCGGCGTAATTGACGATCAGGTTCCTAACAAGCTTATAAAGACTGCACCCGGAGACTTTTATTATTCCGCGCCCCATGCAGTCCTTGTACTCCTTGACACCCTTCTGATCCAGATAATTCATCGGACGCCTGAGAGCGTTTCCGTTTTCATCAACGAAAACGGCTCCCTGCATCTGCGAACAGAAAGCCATTCCGTCTATCTCGGAAGGCTTGATGCCCGACTTCAAAAACAGGTTATGTGTAGTCGAACACAGTGCCGACCACCACTCCTCTGTATCCTGTTCTGCACCGCCGTTGTCGGTAATGTAAAGTCCGTACTCTGCGGAAGAACCGGCGACAAGACGTATTTCCGAGTCGATTTTAAATAAACAGGTTTTTGCGCTGCTGGTACCGAAGTCATAAATGATAATATACATAATTCTCTCTATTCGTCCAGGTGGATATTCCACCCCGTGTCGATCTTCTTTTTTACCTTGCCCACGGTCTTCTCATCAAGGTCGGGCCAGTCGGTCACAACGCTCGCCTTTTTGGTTACGAGGTGGGCTTTCTCTGCGCACAGAGCGAGCGGCGTATCAGCGAGAGAGTCTGAATAGAAATTCTCGATCATCGGAAAGCCGTGATCTATTATGTACTCCGCTTTTTCCTTTGCGTACATCATATTATTCAGAAACACGCCGAATTTCCGGTCGTACTCCGTTGCCATATAATTAACACCGAGCCGCTTTGCTATGGGTCCTATGATGCAGGTCGGCGATGCGCTGATGATCAGATCGTCATCTTTCTTTTGCGCCAGATACCATGCGGCGATCTTCTTCTCATTCTTATCCCAGTAGCGCTCGATCTGTTTATCGAAATCATCTATCAGAGTCAGATATCGGAAAAACTCACGCTGCATAAGATACTCCGGTATTTTCCCGCGCTTTCTGCGGATCAGATTTCTGATCGCCTTCGGAGCAAATGTGAACCAAAGTTTAGGGTGGCGGTTCATACACCAGATACAGAAGCCTATCGAACAGTCCTTTGGGAATATCGTTCCGTCAAAATCATATACGTTCATTATGTTTTCACCCCATTTTGATTTTCCTTTGCAAATCGTATCATATTCCGGTTATAGCCCGTGGTAACGAGGTACGCTTTGTCTTTGTGCGTTTCCATCAGACCGCTTAGCAAGAAGCTGCTCAGTCCTTTGACAGGTGCGTCAGGGTCGGTCAGATCAAAAAGCACTCCCGAATCCCGTTCTACGATAAGAACCTGATCGTCTTCAAAGAAAAGAGAAAGCTCGACCAATATCGGATCCTTTGATTGTTTGTTGATGTCCAGAACGGTCAGCCCTATCTCTTCAGCAAACAACCCGGCGCGGTTTGCCGTCTCTTTCGGGTACTGATGCGAAATCAGGCAGTCTGCGACCTGAACGGAGAGTGCGGATGCGGACTCCGGACTAAGTGTATCATCCAAAACCACGATCTCGGAATCCATATCATTAAGCAAAAACGGGAAGTTGTCCTTGCCGAATCTGAGATATACAAAAAGCATAGCGCAGACAAGCGTCAGTATCGGAGCAGCAACAAATCCCGCCCACATACCGTTTATGCCGAAAATGACGGATCCGAGTATCGGCAGAAGGATGTATAACAACCCGTTCTGGAAGCACGCAAAGCAGGTCGCCATACCTATGCGGTCGATCAGCATATAGTAGGAAGTTGTGAGCGATACAAGACTGCAGAACACAAATCCGAGACAGACGATCCTGATGGCTGTCATCGCCATAGCGAGCGATTCTCCTTCATTAACACCGAACAGACCGCAGAACTGCTTTGCAAAAACCATAATAAGCAAGGTCGCCGCAGCGCCTTCTATGATCGCTGCTTTGATGCCTGCCCTGGTTACTCTCTTTATGAGACTGTGATTCTTTTCTCCGTAATAGGTGCCGACAAGCGGCTGCATAGCCATTCCCACGCCGTCCAGAACGACACCGAACTCTATCAGGCTGACGACCACGGCGAGGGCTATCAGGCCGGGATCGCCGTAGCTGCGTGAAACAAAGCCGATCATCACATAGTCCATAATGCCCCAGCAGATATATACGGAGGAATCCACGATACTGTACCTCGATGTAAGCAGAAAATCCTTAACAGACAGATGCCACACAAAATGCAGAGTGTTGTTCTTACGGAAAAAGTGCCACAAGCAGGTAAGTATACCGAGGCTGTTACCTATTACCGAGCCTAAGATGATACCTGTCATTCCGAAGAATTTTGTCAGGATGACAGAGCAGATGATATTTCCGCCTATCTGGAAAGCGTAACAGATGTTGTTGCAGAGTTCGTCTCCGTCACTGTAGACCATCTGCTCAAGGTAGAAGATCACAATAGTCAGAAAAGCGTTGATCGGCACAAGGCGGTAATACTCAGCCGCCTGATTAAGGGTCTCTCCCGTGATGCCGCTTACGCTGAAATAGGCGCTTTGGAACACAAAAATCAAAAGAGCGGAGATCAGTCCCAGACCGATGCTGATTATAAGACCCTGTCCGAAGATCTCATCGGCACGGCGCTTTCTCATAGCTCCGACCTCGCGTGTAAATACAATACCTACGCCTGTTGAGCCAAGATCACCGAAGAATGTGACGACAGCTGTTACCGGCGTGATCGCGTTGATGCCGGCAACGCCCGATTCGCCTATGAAGAACCCGGCGATTATGCTGTCGCTCAGCAGCATAAGATACATGACTGCCTTGGTGAACGTGCCTGATATAAGCATGGACCTGAATTTCTTTTCACAGAAACCTTTCATAGTGCTTCACTTCCCCATATAATTTAATTAAGGCAATACCGCACAACCCCTGTGCGTCAGATGCGCCGTCCAGATTTTCGTCAGATTGCCTAAATTCGACGCAGGCTTGCTGACGCAAGTCAAGGAGAATTTGGGTAATATGACGGAAAGCTGGCAAGCAGATGGCGTGCAGAGGCGTCAGCCGCGGGTTGTGCGGTGTTGCCTTAAAATGAACTGCGGTCAAAGCTCACGGTGACCGGGTGAAGTATGTCTTTTTCTGATATTCTTTTCTCATTGCATCACCTGTACTCAGGGCAAACCATCGTCAGATCATCAGCAGCGGCTCCGCCGTCATGCGGCGATGTCATACAAATAAAGCAAACAATACACTTATAAAGTGGTATATATTTATTATATCATATCCTGGACTGAATGTAAATAAAATATTAAAAAAAATAAAAAAGCATATGATTTAAAGACTTGACAAACGAGGTCAAATGCACAGGGTCGGAACAGCGGGAAATCGCCGGAAAACCGCGGCTTCCTGATTTTTGGTTCACTCCCAACGGAATAATACTTTGGCGTAAAGACTCGTTTACGGGCAGCAAAAGCCAAATAGCAAATAAGTCTCCATAGGTCAAGCAAAGCACTGACAGTCTTTATCTCATTATCGTTTTCACTTTGCAGTGCAAAAACCTCTTTCATAAGCTGAACTATCTGCTGTTCGGTACTGTTTTCCTGCGTGAATACCATACATTCATTTGTGGAGCTGATAACAGGCCCGATATATTTTTCGTATATAAGGCTGCCCTCGGGCAAAAGCAGTGAGGGCGAGAACACGATATTCGGAATTATCGTGCTGCCTTCACATTCGAGACGGTGTATCACCTTGGAATTGATGAAAACCTCATCGCATTCATGCAGCACATACCGTCTGCTGCCTGCCAGAAGATACGCTGTCCCTTTTTTCCACAAGGATGATCTCAACCTCGCTGTGCCAGTGCCAGTCTATAGTATGGAGCTCAAACACCCATATATCCTCGTAATAGTAATTAAACGGATATTCGCTGCTTCCGTGAGCGACTGTTTCGCGGAATGTCTCGTCGGCTGATATCTTCGGATAGTTGCTGTCAGGCATATTCTCACCTGCTTCTGTGATATTATGTAATATTTATGCGATTTTGTGTATTGAATAAGCGGCTGAAATCGTATATAATATAATCATTATAACACGGGACGACAAAACGGTCAATACTTCAGTGGTGGTAAAATGTCAAAAGCAGAAAATAAAGCTTTCTATAAAAAACTGATAACGCTTTCCTTGCCGATAGCGCTCCAAAGCCTTATGCTGGCTCTTGTAGCCGCCTGCGATGCTCTTATGCTCGGGCGGGTGGAGCAGAGCGAAATGACGGCGGTGTCACTTGCAACACAGATACAGTTCGTGCAGAATATGTTCATCTACATCGCAATACCTCTGGCACTGCTCGGTGCGTTTGTATTTCATTTCCCTGTCCTCGCAGTCTACGCCTGCACCTGCCTTGATGAGGTAGGAAAGATCCCCTGGGTAATGCTTCGTCTGAGAAAATACAAATGGGTGAAAGACCTGACCGTAAGCAAAAATGAAATGCAGTCCGAACCGATCTGTGAAGGAGAATGATCGCCGTAAAAAGCCGGGATCATACGTGTAAAGTCTGACTCTCTTTTTGTTTCGGGTATTGGGCAGACCGCCATTCTGAGCGGTTTACTGCGCCGACCTTTGAGATCTGAGTCAGTCATCCGTCAGGCCGGGCTTGACCTGGTATGACAACAATCTTTATAGTCTTCCCGATCTAGTCAAGACCGTTACACTGAAATACGGCGACGGCGAATATGATTTCGACCGCTTTACCGGCATGAAGAACACACAGTTTATGACCCAGACTCCGGATTATCCGAAAGAAGGCTCCTTCCTTGCAGGCTGGTACGACGAAGAAGGCAATGAGGCCGACCTGACTATGGAATTGATATCCGAAGACAGGGTGTTCACCGCAAAATATATCCCCGAAAGCGAAGTCGTCAGGGTCAAGGAGATCTATTTTTCCGACCTTCACCCGATAGTCGATATTGACGAAGATGCCTTTGCGAACAACTATTCCATCTATCCCCTGAATGCACAGGATCAGAATATGATAAAATGGACCTCTTCCGACGAGACGGTTGCGGCCGTATCAGAAGACGGAAATCTGTTCAAACTCAAAAGCACAGGCAAGACGACCATTACTGCACATCTTTACGACGGAGAGGAATTCTCCTATGAGCTGACAGTATTCGATGACACCGCCGTCCCCGAAAGCCTGGATGTCACCGAAGACAGCATCGAGCTCACCGTCGGCGGAAGAGGGATGGCCGATTTCAGGCTCTTCCCCGAAAATGCAAAATCCAGTACTATAAACTACAATATGGAAATGATCGAGGACATCGATATGAACGGCATGATCACCGCCCGTTCTCCCGGCAAAGCAAAGGTCACAGTCTGCGCGGTCACTTATGTGAAACAAAACGACTCTATGGAAATGAAGACTGTTTTCGATTCCTTTGAGGTAGTAGTCAAGGCACCGCCGAAGAAAGAGGTAAAGGTCTCTGCTGTCCGGAACGACGGAGACAATAAGGACAGCATAAGGCCCTCCTCCGCGATCATCACCTTCTTTGTATCAGGCGATTTCTACGGCTCCGCCGAGATATATGAGAGCACGAACTGGGAAGCCCTCCTCTATGTCCCGGTCAATGCTGAGATCACGACCAGAGTATTCAAGAACGACGCCATCACCGGCACCGACGGCGAAGGCTCCTATTCATACGAGATCACAGGCTCTGCCGACGAGGGCTTTGTCGTCACCTTCACACATACTTCCAAAGAGGACGAAAGCTCTGAGGATGACAGCTCCGAGCCGGAAACCCCCTCTGAGGGCAGCAACCCCGATACGGGAGCCCCTGTATCTGTGTTCGCAGCATCGTTGGCATTGGCTGCCGCAGCGGCTTCGGTGATCTCCCGCAAGAGAAAATAAACAGATGATGAGCATCGCAGACTGCTGAAGATACTGCATGATGCTCTGAACCGCCTCCGGAGATATCCCGGGGGCGTTTTTTGTATTTCTGCTCTATTTTATTCAAAAACCTCTTTTCTTTTTGCTGAAATTATGATATACTAAATTGGAGCTGAGAGCAAAGCGAGGCGATAAAATGGCGAAGAATAAAAAAAACCGAAAACTGCTTTTTCAGATAGCCGGGATCGTGCTGCCGCTGTTTCTGCTGCATCTGGCAGCTGTTGTATGGCTTAGCTACCGAAACGCTGTTAACAGCTATCTTACAGCGCAGAACGAAAACATCGAAGCCGACCTTGAAGAGAACTATCTGAACCTTGTTGACAATCACGAACCGGAAACTCAAAAAGTAAGCGAATGGATGCTCACCTATCTGGAAAACCATGCTGATAAAGAATGGGAGCCGCTTTCCGAAGAAGAATGGCTCGAATTTGATGAAGTGACCGGCGAGAATAAATACTGGAGTGCTGAGTGGCTGAACAGCCTGCCGGAAAAAATGCAGTATTATGCAGCAAGGATCCAGTTCAACAACTGGAAGCAACAGATCAGATTTGAATCTGAATCTGAATCTGTACATTACGAGAAGCTGTTTCTTATGGATGTTTCCGAAGGCTTCAAGGGAATGGCATTGTGCGATTACAGCGCCGGGAATGAATGTCACGGATTCGGATACAGATACGATCTGGACGCGGACAGCCACAAAGCCCTGGAAAAAGCTATCCTGGAAAATACGTCGGAAATAATCTATGAACTGTCAGATGATTTCTCGGAAAACAAAAACTGCTATATCGCCTACAAGCCAATGGTCTTTTCCGGAAAGACAAAAGCTGTGTTCTGCATAGCATACAGCTGGGACAAATTCAGAAGCAGTATCACCTCAAATCTCAAGATCGTGATCATCCTGATCATCACAGGTCTTATGCTGACAATGGCTGTGCTGATATTCATGCTTTACCGCAGAGCAGCCAGACCTGTCGTAAAAATACAAAGGGCGCTCATAGATTACACCGAGGATAAAAACACTGCCAAGATCGTCGGTAAAATGTTCAATATCAAGGAAAAAAATGAGCTTGGATACCTGGCGGATGTTATTTCAGATCTGGCGCTGGAGATAGACCGCTACAATAAAGAGAACCTGAAGGTGCAGAAAGATCTTTACGATGCAGAGGTCCAGATAATGGTCTCCCAGATACGGCCGCACTTTATGTATAATGCTCTGACATCTATTGCTATGATGTGTGAGCTTGACCCGATGACTGCGAAAAAGGCAACTATCGCCTTTGCTGATTATCTCCGCGGGAATATGGATTCCCTCAAGCAGACCAGGCCCGTGCCTTTTACTACAGAGCTGGAGCATCTGAAAAACTATCTGTATATCGAAAAGCTGAGATTCGACTATCTGCTGAACATCGAATATGACATACAGGCAACAGATTTTGAGCTGCCGCTGCTGTCTATCCAGCCTCTGGTCGAAAACGCTGTCAAGCACGGAGTCGGTATGAAAAAAGGCGGAGGGACAGTGAAGATATCCTCTGTCGAAAAGGAAAGCGCCTTTGAAGTTATCATCTCAGATGACGGAGTCGGATTCGATATGAATGCTCCGAAGAAGGACGACGGACGCTCACACGTCGGCATGGAGAACACCAGGAAACGTCTGAAAGAGATGTGCGGAGCTGAGATCATTATTGAAAGCGAAGTCGGCAAGGGCACGACTGCGCGGGTGATAATACCTAAGAAGGAGGGTAAAAATGAGGATACTGTGTCTTGATGATGAACCGCTGGCATTGAGGATGCTGGAGCAGGCTGTCAGACAATCCAGACCCAATGCAGACATCTCGGCATTTCTGGATCAGGACGACCTGCTTGAAGAGACAAAGCGGGGCGGGTGCGACATTGCGCTGCTGGATATCCATATGCGCGGGATGAACGGTGTCGAGCTGGCCAAAAAGCTCAAAGAGGTGAACCCGAAGATAAACATTATTTTTGTAACGGGTTTTTCAGAATACACCGGCGAGGCAATGGGCCTGCACGCAAGCGGTTACGTTATGAAGCCTGTTACCAAGGAGAAGATCGACAAAGAGCTTGCCGACCTGCGTTTCCCTATCCTGCCGAAAGAGAATGCTCTTCTGAGGGTCCAGTGCTTCGGGAATTTCGATGTGTTCCTTCCAAACGGCGAACACGTACGCTTTGAAAGGAGCAGGTCGAAGGAGATATTTGCCTATCTCGTTCACCGCCAGGGCAGCTCTTGCAGCACCAAGGAGATCGCCGCAGTGCTTTTTGAGGATGAGCCTTACGACACCAGGCAGCAGAATTACGTTCAGCAGCTCATCCACGCGATGATAAAAAGTCTCAAGGCCGTCGGCGCAGAGGAGGCCATAGTGCGCAGCTACAACGCCCTTGCAGTCAACACCAAGGTGCTCGACTGCGATTACTACCGTTTCAAGGAACTCGACCCCGGGGCAGTCAACTCGTTCCAGAACGAGTATATGATCCAGTATTACTGGGCTGACTTTCTGTACGACGAAGATTTCTGATACTTTAAGGCAACACCGCACAACTTGCGCCACAGTCAAAAATATGATATAAGCTTTGCTTTTGGCGGAGTATTTTGCGGTGTAGTTGCTATCTGCAAGAGCTGCGGCTGATAATGATTCTCTGGAGTTCTTCCGAAATGATATCTATATCATATTCAAAAGCGCCCGTACCTGAGCACGGACGCTTTTGTGTTTATGTTCTGTTCTGATCTGTCAGCATTTTCTGTGTTCTGAAGATCATCAGCGATTTTCGTTATGACCGTTCTGTTTAATTGTTGTCAGCGGATATCCCGGGAGTGATCATTACCGTTACAAGCCGGTATTTCCCATGCTGTTTCTAATCTGATCTGCAGTACCGCTGCTTTTGTTATTCAGGAATTCGCTGTTCTTGACGTTGATCTTTGCTTTCTCGGATCTCACAAAGACCTTATCGCAGTTTTCGATCCTGCAGCCGTCCATAGTGAGACTGCACTTAGCCTGTGACGGGGTGTCGAAATAGATCACGCTTTCCTTGCTGTCCTTGACGGTGAGGTTTTTCAGAGTGAGGTTGACATTATCTCTGTCTCTTGAGTGGAACGTGTTTCTGCAGCCGAGTATGGTACCGTTGGTGGGCTCTATACCGTACCGAACAGAAATCAATCAGTTCCCACTTTAATAGACTATTCTCGTCAGAAAATCAAATAGGCTCTTAATATTCCAAATGAAATTTCAATAATCGACTGATCTTTTAAGTTTTACTCTTGCAATTTAAAGAATCGAGTCTGAAATTTTAAATATCGTCTTGACAATTTTAAAAATTAAGCGTATAATTAAAATCAGAGGAGGCGAATTTAA
>CAMVEM010000105.1 GCA_947166515.1 uncultured Clostridia bacterium | reverse complement strand
CAATATATAGTAATTATTATGATGGGGCGATATATATGCTTATACTTGCGAGTAAATCACCGCGGCGAAGCGAGCTGCTCTCGCTGATAACTAAGGATTTTGTGACAATTCCCGCTGCTGGGGAAGAAATAGCCGATTCTTCGCTTACACCCGGAGAGTATGTCTGTGAGCTTGCAAAGCACAAGGCGCTTGAGGTTGCAGGCTCCCACCCCGGAGATGTCGTTATCGGGTCAGATACTATCGTTGTCATAGACGGAGAGATACTCGGTAAGCCAAGAGATGCTGCAGATGCGGAGAGAATGCTAAAGCTGCTTTCGGGACGCTGCCACAGCGTATTTACAGGTGTATGTATTATCAGGAGCAACAAGAACAGAACGTTCTTCGAGGAAACAAAAGTTCACTTTTTTGAACTCACAGAACAGCAGATCACAGATTATATAAACTCCGGGGAACCGTTCGACAAAGCGGGAGCTTACGGCATACAGGATACCGGAGCCCTGATCGTCAGCGGCATCGAGGGGGATTACTACAACGTTATGGGACTTCCCGCCGGTCTCCTGTATCGCGAGATGCTTGCGTTCTGTCCGGAGGTTTTCGGAAAATAACGAAAACTATTGATTTCTTATATATTAAATGGTATAATATAATATTATACTGTCCGGAATTGATACAATACTTTCTCAGTAGGGGGGACCGTAATGAGACTTGACGGATTCGGTATCATGGTCAACGATATGGCGGCTATGATACGCTTTTACAGAGATGTTCTCGGCTTTGAGATAAAGGAGCGCGAGGATACATCGAATGTCTATCTGCTGAAAGACGGAACGCTGTTCCTGCTGTACGGCAGAAAGGATTTCGAGAAGATGACCGGGCAAAGGTTTGAGTATGTAAAAGGTCTGAACGGACATACTGAGCTCGCATTATACGTCGATACGTTTGAAGATGTAGATATCGAATACAAAAAGGCGGTATCAAAAGGTGCTGTTTCGGTAATGGAGCCGTCCGACGAGCCATGGGGACAGCGCACCTGCTATATTGCCGATCCGGAAGGCAATATTATCGAGATAGGATCGTTCAACAGACCGTTTGAAAGGTGATTTTTATGAAGCTTATTGATGTCGGCTACGGAAACAGGATAAACAGCGACAGGATTGTTGCGGTGATCGGTGCGGATTCTGCTCCCGCCAAGAGAATTGTTTCCGCGGCGAAGGACAAGAACACCGCGATAGACGCTACCTGTGGCAAAAAGACCAAAACGGTAATAGTTATGGACAGCGGACATGTCGTGATGTCTGCAAAAAGCTCGGACAGTATCGAGGTATAAATGTTCATACATCACAAATAAATGAAAATGTCTGCAAATCAGTAACAATGGAGGACGAATTTATGCCAAAAGGAATTCTTATAGTCGTATCAGCTCCTGCCGGATGCGGAAAAGACACGATACTCGAACAGGCACTCAGAAAGAATGATAATCTCTATTATTCCGTATCGGCTACTTCGCGCGCGATGCGTCCGGGAGAAACTGACGGTGTGAGCTATTGGTTCAAGACCCGCGAGCAGTTCGAGGATATGATAAAAGGCGGCGAGCTGCTCGAATATACCGAATACTGTGGTAACTACTACGGAACCCCGAAGAAAGCGGTAACGGATATGCTCGAAGCGGGCAAGGACGTTGTGCTGAAAATTGAGATCGAGGGCGCGGCGAACGTGAAGAAGATGTTCCCGGGCTGCACAATGGTATTCATTCTTCCTCCGTCGTTCGCAGAACTTGACAGACGTCTCCACAAGCGAGGCACCGAGACAGAGGATGTTATCCGGAAGCGCCTTGAAACTGCGCGCAAAGAGCTGAAATTTGCCGAACACTACGATTATCTTGTAACAAACGCTGCTCTCGAAGACGCGGTAGATGATTTCCTCGCGATAGTAAGAGCCGAGAAATGCCGCAAAGATAATTGTCCTGGCGTTATAGAGGGACTTCTTTCCGAATGAGCGAAAAGTACGCGCTTGTCGCGGTGGAAAAAGCAACTGCAGCTTTCGATACGCTTTTTACATACGAGATACCGCGTGAGCTTGATATACAGCCCGGAATGCGTGTGATCGTGCCGTTCGGGCGTACAGACAGACACCGTATTGGCGTTGTTTTTGATATTACGGCTGAAAAGCCTTCCGGCAGAGTAAAAACCATATCAGCGGCGGCGGACAGCGAAAGTCTGCTCAGCCGCGAGATGCTTGATATCGCCGCATATATGCGTGAAAGTGCCTTCTGCACATACTATGATGCTGTAAGAACTATGCTTCCTCCCGGACTTGCCGTTTATCTGAACGAAAAGCACTCGTTCAGTCTGAGCAGGGCGAGACTTGCGCAGGCTGACGGCGAGCTGTCGGAAAATGAGATAAAGCTTGTAGATTTACTTGAAAAATGCGGTTCGGAAAAAGAACTTGAAGATATCGTGTCTCTGCCGAAAAATGCCGAAGCTGTAAAAGCACTTTCAGGGAAAAATGTCCTGATGATGCACGAGATCGCAAAGCGCCGTGTGTGCGATGCCGTTGAAAAGACGGTGCGGCTTGCTGATGCGGCTTTGGATATTCCGGAAAATGTAAAACTTTCGCCGAAGCAGAAGGCTGTTCTTGAGACAATGAATGAGGTCGGCACAGCGTCACTGAAAGAGATATGCTATCTGTGCGGCATTACCGATTCTGTTATAAAGAAGCTTGCGGAAAAGGGACTTGTCGAGATCACAGATATGGAAGTTTCCCGCGCCGACAGCAGAAATGCCGAAGTTACCGAAAAGCTGTCGGATATTGTGTTCTCTCCGCTCCAACAGCGTACATTCGACGGATTGTGCGAACTTATGGAAAAAGACGAGCCGGAATGCGCGCTTCTGCATGGTATAACCGGAAGCGGCAAGACATCGGTGTTCATCAAGCTGATAGAAAAATGCGCGGAGAACGGCAAGACCGCGATCCTGCTTGTTCCGGAGATCGCACTGACTCCGCAGACGGTCGGGAAATTCCAGAGCCTGTTCGGAAGCAAGGTAGCGATAATCCACAGCGGACTGTCTCTCGGAAGCAGAGCGGATGAGTTCAAGCGAATACGCTCGGGGGAAGCCCGCATAGTTATCGGAACGCGGAGCGCCGTATTCGCGCCGGCTGACGATATCGGGGTGATAGTGATAGACGAGGAAGGCGAGCATACATATAAATCGGAGATGTCTCCGCGATATCATGCCCGTGATATCGCTAAACAGCGCTGTTTTCACCATAAGGCGCTGCTGCTTCTTGCGTCCGCGACGCCGTCGTTTGAGAGCTATCACAACGCTCTGACAGGAAAATATAAACTGTACGAGATGAACGAGAGATACAGCCATGCGGTTCTCCCGGACGTAAAAATGATAGATATGAGGGTCGAAGCCAAAAAAGGAAACCACTCCAATTTCAGCGCAGAACTCAGAGAGCAGCTCGCGCTCAATCTTGACCGCGGAGAACAGTCGATGCTTCTGCTCAACCGCCGCGGATATCACACTTATATACACTGTATCAGCTGCGGTACTGTCGCGGAATGCCCGCACTGCGGGATACCGCTCACATATCATAAAGTCAACAACAGTCTTATCTGCCATTACTGCGGGTACAGACAGAATATGCCGGAGAGCTGTCCGAAATGCGGAAGCAGGTTCATATGTTCCTCGGGGACGGGGACTCAGCGCATTGAGGACGAGATAAAGCAGTTGTTCCCGGAGGCGAGAGTGCTCCGTATGGACGCGGACACCACAATGTCGAAATATTCCTACGAAAAGCGGTTTGCGGAATTTGCAAATAATGAGTACGAAATAATGGTCGGAACTCAGATGATCGCAAAAGGGCTGAATTTTGAGAACGTTACGCTGGTCGGAGTCCTTCTGATCGATCGTTCTCTTTATGCGGGAGACTATCTCGGATATGAGAGGACGTTTTCGCTGATAACACAGGTGGTCGGACGGTCGGGTCGCGGTGAAAAGAAGGGAAGAGCTTATCTCCAGACCTTTTCTCCGGAGCATTATGTTCTTGAGCTTGCCGCAAAGCAGGATTACAAAGGGTTTTATGAGCAGGAGTCGGAAGTTCGCAAAGCGTTGATATTCCCGCCGTTCTGTGATCTTTGTATGATCGCTTTTGTTGCAGCTGACGAGAAAAATGTAGCTGACGCGTCGCTCAGATTCCGGGATATGCTGAAAGCGCAGACCGATAAACTCGGCAGCACTATGCCGGTGATCGTGCTCGGACCCACGTCGGCAGGCCGGATAAACGGGAGCTTCCGGGCTAAAATAATCGTGAAATGCCGCAATAACAAGGCATTCCGCGCAATGCTTAGAAATGTCATGAACGAAGCGTACAGACTTCCGATATTTAAAAATGTCAGCTTCTATGCAGATTTCAACGGAGAGATCATGTAAAATAAATATAATACTGATTTCAGATCAATACAAAGATAAAAATGTATATTTGTTTCTTCCCCTGCCGGAGGCGGTGGAAGAAACGGAAATAAAACTTGTCTATAATTTGAAATGAAAATAGTAAATAGAAAGGAAACATAAAATGGCACTGAGAAACATAGTAAAATTCGGAGATGACAGACTTCGCAAAAAATGCCGCGAGGTAACGGAATTCAATGACAAGCTCTGGGTCATGCTCGACGATATGTACGAGACAATGAAGCAGTCTGACGGTGTGGGACTTGCCGCGCCTCAGATAGGTATTCTCCGCAGAGTTGTTGTTATAGATGTGGGCGAAGGTCCGATCGAGCTCATAAATCCCGTCATTACAGGTATGAAGGGAAAGCAGCGCGAGGTCGAGGGCTGCCTTTCTTCGCCCAATCAGTGGGGATATGTTGAACGTCCCGCAAAAGTGAAAGTAACTGCGTTCAACCGCTACGGAAAAGAGATAAAGGTCGAGGGAACAGAGCTTCTCGCAAGAGCGCTCTGCCATGAGATAGATCATCTCAACGGTATTCTCTTTACCGATCTTGCTGATGAAATGGTTGATCCGAAAGATATTGAAAAGGATAACTGAGTATAACGATTTAGATTACAGGAGCACAGCAGAATGAAGATAGTATTTATGGGAACGCCGGATTTCGCCGTTCCGTGTCTTGAAGCGCTGAAAGAGGCGGGTCATGATGTAGCCGCCGTTTTCACCCAGCCTGATAAGCCCAAGAACCGCGGACACAAGGTGATGTTCACACCTGTTAAGGAGTGTGCGGTAAAATATGATATCCCGGTATATCAGCCGCTTTCTCTTCGCAGAAACAAGAGTGAGGACGCGGATGCTGCGATAAATGCACTGAAAGAAATATCGCCGGATTGCATCGTAGTTGTTGCATACGGACAGATACTTCCGAAAGAAGTTCTTGATATCCCGAAGTACGGCTGCATAAACGTGCATGCGTCGCTTCTTCCGAGATACAGAGGCGCAGCGCCGATCCAGCACTGCATCATAAACGGTGAGAAGGAGACCGGTGTCACCACGATGTACATGGCGGAGGGTCTCGATACCGGAGATATGATCCTTACCGACAAGATCGTAATAGATGAGAAGATGACAGCTTCGGAGCTTCACGATAAGCTTTCGGAAATGGGAGCGGCTCTGATAGTGAAAACTCTCGAAGAAGTATCAAAAGACACTGCTCCGAGAATACCGCAGACAGATGAAAACACCTGCTACGCTTCAATGATAACCAAAGAAATGTGCAGGATAGATTTTTCGAAGCCGATAAACGAGGTATATGACCTGATACGCGGAATGTCGTCGAGCCCGTGTGCATTCACGACTCTCGGCGGTATGAGATTCAAGGTTTATTTTGCGGAAAAGACGGATATAAAGACCGATCTTCCTGCGGGAACAGCTGCGGACGACAGACTCGGAGTTTCCTGCGGGGGATATGTCCTGAAGCTCACCGATGTTCAGGCGGAGGGCAGTAAGCGTATGTCTGCGGACGATTATTTAAGAGGAAAAAAAGTTCCGAAAGGAGCCGTTTTCGGATAATATTAAATGATCTGAGTATAAATCACTTTTCTGTTATCAGTTACATAATGTTATTATCGGAGGTCAGGATATGTTTGTTTTAATGGAAACGGAACATAGTGCTCAGTTTTGGGATACTATGTACGATATTTTTGCCGGAAAATGGGCAGGAATCGCAATAATAGCTATGTTCCTGTTTTCGCTGATCTGTCAGATAAAGGTAAAGACGACATTCTCAAAATACAATAAAGTATATACGACAAATCGTGCTACGGCAGCACAGGTAGCCCGCCAGATACTTGATATGAACGGGCTTTTTCATGTGCAGATAATGCGCGTTGCCGGAAATCTGACCGATCATTATGATCCGAGAACAAATATAGTTGCTCTTTCTGAAAGCACTTTCGACAATCCCACAGTCGGTGCTATCGGAGTCGCTGCGCATGAATGCGGACACGCCATACAGCACGCTACCGGTTATACACCGATAAAGATAAGACAGGCGATCTATCCCGCTGTAAGCTTCTGTTCGAGCTTATGGATATGGGTGCTCGTCATAGGCTCTGTACTTGAGATGCTCTCGCTCATTTATGTTGCGATAGCGTTTTATCTGATAGTTGTGATATTCCAGCTTGTGACGCTTCCTGTGGAGTTCAATGCCAGCAACAGGGCGATAAACACGCTCGGCAGCAATATGATACTAACCACCGATGAACTGAAAGGTGCGAAGAAAACTCTGAGCGCAGCGGCAATGACCTATGTCGCAAGCTTCCTAATGTCGTTCCTGCAGCTTCTGCGTCTGCTTCTCAGCGCGCGCGGAAGACGCAGATGAGACTTTTCGGACGGTGAAGTAACATGACGGGACGTGAACAGGTGCTTGACCTGCTGATAAAGGCAGATACTCAGGGCGCATATTCCAATATCGCGCTGAACAGCACGATAGAGCGTAATTCTCAGGCAGACAGAGCGTTCGTTTCTGCGCTTTTTTACGGAGTTACCGAACGCAGGATGACGCTTGACCATATAATAAGACAGCATTCTTCTATAGAGTTTGACAATATAGAAAGCGGCACTATGCAATTGCTCAGAATGGGCATTTACCAGCTTCTGTACATGGACATTCCCGAGAGCGCGGCAGTGAACGAGACGGTGAAGCTCGCCGAGCACAGTTCAAAGGGCTATGTGAACGCAGTTCTGCGCGCATTTATCCGAAAAGGCAAAAAGATAAACTATGACGGGCTGGACGAGCTCGGGGTATTGTCAGTAAAATATTCCTGCGCAAAGTGGATAGTGAAGCTGTGGGTTAAGTCCTACGGCGCGGAAGTGACCGAAAAGATGCTTGCTACGTCGCTCGGAAGACCGCCGGTCTATGCTCGCGTGAACACACTTGTTTGCGATGCGGACGACCTTATCTATGAACTCGCGGAAGACGGCGTTAAGTCCGATCTGTATAATGGCAGCGACAAGTGCCTGCTGCTTGAAAACTCCGGCAGCATCGAAAAGCTGAGAGCATACAGAAACGGACTGTTCCACGTTCAGGACGTTTCGTCGCAGCGCTGTTGTGAGCTGCTCGCGCCTCGCGAGGGAGACACGGTCATAGATATGTGCGCTGCTCCCGGCGGCAAGAGCTTTACGCTTGCGGAGCTTATGAACAACAAGGGCAAAATATACTCGTCCGATCTTTATGAAAAACGCGTTTCTCTGATAAAAGAAGGCGCCGTGCGTCTCGGCATAAACATTATAACGGCAAAAGCCGGGGATTCCTCGGTATATGATACGGATATCCCGCAGGCGGACTGTGTGCTTTGCGACGTTCCGTGCTCGGGACTTGGGGTAATTCGCCGCAAGCCCGAGATAAAGTACAAGAAAAAAGACGAACTGAAAGATTTACCTATAATACAGAAAAAGATATTAGACAACGCGAAGAATTACGTCAGAAGCGGCGGAAGGCTCGTATATTCGACCTGCACGCTTAATCCGGACGAAAACGAGAATATAGTGAACACGTTCGCGGCGGAAAATCCGGATTTTCTGCTGAAAGAGACAAAAAACAGCTTCCCGGAGCCGGACGGCGGTGACGGCTTCTTTACCGCCCTGTTTGAGAGGAAATGACATGAAAAAGAAAATATCCGTGCTCCTTGCTTTTGTTATGCTTGCTGTCCCGGGCTGCGGAATGAACAACAATCCGTCGGGGACCGAGCGGGAGAAGGATATAACTACCGCGAGTGAGACGGAGAAAGTGACGACAACGACTACTGTTGCAAGCACAACTACTGCGGAAGTTACAACAACGACAACGACGTCAACAGAAATTGACACGGAAGCCGAAAAGCGATTCAAGGTTCAGGAAGTGCTTGTCTCACAGCTTGAAAGATCAATCGAAGTTGATACATTTTCGTTTGAATATAAAGCGGCAGACGGTGAAGCATACAAAAATTCATATCACGGTATCGAAGTTCTGCTTCCGGATAATATCTACGCGGCAGCAGAGATATTCAATGATATAAAAAAGCTTTATGAAGCATCTAAGAATGAGCTTTCAGAGTATTTTGACGAAAACGGGCTTATTCTTGAAAAAGTGCAGAAGCTTCCAAGGATAGATATGTACGATATATATTCTTACGAACCGAACGATAGAATCGAAGCATATCGCTTCAGTAAGAACTGGCTGATCTCGGTCGATGACGGAAGTGTTGAGTTTTACGAAAAAAATGAGCAGTACACTATATTCAGAAATGTTTTAGAATTGCTCTGGAAGGCACAGAATGAATTTCCGGATATAAGCATAACCGCACTTACTGAGATAACTGTACCTTACGAAATAAAACAGACATTGATTATTGTATGTAGTTCTGACGATATTACTCCTATCGGAAAATATCTGACTGAAAATGGTGCAGATCTCACCGGTTGTTTATTGCTGACCCCCGATGAGATACAAGCAAAATACGATATGTACAGGCATGATAAAGATGTTATATATATGTATGGGCTTGACGATGACACGGTATAAAATAAAATATGACCAAAAAAGACATTCTTTCATTTACTCTCCCCGAGCTTGAAGCGGAGCTTACCGCCCTCGGCGAGAAGAAGTTCCGCGCGGGACAGCTGTATAGCTGGCTCCACGAAAAACAGGTGACCTCGTTTGCGGAGTGCTCAAACCTGTCAAAAGCGCTTATCGAGCGGCTTGACGCGGAATACGAGATAAAGCGACTGAAAATAATACGCAAGCTCGAATCAAAGCTCGACGGAACGATCAAATATCTGTACGAGTTTCCCGACGGAGAGCGCGCCGAGACCGTTCTTATGAGCTATAAGCACGGGAACAGTATCTGCGTTTCGACTCAGGTGGGCTGCAAAATGGGGTGCAGCTTCTGCGCATCCACAAAGGCGGGGTTCGTCCGCGACCTTCTGCCGTCCGAGATATTGCTCCAGATCTACGAGAGCGAGCGCGACAGCGGCCGCAGGGTCGAGAGCCTTGTTCTAATGGGGATAGGCGAGCCGCTCGACAATTTCGACAATGTGATGAAGTTCCTGACGCTTCTTTCATCTGAAAAGGGAAAGAACATGAGCTTACGGCACGTTTCGCTTTCCACCTGCGGGATAGTCCCACGCATACGCGAGCTTGCCAATATGAAAACGGGGCTTACGCTCTCGGTGTCGCTCCACGCGCCGACCGATGAGAAGCGAAACGCGATAATGCCGATAAACAAGCGCTATGATACCGCCGAGCTGATAGAAGCCTGCAAATATTACTTTTCGCAGACCGGCAGGCGAATAAGCTTTGAGTTTGCGCTTATCTCGGGCGTCAATGACGATGCTGTCACCGCGAAGAAGCTCATAAAGCTGCTGCGGCCGCTTTCCCCGTGTCATGTGAATCTTATACCGGTGAATGAGATCAGAGAGCGTGAGTACCGAAGAAGCGAAAAGGTCCGGGAATTCCAGAAGCTCCTCACCGACAGCGGTATAAACGCCACCGTCAGGCGCACTCTCGGCGCTGATATCAATGCGGCGTGCGGACAATTAAGACGTGACAGTGTGTCAAAAAACGATAAATTGTAACCGAATCGTAATAATTTTGTAACCATTTAACAGTTGATTTATTTGCAAAAAAAGTGTATAATAGATAAGATAGAGTATTTTAAGATAAATCATTCGAGAAAAGAGGGATTGCTATGAAATGCTTTTCCAAAACGGATATAGGTCTCAAGAGAAATGAAAATCAGGACAGAGTATGGACTGAGATGCTTGACGACGACACGGTCGCGGTCATTCTTTGTGACGGTATGGGCGGTGAGAACGCCGGAAGCGTCGCGAGCGAGATGACGGTCGAATTCATGTCCGACAGGATAAGAAAGGGCTTCCGCGGGAATATCAACCGCAACTTCATCAGAAATCTGCTCATTACATCCGTAACGGCAGCCAACAGCCTTGTATTTGACAGGGCTTCAAGAGAAGACGACAAGTTCGGAATGGGTACAACATGCGTCGCGGGTATAGTATATGCGGGAAGAGCTTACATAATCAATGTCGGTGACAGCAGAGCATATCATATCTTTGATGACAGCATACAGCAGATAACAAAGGACCATACTTATGTAAGAAAGCTTATCGAGCGCGGTGAGGCTTATTACTGCTTCTGCGATGAGGAGCGTCTT
>CAMVEM010000104.1 GCA_947166515.1 uncultured Clostridia bacterium | reverse complement strand
TCAGCAGGCACCGCAGCAGTATCAGCAGCCGCCCGTGAACCCGTATATGCAGCAGACTCCGCAGCAGTTCCAGCAGCCTGTGAACCAATATGCTCAGCAGGCACCGCAGCAGTATCAGCAGCCGCCCGTGAACCCGTATATGCAGCAGGCTCCGCAGCAGTTCCAGCAGCCCGTGAACCCGTATATGCAGCAGGCTCCGCAGCAGTTCCGGCAGCCTGTGAACCAATATGCTCAGAAAGCACCGCAGCAGTTCCAGCAGCCGCCTGTGAACCCGTATATTCAGCACACATCTCAGCAATTCCCGCAGCAACCTGCAAATCAGAACATACAGCATACATCGCAGCAGTTCCCGCAGAAGCCCGCGGATCAGAATGTACAGCAGACAACGGAGCGCTCTGTGCAGCTTGTTAATCCTCCTGCAGCTGAGACGCCGGTCTCCGCTCCTGTTCAGGAAAAGAAAAAGAGCACGGGTAAGATAATCGGGATAATAGCGGGCGCAGCGGCAGTTATCGGTATTGCAGCTGCAGCGGTATTGATAATCCCGTCGTTGAATTCATCTGTGGAAACAGAAACAGGAGATACGTCTCAGACAGAAGAAACAACATCTGTTACCACAGTGGAAATGCCTTCGAACAACGCCACAACTGTTCCGAATGATCTTCCGGCATTGAGCGATATTGTCATGACGACCGAGCTGTCAACAGTTCCGACCAATGCAACAACACCTGAGGAAAGTGAGACTACACTATCTACCACAGAGCCTCAGGATACGACGACTCCGAGTGCGACCTCTTCCGAGCCTTCCGAGACGACTACGGATACAAGCTCTGACACAACAACTACTACGACCACTTCTAAGGCAACTACCACTACCAAAGCAGCAACAACTACAAAGGCCACATCGACCACAAAAGCAACAACTACCACAAAAGCCACAACGACTACCAAGACTACAACCGCTCCAAAAGCCACAACTACTACGGCTGCGACAACACCCAAGCCGGCAACGACCAAAATTGAAATGCCCACACACTCTAACGGCTCTTTTGATATGCCTAAATGGGAAGCGTGGGGCAACTCGCTGAGCAATTTATGCGCCGGAGGTACCGCCGCACAATTAGGAAGCGACTATTATGTTGTGTCGTATTCTGACGACGGTTATGCCCATATCAATAAAAATATAAAGGATAACAACGGAACTGCTCTCATCAACGGAAAAGACAGCGGTATAAAATCGATCAGTAATCTGTGTGTCTTAAAGGGAGAAAACCTGCTGTTCTTAGGCGACGGAAGTATCTACTATGCTACTAAAGACAGCAAAACAGGCAAATATAACAAGCCTGCTAAATTACCTATCAATTATCATGACGGAAAGCTGGACCGTTTCTTCTGGACGAATAAATATGTCATTGTTCATTACAGCGATGCGGGCAAGGGCGCGTGGGCAAGATTCACTTCTTCCGACCTGAAATATGAAGAAGAGATCCCGGCAAAATCTCCCGAAGGTGTTCTGCTACCGGGCGATGAGAACGGAAAGAACGGGTACTTATACATACTTGGCGAATACAGAGGAGATTCCGCAATATTTGAGTATGGCGCAACAAATTTCAACGGATATGCTGATTATGTTTATTCAAGTGACGGAGATTTCTGCGGACTTTCATCGGACGGCAAGAATGTGTATGCAACAATAAAATGGAAAGACTCATCCCAGAATATCAGCGTAGTCAGATTCCATAACGATCTGAACATAGGAGCGGCAAAGCTGTGGAATCTTGAAGATGTTCTTTCCGGCACTGACTATACGCAGGTGACTAATATCAGCGTGATCGACAGATACATATTCTATGTGGCATACAATAAAAGCGGCTCTAAGTATAGAGTCGGAAGGCTGTACACATACGACAACAATTCAGATTACACTTCTTCTGTTCTCTACAACGGGACGCGTTACTGGAAAGAGCAGCCTGTGCCGAATACCATTAAGACCAGTACCGGCTATATTGTATGGTATTCAGTCTATACCGGAAGCAAATATGAGGGAAAAATCTTGGTTATCAGTTGATCCTCTGATGCTGATACACACAGTAATTAAGGCATAATACTAACAGGAGAAATCATGACAATGAACGAAGAATTTCCACTTGCCCTTCAACCGGGCACAATACTTGCAGGACAGTACACCATAGAAAAGGTCCTCGGACAGGGCGGCTTTGGTATAACCTACAGCGCCACAGATCATACCACCGGCCAGCGTGTGGCTATCAAGGAGTTTTTCCCGGATACGCTTGCTTACCGCGAAAAGACAACGGTAATTTCCTATCCCGGAGAGCGCAGTGAAAACTACGAATACGGCAAGACGGGATTTCTCGAAGAAGCAAAGACGCTCGCCGAGTTCATCGGTAATGAAAATATTGTTCGTATCTATACATATTTTGAAGAAAACAATACGGCTTATTTTGCCATGGAATTCATAGAGGGCGTAAGCTTTGACAAATACCTCAGAGATCACGGCGGAAAGATACCGTTTGATGATGCCAAGCGCATTCTTGTCCCGATAATGGACGCTCTTGCGGTAGTTCACAGCAAGGGAATAGTTCATCGCGATGTTACCCCGGATAATATTTACATAACCAATGACAACAAGATAAAGCTTCTCGATTTCGGCGCGGCGAGATACAGCCTCGGAGACAAGAGCCGCAGCCTTGATGTAATCCTGAAGCATGGATTTGCTCCTAAAGAGCAGTACACCCGCAGAGGCAAGCAGGGTCCGTTCACCGATGTTTACAGCCTCGGCGCAACGTTCTACTTTGCACTGACCGGAAGAAGACCTCCTGATGCTGTTGACCGTCTGGAGGAAGACGACCTTATCCCACCTTCAAGCCTTGGCGCACAGCTCACTGAGTATGAGGAGCGTGCCATCCTGCAGGCAATGCAGGTACAGCCCTCCGAGCGTTTCCAGAATATGATCGCATTCAAGAACGTTATGCTTGGAGAGAATGCTGCCGAGCCTGTCTCTCAGCCTGAACCTCAGCAGCCGAACAAGATAGTGTTCAGCGCGCCGGAACAGTCAGCACAGCCTGTGGATCAGCTCGCACAGCAGACACAGCAGCAGTTCGTACAGCCGACTCAGCAGCAATTCCCGCAGCAGACTTCACAGCAGTTTACGCAGCAGGTACCGGAACAGCCCGCTCAGTCTCAACCCGGAGCATCGCCGGTTTCTGCGCCTGTGGCACAGCAGAAAAAGAGCAGCGGCAAGATAATCGGTATAGTGGCAGTAGCAGCAGCGGTAATTGCGCTCAGCATCGCAGCGGCAATAATCATTCCGTCGCTGAATTCTAAAGTTGATACAAGCAAAGGCGACAAGGATAAAACAACCACATCTGTGACTACGGAGGTGCCTGAGGATACAACCACAACGACCACAACGACCACAACAGTATCCGAGACTACCACTCCGCCGCCTGAAACGACTACCACAACTACAACTACCACTGCTGCGATCACCACGGCTGCACCGGCGGCGAGCGCGGGCGATGCTTCCGTAGTATTTGGAAACATCGTTAATAATATTGGCGGGGGCGGCTCCGGTATTGCTGCACAGGTCGGAAGCAACATTTATAAAGTTGTATATGATGACAGCGGATATAACAAGATATCAGAGTGGAACTACAAAACTGAAAAGTGGGAATCTGTCCTGTTGGGAAAAGACCATAACATAAAAATAATAAAAAATCTGTGCATTTTTGAAAACCAGGATGTGATGTTTGTAGGTGATGGCTACATTTATTATGCTAACAAAGGAAATGACGGCTACAGTATAACAAAACTTACTACAAATTATCACGACGGAGAAATAAACGCATTTTACTGGACAACTGATTATATTTTTGTTCATTACTATAACTACAATAACGGAGATCAAAAAGGCGGCTGGGCGAGAATATCTCTGAAAAATGACAAGGTCGAACAAGAATTACTGGTAATAGATGATACGCAATCTGTTCTTCTGGACGGTTATTTCTATTTTGCTGGATATAGTGACAGTCTGCCCGCAATAGTAAAGTGCTCGGCAACAGATTTCGACCAATGCCTGGGAACGGTGAATCTGACAGAAAATAACAGTCAATGGAATGTGGTCACATCAGACGGAAAATATATTTATGCCAGCTGGTATAAAACAAATGATGACAGATCCAGAGAGTATAAGCTGTGCAGGATCGATCAGAGCATGGATGTCAGGTCTATAACTGAATGGAAACTGGGAGAAATTGTCAGCGGTACTGATTATATCTACTTTTCCGGATTTAGTGTATATAACAACCATATTTTCGGCTTGGTGTATGATAATAGCGCTAGTAAATACGGAGTGTTCGACGCAATATTGGGTAACGGTAAATTAGAAAATCATAAGATAAAGTATGAAGGCGCTTTTGATTGGTCTGTTTCTAACTCCCCTTGGCCTGTGCCGTGTATAATCGTGTCGGATGACTGGAACAAAGCGGTATTCAATGTAATTGAAAACGGCAAATTCGAAAGCATGTCCATGAAATTTTCAACAAACTGAGAATGAACCACGATAAATGTCCGAACTGTGTTTCGGAAATATTTCGGGACTATGACGAAAAGATCAGATGAAATCAGACGGACACGGAGATCAGCACTGAGCTGAGATCACCGGCCCGATGATATAAAATTATTCAGGAGGAAATAATATGGCAATTCAGGAATGCGGCAACGGTCATCTTTATGATACCGACCAGTACGCGAGCTGCCCCTATTGCATGAGCGCGGGTAACCGCATCGACTTCGGGGCAAGCACAGTAGGCAAGACGGTCGCCTCGTCTTCCTTCTCGCAGCCCGCAGCAGTAGGCGCAACGGTAGCCCCTGCAAACTATCGCAAAGAACAGGGAGCGGGAGCCGATGATATCGGCAAGACCGTTGGCGTGCTCAACAAGAAGATGAAGATAGAGCCGGTAGTAGGCTGGATCATCTGCATCGAAGGCTCTGAAAAGGGCAAGGACCACAAGATCTACGGAAGAGTCAATTCTATCGGAAGAAGCGACAAAATGGATATCTGCATCAAGGGCGATGACACAGTGTCCAGAGAGAACCACGCAAGGATAGCTTATGATGCGAAGCACAACACCTTCCATCTTGTACCCGGCGAGGGAGCTAATACCGTTTATTTGAACGATGACCCGGTGTATGTTCCCACATCTCTTAAGGCTGACGATGTTATCGAGATAGGCAGCAACAAGTATGCGTTTATACCGTTCTGCTCCGATAAGTTCACATGGGAGAACGGATATAAGCAGGCGGAGACAACATGAGTCTGCGCAGGGACATAGAAAAGGTCGGATCTACGATCAGGCCGGCGGATCTTACGAATGTAAAGCTCAGATATGATGTCAAGAATCTTCAGGGTATCGGCGCACGCCCGTATCAGGAAGACTCGTTCACAATAATAAACGGCATCAGTGAGGAGCAGTACGATAAGTTCGGTATGCTGCTTGCGGTATGTGACGGCATGGGCGGTATGAAGGGCGGAAGAGAAGCGAGTATGAGCGTTGTAAGCGACCTGCGCAGCTTTTTTCCGCAGATGAACAGAGCGTCCGGGATACCCGGTCAGCTTGATGACGTTCTGATAAAGGCTTCCGACAATATCTACGGAATGCTTGACGGACTGGGCGGAAGCACCGCTGTCGTATGTATCGTGATATATGAGCAGCTTTACTTCTCAAGCGTAGGCGACAGCTTTTTGTGGCTGTACAGAGACGGAGAGCTCATAAGACTCAACCGCGAGCATAATGTCCGGACGGATATCCTTTTCGAAAGCATACAATGCGGAGATCTCGATCCGCACGCTGCGGACGGCAACGATGAGCCCGCGGCGCTTACGAGCTTTCTCGGTATGCCTGAGATCACGCAGATAGATCACTTCGAAGAACCGCTGAGACTGCGAAGGGGCGACACGCTCCTGCTCTGCTCTGACGGAGTGGGCGGAACGCTCACCGAAGATGAGGTCAAGGACGCGCTGGGCTATCCTCAGAGCGTTTCAGGCTGCGATCTGATCGAAAAGTATATCAGAGAGCATGCAAAGCCGAATCAGGATAATTATACGGCTATTTTATTAAAATGTAACTGAATCAGAAGGGAAAATTTATCATGAAAAAAGTATTTAAACGTGCAGGTGCTTTATTTACAGCATTTATAGTGACGCTCGCATCTGCGTTCTCGTTTTTTGCAATGAATGCTGTCGCGCTTGATGCAGATTATGTCAGAAGAGGTGTCGTTTGTGTCGTTTTTTTCCTTAAGAATGCTAAAATAGTATATCAGGACAACAGCGGGAACCTGAAAGTAAATCAGGAACTCGGCGACTTGAACATGGGACACGGTTCCGGATTCTTTGTAGGAAATCCGGGAGAAGAAGCACAGTATATCGTAACAAACCATCATGTGGTCGCTGATTTTATCAACGCCAAAGAGGGCGAGACCTATATAACATATTACAATACGACAAATTCGGGTGTTGACCTTTATGTTGCGGCAACTTCCTGTGAAATGCGCATATACTATGACTCATCCAACTATGATGTTGCGTATGTTGACTGCTACGGCGATCAGAATAAGGTCGATATCGCGGTACTCAGACTCAGAAAGCCTACCAGCCAAAGACATACTCTGCCGATAGCTACCATCAGTGACAGCAATGTCAGCGAAACAGTCTATACCGTAGGTTATCCCGGAGTTGCCGATAACACATTAAGTGCAGAGAGCAAATATGGCGTTGAAGACTCCACCGTACATAAGGGCTCTATCTCCAGAATAGTTTATGAGCAGGGCAAGGGCGTTGAAAGAGCTTCGACCGACGCGCTCATCAACCCAGGCAACTCCGGCGGTCCTCTGGTAAATGAAGCAGGTCAGGTAGTTGGTATAAATACAAACTCTATTATCAGAAACAACAACAATCAGATCCAGCGTGAAGACTACGCCATAACCTCTAACGAAATTATCCGTTTCCTTGAAAAGAACAATATCCCGTTTGAAAAGGCAGAAAGTTCTTCAAGCAATGGCGGCAGCACAGGCTCCGACACAGGCACAGGTTCTGACACAGGTACAGGCTCTGATGCAGGCACAGGCACAACTCCTGCTCCCGCAGCAAACAACGGAAACGGCGACAACACAATGCTTATAATCATTATCGCTTGCTCCGCAGGTGTTGTAGTAATAGGCGTTATTATAGCTCTCATCGTAGTTTCGTCGAAGAAGAAGGCAGCTCCTGCCGTTCAGACCCCCGCACCTCAGATGCAGGCTCCTCAGCAGAGCGTAGGTCAGACAGTCGGCGCTATGCAGCAGCCGCGTGCTCAGACAAAGGCTGTTATACGCTCTATGTCCATGCAGCACAACGGAAAGGCATTCCCTGTAGGCAAGGCTCCTGTCGGAATAGGAAGAAATACCGCTACCTGCGTGATAGTTTATGCAGAGGGAACTGCGGGCGTCAGCGGCAATCACTGCACAGTAAGCTTTGATTCCGCAACAGGCCTGTTCACCGTTACCGACGTTGGTTCTTCATACGGAACATTCCTTATGGGCGGCCAGAAGCTTGCTCCTAACACACCCGTTACACTTCATCCCGGTGAGAGCTTCTATGTAGGCGATAAGCAGAATGTTCTCAGAGTTGAGCTGGAGAGATAAATGATCCTTGATTTCTATAAATTTTACTCCGCGGGAAATACAGGTGACCGTGCGGGAAGCGACTGTTCGGGCGGCAAAGGCATATTTGCCGTATCGAACGGATCGGTCGATAACATTGTATCCGGTTGGGACCATTCCGCAGTGAATGTTACCGAGCAGCTCCGCAAAAGCGTGATCGGAGCGCTTTCCGGCGGTTCCGGAAACATTTCGCCGCGCGCAGCGGTCGCTGCACTCGCGCTTAACGAAAATAAAGCGGTCTGGATAAGCGCCGGCGATGCGAGAGTCTTTTTCCTGCACGACAGAGAGTTCTATTTTTGCGCAGAGAAAACTTCCCGCAATGCGTCCGGAGATAATGCCGGAAGCGTATCCGCTCCGGAGATGTTTTCGTACGATACGCCTCTCAAAACAGGAGACGCATTCCTGATCTGCACCGGCGGAGCAAATGAGTATCTCAGAGACGACGAGATACTTGTGGATATGCTTAAGTCCGGAAGCGCTGCCGGATGGGCGGAGCTTCTGCTTCTGCGCATCGTTGAGCGTATGGGCGGAGGGAACGACGATCTTTCGCTTTTAACGGTCAGAGTAAAGTAGAGTACAGCTCTCTTATAACACAAAATCAAGCCTCCCGTGAGCCTTTAAGGGCTGCGGGAGGTTTTGCTGTGTTATGTGATACTAAAAGTTATTCCTGAATATAGACATATTTGTTTCTTCCCCCGCCGGAGGCGGGGGAAGAAACGTAAATTAATATTACCTATAGTATGAAATCACGATCTGTCTCTTGTTGCGAGTTTTATCACGCGGTAAGCACCGTTGTAGATGCCCGCTTTGTATGCGGTCATTATATTGTCGCACATAAGGTCGATTATCTCGCCGTGGCGCTGTATCAGATCGAGCATTGCGCAGGTCTCGGCGGGGGTGGTCACTTCATAGGTGCCGTCGCCGATCTCGGCTGCGCGGATAGCTCCCCATGCTTCGTGACCGCCGACGCGCTTTATCATAAGCTTCGGTATCGGATAGAACGCGAGTTCGCTCGGCTTGGTGATGAGAACGTCGGAGCAGCGCATCAGCAGATTTGTTGAATAAACAGCCGCAAAGATGTCGGAATGACAGAAAGCGTGAATGCCGTTGACCTCGCCGTCGTAGGCTTCTTCACAGAATGCTTTTGTAGCGTCGAAATCGTCGAAATGCTCGGTCACGAACTGGCGCATCTGCGGTATCTCGTTCACGAGGGCTTCCCAGACATTTCTGTGGTCGCCGACATTAACGAACAGCGCGGCATTGCCCTGTTGTATCTCGGGGAGGAGCTTCTTTATAATGGATACGAAGATCTCCTTCTGAGCTCCCGCACCTCCGACTGACATCAGCCAGCGCTTTGTGCCGCCGTGAGAGCGTTCCATGCGTTTTGCGCAGTCCGCTTCGATATTGGAAACGAGCTCGTGGTCTATATAGTGTCCGGTATATGCTATAGAAGTTTTAGGCATGGGCTTCAGAGTGCGCTTTTTGTCCATTCCTCTGAGCGAGCGGTATCCGAGATATGCCGACGGGGTCTGTACTGTGTGTATAGAGCCCTCGGCAAGGTGCAGAGCCATAGGCCAGTTATCAGGCACCACGTTCACTACTTTTGTGAGACCGGCGTGTACAGCAGCCTGTGCGGGCCATACATGAGTAGCTATATAAGGTATATCCTTGGGAAGATCGCGGAACACGGGAGTCATAAGCTCAGCGGTCTTCTGGTCGCTGCAGTTGTAGGTGAGCTTGCGGAATCCCTCGCTGTTAAGAGGCTCCCATACCAGCTTGTTGAAAGGCGGGAACATCTGTGAAAGGCGCGAGCCGAGCGAATAAAGCTCGTTCTGACCGGCGATTATCTTGCCGCAGGTGGTATTCCCGAACGAGTGAAGGTCGAACCAGTAAGGCTCATATCCCATAGCTTTTGCTGCGGACGCGATAGCCATTGAGATACGGTAGTGGCCGAATCCCATTCTGATATTTCCGATGATAACGCTCTTATTGTCGAATGTAACGTCTCTTGTATCGGAGATCTTGAGCTGCTCAACTCCGAGGATATCGCCGATAGCCGGTGCAGGCGACGCGCTGAGATGATATATTTTTCCGGAATCGTCTCCATACTTTCTTATAAACTTGTTTTTGGTGCTGACTGCTTTTCTGTAAGCCTTTTCAGACATTTCGTTCCCGAATATCACTTTTGATCTTTCCATAACATAGCCCTCCGGTTTTTTCATGCTTTGTCAACAACTCACGGAAATGCTTCCGATATAAGTTCCGGAAAAATATTTTTATTTTCCTATTGACAAAAAGGATTTTTTGTGATAGACTGTATATCAGATGATAGTTCGCCTATCTCATGATATACAGTCTATCACATTTTCGGAGGTTTGTCAAGTGGAAAATGAAATTTCTTCTGAATTTTCACCGAAATATCTCAAAGACAAGCGAATGGAGCGCGCTGTCACCGTAAGCGCCGCGATGTTCCTTGAACAGGGTACGGAGAATATAAAAATGACGGATATCGCGGACGAGAGCGGTATCGGCGTTGCGACGCTGTACAGGTACTTCGGGACCAAATCCGGGATATTTGTCGCCGCGATGACGTTTTTGTGGAACGACCTCCGTAAGCTTTTCGGCGGAGTTTTCGATTCCGAAGCATTCACAGATCAGACCGGAATAAAACAGGTGCGCGATCTGCTCAGAATGTTCATTGTCATGTATTCGGCGCATAAAGATTTTATGAGGCTACTCGGCGAGTTCGACAGAATGGTTATCGCCGAGGAAGTCCCGAAAGAAGATCTCGAACAGTATGAGCGCTCAGTCATAAATTTCTATCCCGTGTTTGCAAGAGCGTTCAATAAAGGTATAAAGGACGGAACGGTCAGGAAGGAGGCCGATGCGCGCATCTTCTATATGACCTACGCGCACGCTCTTACCGAGATGTGCAAGAAGTTCATAAACGGAGAAGTGCTCCCGTCGGACGATTTCTCCGACGCCGAAAAAGAGCTTGAAATGCTCATTGACTGCGCCGTGAATTATTTAAAGGCAGCGTGAGAGCGCCGCTTGCGCTTGAGATCGCCGCTTGCGCTTGAGATCGCCGCTGACGCTTGAGAGCGGGGCTCTGCCCCGCACCCCGCTTCCTTTCGTACGCGAAAGGA
>CAMVEM010000103.1 GCA_947166515.1 uncultured Clostridia bacterium | reverse complement strand
ACTCCGCTTGAATTGCGAAGCCAGTTCATTGCTTGATTTTATTTTTCCATAGGGCTTTTTTGTGCTGTACGCACAAATTGGGGCGGTTCATTTTAGGGAGGGAGCTGGGGGTAGGATCTTACTTCTTGATAGTAACTGTCTCCACATCGTCATGTGTGGTGCGGTTCTCGGCGATAGCGGATTTGAGCACGCGGATGCGGTTGCGGTCGCTTCCGGTCTCAACTACGATAGTCTCGTCCTGTATGCTGAGGACTCTTCCGATAATTCCACCGATAGTAACTACCTCATCTGCGACCTGAAGATTTTCACGCATTGCCTTTTCCTTCTTGGCACGCTTTTTCTCCGGACGTATCAGAAGAAAATAGAAAATAACTATCATCAGCGCAAGAGGAATAACGGTCATCAGGATAGACGACCAGCCGCCTGCCTGCTGATTCGGGTCAACCGAGGACTGTAATAATCTTAAAATTTCCATAACTTTTCCTTTCTGTCGGGTCCAAAAATACTATAGAAAATATTATACTATATTTTTCCTGCAAATGCAAGTGTTTTTTGTAAAAAACGCAGGAATGCTTTTTCTGTGTCTGCAATTCATAAAAATTTATCTTACCTTTTCATTCAGCTGTCAACAGTGAATGATCATCTCATAATGTAACTGTCGTAGCCCATATCGCCGAGAGCTGCGATTATCTTCGCTTTTTCCGCATCGTCAAAGCTCTGGCCGTCTATGACCGGTATTATAGGAAGATCGCCGGTCTTTTCCTGCGCCCGGTACAGAACGCTTTCAACAAGGCTCTTTGCGTCGGCGGGATATCCGGCTTCCACCGTAAGATCGCTCCTGCTGATAACGAGCGCTATCTTGTTGTCGTGAAGCCTTGACTTGTCATACAGTATCTCAGCTGTGCGCCCTAATGTTTCGCCGAGCACATCCAGAGCGTTGATCTCTGCTATATTGCCCGCCTTTATGACATTGTACAGCAATTTGTATCTGTCTGCGGTCATATATGCGGCATCAAAATAGATGTCGTTTGTGGTAACTTCCGGGAAAGCGACGTCGGTGAGCAGGATGCTCTCAAATCCGCCGGTAATGAGCTCAGCGGAAATTTTTGCAAAATACTCGCGGGTCGCGTCATATTCGGGATTTGCCCAGCGTGTGCCGTACCTGTCGAGCCATGACCAGCCGGAACCGTCGTTCACCTTGAAGCACATTTCCGGGAATGTCTTGCAGCCCATATTGTCAGAAAGCACAGCTATCTCGGCAACCGGTGTCATGCCGTTTTCCCTGAACACGCCTATTATCTCGTCAAGCGTCATGCTTCCCGAGATCAGTTCCTCGGCGCCCTCTATCTCCGTCTTATAGTGGAAATATCCGCTTTTGTCCTTCAACTGAACGATCGCCGCGTCATATCCGCCCGACTTTGCCTTTGCGAGCACGGCGGAAAGCGATGAACGGTTCGCAAGCGCGCTTGCGGGGACCTCCACAGCGCTGATTATCATATCGTCTGCGATCTGAGGTGTAGCTTCTGTAGTGCCTGCCGCAGTCTCGGAGTCAAACCCGCTCTGAACGTCCTTATCGGTCTCGGTATTCGAAACAGGTGCGCTGCTGTCCGGGACCTCGGTACCGGCCGGAGCAGAAGTATCCTCGGGAACTCCGCTCTCCTGCTTTTCTGAATACGAAGCGGCGGGAGTCCATTCCGGCACATCTTTGGTGCCGATATTCCCGAGATAGTCGAGAAGCGGCTTTCCTATGCAGAAACCGAGAAAAGCGATAGCAGAGACAGCAAGAACGAGCATGACAGTGCCGAAAGCCTTCTGTCCCGCGGTCTTTTTTTTGCGGTAAAGGTTTTTTGTCTTTTTGATCTTTCTTCCGTAATGCTTGCGTTTGTTCATGCCATCACCTTCTTTCTGTCAATTGTCAATTATTATACTGCCGATGTTGTATATCCCGTGAACGCGTAAAGCGCAAGAGACAGGATCCCGACATATACTATCATAATGGGGTATCCTCTGAACGCCGCGGGAACAAGCGGGGAATTCAGCCTTCCGGCCGCGGTGTAGAGCAGATATGCCGCAAACAGGAAGCCTATTCCCGTTCCGAGCCCATAGCCGAGATACGAGAAAATGTCATTCCCCTGCTGTGAGCACAGAAACAGCGCTCCGACCACCGAGCAGTTGAATACCGACAGATGAACGTATTTCTTCAGCGATCTGAAGAATTTCGGGAAAAACCGCCATATAAGTATAAGCGTCAGTATATATATTATACCTATTATAAGCACATATATCAGCGGCATTATCACTCTGTAGTATTCAAAATCGCCGATGAATGTATCCGCAAGCCATACAAGCGGCGCGGAGATCGTCGTTGTGTATGTTATCGCCGCCGAGAACCCAAGCATATTGTCGCGCTTTCGTGACGCATAAAGCAGCACGTTCACACCAAGCGCACGCTCAAGGATCGAGTTCTGTACGAATATTGCTATCAGAGCGGCGGAAACTATGTTAAGAAATATCTCCATTTTCGCCCTCCGTTTTTTCTCCGGCAGCTACCGCCGCTGCGACCTTCTTTTCTTCCTCCGGTCCGGCTGTTTCTCCGGAATTTTCATCTGCCGGCTCCCCGGAAGTGTCCGCAGTCTCTTCCGCGACATCTTCCCCGGCACCTTCCTCGTTATCTGGTACCATTTCCTGTCCTTCGGCAATTATAGCCTCAAATGCTTCAAGCACGTCGCGGTTGCTTAAAAACTCCATATCGAGCAGCTCGTTGATGTTCTTCGTCTTTTTGATAGCCGTTCTGTATATCCTGATCTTTTCCTTGCTGCTCTTTTCTCTTTCGGCTTTGTGTTTTCCGACAAGGAATTCACCCATATCCTCGGCATATTCGGCAAGGCTCTCCTCACCCTCTTCCGATTCGGCTGCGTGGTTCTTGCGGTAATTATACAGCGCGCGGAACAGTCCGGCGTTGATGCCTATGAACAGAAAGCCGCCGAAAGTGGTCTCCATCGCCGGTATCTCGAACAGCAGCGGGACCTCCGCGCCGCCTATCCTGCCGGATGCGAGATATTCCCTCATTATACCGGTAAAGGCGCAGGCCGCGTCAAATCCGAGTATAAACACGATGACATCTTTCACCATTATGCTGAAGGGCTCGTGATAAAAGCGCGTCTCGGCCTTGGTCAGGATAAGAGAATTGGTAATGATAACCGGAAGATATACTCCCGCCGAGGCTATCAGCGCTTCGCCGAATATCGCCTCCGCAAGAAGCACCGCGGGAATATAGAACACAGCCGCGGTAGCCGTGTAGATAATTACTCTGAGAGTATATACGATAGTTCTCGGTATAAGTCTGCACAGAAGAATGGTTGCAAATGAAACAATGGAAAACACGAAGCACACCGCCATGCTCCTTACGAGCGTGGTGCTGCACGCGATGACCGGCGCTATGAGCAGGCCGCTCATGAACACCATATTCTGTTTTATAAATCCGTCTTTCAGGTTTATACGTTTTTCCATATATTATTTTATTCCTTTTGCGGGGGCTGCGCCCCCAACCGCCCGCTTGCGCGATTACTTTTAGATAGAGGCTTCGCCTCTATAACTCTGACGAGAGGCTAACGCCTCTGCCGGTCAGCCCTCTCTGTGGCTTTTGCTTTGCAAAAGCTCCACCTCTCCCGCTGCCGGGGAGATCACGCTGCACCCACTCGCGTTTCGCGCATATCCTTCTCAGCTTATGCTATAAACCGAGATCACTGTCCCTGCTTGTTGTTTTTCTGCTGAGAGCGCTTCATGGGCTGCTTGATAATATGCGCAACCTCGGTCTTGTGCTCTTCGGGCTTCTGCGCATCTTCCTTGTGACGTCCGAGCATACGCCGCATAGCGTTCATGTAATTGTTTTCGCTGTCCCTTATCTGCTTCTTGCGTATAAGTTCGTCCTTTTTGCGCTTTATCCGTCGGTTGTCGGCGTATCTTGTAATAAAATTGCTCTTTTTGCGGTTGATCTTTGTAACTTTATTGTCTATCGGCGGCATATCGAAGTTCGTCGGTGGAACAATAATTTCCATAGTATCGGTAAGTTTGGGCTTTCTGTCCAGCTCTGCGTCGCTGCGAAGCTTCTCATATCTGCCCATATCGCTGCGCAGATAGTGGAAGGAGCGGCGCACTTTTCTGCCGATATATGAACAAAGATCGTCAAGTCGCAGAGAAAACGCGTTCGCAAGCAGCAGAACGAAGATGAACGAGCCCTCGACCTTTCCGAAATGCCGGAACAAACAGCCGATTATGCCGATCACTATGCCATAAACTATCTTACCGGGGATAGTTTTCGGAAGCGTCTGCGGGTCGCTCGCCAGAAATACGAACCCGAACAGCAGATAGCCCGCCGAAAGCTCCAGCAGCAGCGTATCCCCGATATTCGAGAACACCGGGAAGAGCGCCGTCAGCGCACAGTAAGAGCCAAGTCCGAACAATGTTATCAGAAACGACATCGACCGCCTTATCAGCAGACATACTCCGCATACGACGATGACGAGTATATGCGTTGTTCCCATTGGCCCCGCGAAGCTTCCGAGCATGATGTTCTCGAAGGATACTGCGGGCGCCGTTCCGAGCTTAAGCAGATAGCTCTCTATACCGGACACAGGCGAAACGCTCATTTCTCCCCATATCTCCGGCTGAACACCGACAGGTGGATAATAGAGCATCTCATTCGGGAAGCATATTATCAGAAAGGCGATAGCCACGCACGTCGGATTGAAGATGTAGTTGTCCTTGCCGCCGAATATGTGTTTTACAGCGATCGCGAGCAGAGCTCCGCCGGCGACTATCCCGTAATGCACCGAAGCGGGCATCATCAGAGCGATGCACATTCCGGAAGCGATAGTGGAAAGGTCCTTCGGATTGTAGGTCTTTCCGCTCATTTTACAGAACACCATGTCCGCTATCATGCATATAAGTACGGAACCGAGGCAGATCACAAATGCCCGTACGCCGCTCTGCCAGATGCTCATTCCCATGAGCGCGGCAAGGCATACAAGCTGATCGGCGTATATGGACTTCTGCTTACGCATTTTCTTTGGCATCTGCAGATCGTAGGTCTTTACATCGCTGTCAAATTTGTCCAGCAGTTCGTTCGTGTTATCAGACATAGAGTTCCTTTTTATGAGATTTTTAGCCGCTTGTGCTTGAGATTGGGGGAAACTTTTCTTGTGTCGGAAATTTCTGTTATGACCGCATCCTGCGGTCTCTTGGAAATTTCCTGCACAGCATCCTGCTGTGAACAAAAGGTTCTCCCCTACGACAGGATGTCGTACAGAAGGTTTCCAGAACGCCGCAAGGATGCGGCGATAAAAGAAACCTTCAGCAGACCCCTTTCCAAAAAACTTTAAACGTTTTGGATTCAGTCTTTGAGCTTCCTTTACGGCATATATTAATCATTTAAGTGAGGTATGTTATGTATTACGATGCACTAAGCAGCAACACCGTCAAGATCACCCTTACAAAGAAGGATATGAGCGATTATTCGATAAAAAGCGAGGCTCTCCGCTCACGCAGTGCCGAATCAAAGCGCTCGCTCACAAGGTTTCTGAAAAAATTCCAGTCCGAAAGCTCGCTTTTCCCCGGTCAGAGCGCCGACAGGCTTTTCCTTGAGGCTTTCCCGCAGGATGACGGCGGCTGTGTGGTGTATGTCTCAACACTCGGCATTGACAGAGATCCTGTCCCGTCGGTCCCGCCGATGACAAGCCTTACGCTTATGTGCTGCGCATCGTCATTTTCCGATATCGCGCGGCTCGCCGCCTGTATCGCCGGAAAAGTCACGGCTTCTCAGCTTTGTCGGTTTTCGGGGAGTTACTGCCTTATCTTGACCGTGCCGTTTGACAGGACAGACGATGTTATACGCCTTATACCGGAATTCGGCGAATTCTCGGATGATCCGACCGACATCGCCTACGCCGGCGAACACGGTGATATTATATGCAGCGAGAACGCGGCGGCTGTTATTTCCGGGCTGATATAGCCGATCAGGCATTACGGAGCGTGTCCGCAGCTTTGTGCATATCGTCCGAGCGGAACAGATAAGTCCCCGCGACAAGCACATTCGCGCCCGCTTCTTTCACAAGAGCGGCAGTCTTGTCGTTTATACCGCCGTCCACCTGTATATCTATGTACGGCGCGGCTTCGCGCACAGCTTTTATCTTTCCGAGCGTTTCCGGGATAAATCCCTGACCGCCGTATCCCGGCTCGACCGTCATTATAAGCATCATGTCGGCTTTTCCGATGTATGGCATCACTCCGGAAACGTCTGTTCCGGGCTTTATCGCCACACCTGCGCGGAGCCCGAGAGAATGTATCTCGTCTATAAGCGCCTCCGGGTCGCATTCGCTCTCAGTGTGGAACGTTATGTTCTGCGCTCCGGCGTCGGCAAACAGCTTTATCTGTCTTTCCGGGAGCCTTACCATAAGGTGAACATCAAAGAAAGCCTTTGAAAACGGCTTCACAGCGTGCAGTACAGAGCTGCCGAAGGTGATGTTCTCAACAAAATTGCCGTCCATAACATCAAAATGCAGCCACTCCGAGCCGCTTTCATCGACTCTGCGGGCGGTCTCTCTCAGGTCCGAGAGATCGGAGTTCAGTATAGACGCCGAAATTATCGTTCCGGGTATTTTCTCAGTATTGTTCATCTGGGCATAGTTCTCCCTTATTCTAACGGTACATTATATGATACCGCAATTTCACAGTGCCGTCAAGCGTTTTTCGGTGCCTTTTTCCCATGCCGCGGAAAAATAGTGAATTTCAACATATTATATATTTTTTCCGGAAAAGCTTTTGCTGTGGAAAACGCTTAAAACTTGTTGAAATCCGCATTTTTTCAACACGATTTAACCGTTGAAAAGTGGAAAACTTACGGCTTGCCCACAGTATGGCTGCCGTCAGACTCGACATGGCCGTTTTCCGGATATTTCCGCAATTTGAAGGAAAATTTAAAAAAATGTTTGACATTTCGCCTGAAATATGAGAAAATATAAATAGTATATCCCGACAGTCACCCGAAAGGAAGATAACATTGGCTTTACATAAAAAATTTCTGCGCATCGCTGCGGCGTTCATTGTCTGCATAGGGCTTATATTCCCGATGTTCGCCGCCGATTCGCACGCCGCGAATGTCACGGTATGGGACGGAGTTTCCGAGCTCAGCTCCGGACATACATATTATGTACTCGACACGATAATGCTCAGAAAAAACGTCGTCATTCCCACAGGTACCAAGCTCAGCGTCCGCAATGGCGGTGAACTTCGCATAATGCCCAGAGGAAGCATGGATATTTACGGCGAGCTCGCAGTCGCAATCGGCGGTCTCGTAAAAAACAGCGGCACGATGAATGTGAAGCGCTCCGGAGTGTTCAGCGTTTACGGCAACGCGCAGTCCTCGCTTAACGGCGTGATGAACGTCGCTGGAAGCGTGAATATCTATAACAAGGGACTTTTCGAGACTTCATCGACGATGAAGTTCTATACCGGCTCGTCCGTTTTCGTAAAAGGCGAGCTGAAATTCTACAAGAGCAGCGACACAAAGTTCAGCGGCACCATGACCGGCATTGAAAACAGCAATATCGAGCTGCGCGGAATCTTTTCCGTCACCCTGAGCGGGGCGGTTGACGTCAGCGGACACCTTACCGTCGGCGCCGCGTCCAATATACGATGCAGCGGCAGACTCGCACTTACCGAGACATCCACATATACCCGCTTCAACAAGATCACCTTCACCAAGAGCGGTCAGCTCCTCGACCGCCGTCCAGACTATAAATACCACGACATGACGGTAGATATCCTCATCGACGAGCCTGATGTTTACCGCCGCGGCATTGACGTTTCTTATGCGCAGGATGAAATAAACTGGCAGCGCGTGGCGGCTTCCGGCATTGATTTTGCGATAATCCGCGCAGGCAGAGGCCGTGCGGGCAAAGACAACACGATGATGGAGGACATTCGCTTCCGCTATAATATCACAGAAGCTCAGAAATACGGCATTGACGTAGGAGTTTATTTCTACAGCTACGCGAGCTCGGTCTCTGAAGCAAAGGAAGAAGCGGAGTTCCTCGTTGATATTATCAAGGATTATAAGATACAATACCCCGTCATTCTCGATATGGAGGAAAATTTCCAGGGCGAGATCGGAAAGAAAAAGCTGACGAACATGATCGACGCGTTCTTCGAGGTGCTCATGGAAAACCGCTTCTTCCCGATGTTCTATTCCTACAAGTCGTGGATAGAGCAGAACCTCGATATGACGACCCTTGACAAGTACGCCGTATGGCTCGCTCAGGTGAACGACCGCGTAACATACGACGGCGGCTATTATATCTGGCAGTATTCGTTCACAGGAAAAGTCAGCGGCATAAACTATGACGTTGATCTCGACATCAGCTATAAAAACTGGCCCGCGATACTTAAAAAATACGGACTGAATAATCTTTGACCTTGACATTCTGTCTGGCAGATGTTATAATGTATAGTGTATTAAACGACCGCCGTTTGTAAACTGAACTATTTTTCTCAGTGCGTGAACAGCGATCAAACAATCATGGAAGCTGATAAGCTTTTCACCAGTAAAATATCTAAGGAGGATATTATTATGGCATTCTGTACCAAATGCGGTGCTCAGGTACCGGACGGCACACCGTTCTGCACCAAGTGCGGAGCACCTATCGCTCAGGCTCAGCCTCAGGCTCCCGCCCCCGCTCCTGCTCCCATACCCGGCCCCGCTCTTCAGCAGCCCCAGGGTCAGTTCATGGCTCCGCCCCCTCAGCCGTATCAGACCGCTCCTCAGCAGCAGCCTTATTACGCAAAGCCCTCGGCTGACGACCACACCGCAGAGTTCACAGCGGATGATGTAAAGAAGCATAAGGCGATCGCCGCTGCGTTCTATTCAATGATAATGATGACGTTCTTCGTATCTATCGACGGCTGGGGACTCACATCGCTGTTCACATCTCTGATAGACGACGTAGTCGCAATGTTCACAAGAGGATATTGGTCCGGCTCGACCGGAAGCATCGCGGGATTTGCAATGATAGGCGTTCTCGCAGCAGTCGGCACAGCAGCGTTCAAGGAGTCTGCCTATGTAAGATTCCACGGCAGAATGACATTCAAGCTCCTTTTCCTCGCGATAATATCTTATCTCGTACGCATTATCCCCGTAGTAGGACCCGTTCTCTCTCTCTTATGCTCGTGGTTCGTAATATTCATCGCATTCATTTCCGTTATCTTCGTTCTTATGGGCAAATCCAAGGAACCGATCATCGTAAGCGCTTTATTCAAGGAATAATACATAATGAAGTCCGCAAAAAAGAAGTCTTTTCCTAAAGCATCGCCCAAAACCGCATCGCGGCATAAAAAACGCCTGCGCGCAGAGAAAACAGGCTGCCTTAAGGATATTATAGGGACCGTCTCAAAAAGCAGCGCTCCCCAAAAGAAGACTTATGAGGTCGGCAGCATTGCCGCTGCAGCAATAACCGCAGCAGCCGCTGTCGGCGGACTGATAGCTACGATAAGAAAGAAATAAACAAAAGCGTCCCGGCATTTTCTTTTGGTGACTTCGTCCCCCGAGTCCCCTGATCCCTTTCGGGCGGTGATGAAGGCTATGCACTCCTGTTGGCAGCTGTTTTTGATAATGAAATGAATAAATTTATCATTTTTGCAGATAATGTTTGTGCGTTGAAAACAACAATGCACATTTATGATCTGAAAGGAAATGATATATAATGAAGCGCAGTAAATTTGCTGTAATGCTCTGTGCGGCGCTTGCCGTGGTATTCGCGCTATGCGGATGTGTTGACCGGAACGCCGGAAATAAAGGCACAACGACATCGGCGTCGGATACAGCTTCGACAGTACGCTCCACAGATGATACCACCGACGATAACAACGGCGATTACGAAGCCGGCAAGGACGGCATTGTCAGCAGTGACGATAACAACGATATACCCGGGACCACTTCCGGCACAGATATGACCGACGGTACATCGGACACGACCGGCGATATGCCCGCGGTATCGGGAACATCTCTTAAGGACGAGGCGGCATTCGCCTCGTCATACATTGATTATATGGCTCTTAAAAACACAAAGATATGCTGGGGGCTCGGAAAAGACCGCGACAGCCAAAACCGTCCGATCGACGCGGTTAAAGCGCAGGAAAAATATGAATATCTCGGCGGGATATTCTTAGCGTCCGAAGGAAAGATATGTCTAACGTTCGACGAGGGGTATGAGAACGGCTATACAGCGGCAATCCTCGATACTTTGAAGGAAAAGAACGTGAAGGCGATCTTCTTTGTGACATACGATTACTGTAAGTCGGAGCCCGGGCTTGTCCGCAGAATGATCGACGAGGGGCACATTGTCGGGAATCACACATGGTCGCATCCGTCGCTTCCGGACTGCACTCAGAAGGACGTCTGGGCGGAGGTCACGAAGCTGCACGAGTATGTTCTGCGTGAATTCGGCTATGAGATGATGCTGTTCAGATTCCCGAAAGGCGAATTTTCGGAGCAGACGCTCGATGATGTTAACGGTCTCGGCTATAAGAGCCTGTTCTGGTCATTCGCGTATGCGGACTGGGATACGTCGGTAAAGACCGATCCCGCAGAAGCGCTCGCGAAGATCGAGGCTTCCACTCACAGCGGTATCTATCTTCTCCACGCAGTATCGGAGACAAATGCAAAGATACTCGGTCCGCTGCTTGACTATTGGGCGGAACAAGGCTACTCTGTCGGCACAGAGTTTTGAACCCACCCCCAACCCCCTCCCTAAGGGAGGGGGCTTCAGACTGTCAAAGAAGTCGCTTGCGCTTGAGATTGGGGCTCTGCCCCAAACCCCGCTTCTTTTCGGACGCGACGCAGCATGATGCTGCGGTAGCTGATG
>CAMVEM010000102.1 GCA_947166515.1 uncultured Clostridia bacterium | reverse complement strand
TTATACAATAAAGAACACGATTTGTCAATCGTTTTCGCGAGAGAATGCCGGAATTGTCCGCATAATGCGACAAAAAACGCAGTCTTGACCGCAATTTACCGGAACTCTCCGCACTTGACAAATCCTGCCAATTGTCATATAATATAAGGTATGAAATTATGCCATGCCGACAGATTAAGTGTTTTTTTCATCGCTTATGATCGGAATAGCACGAAAGGAAGTAAAACCATGTCCTCAGACTTTGTAACTCGTTTTGCGCCCAGCCCCACGGGCTTTATGCACATAGGAAACCTCCGCACCGCGCTGTATGCGTTCTTGCTCGCCAGAGCCAACAACGGAAAGTTCATACTGCGTATCGAGGACACCGACCAGGAGCGCCTTGTCGAGGGCGCTGTCGATGTTATATACAAAACGCTCGAAATGACCGGCATTACTCACGATGAAGGCCCCGACATCGGCGGACCCAACGGCCCGTATGTCCAGAGCGAGCGCAAGGACATCTACATGAAATACGCGAAGGAGCTCATAGAAAAGGGCGGAGCTTATTACTGCTTCTGCACAAAGGAGCGCCTCGAAAAGCTCCACGAGGAGGGAGACATAGGCACCGGCTATGACCGCCACTGCCGCGATCTTCCTGAAGAAGAGATCGAAAAGAACCTCGCCGAGGGAAAACCCTTCGTTATACGCCAGAAAATGCCGCTTGAGGGCAGGACAGGCTATGACGACAGCGTTTTCGGGCATGTCGAAATGGATAACTCGGAATTGCAGGATCAGATACTCATAAAAGCCGACGGATTCCCGACCTATAACTTCTGCCACGTCATCGACGACCACCTTATGGGAGTAACTCATGTCGTGCGCGGAAGCGAATACCTCACATCAACGCCTAAGTATGTTCTGCTGTATGACGCTTTCGGCTGGGAAAGACCCGTTTACTGCCACCTGCCGCTCTTAATGGGCAAGGACGCTGACGGCAATATCAGCAAGCTCTCGAAGCGCCACGGCTCGGTAAGCTTCCAGGAGCTCGTCGCGAACGGCTATCTGCCGCACGCGATAATCAACTATATGGCATTCACAGGCTGGTGCCCGAAAGACACGAACGAGGAATTCTTCACAATGGACGAGCTCGCGAAGATATTCTCGATCGACGGTATCAGCAAATCCCCCGCCGTGTTCGATTATGACAAGCTACTGTGGTTCAACAGCCACTATATAAAGGAAATGCCGCTCGATGAATTCATGGCAAAGGCAAAGCCCTATTACAACGAGGAACTCGCGGCTTATGCGGACAACGAAAAGCTCGCGAAGCTGATACAGACGAGAATATCGGTATTCCCCGAGGTAAACGAAAAAGCGGAATTCGTAAAAGGACTGCCCGATTACGACACAGAGCTTTTCGTGAACAAAAAGAATAAGACGACCGTCGAGCAGTGCGCGAAGATAATCGAATATTCGCTCCCGAAGCTGAAAGACGTGACCGACTGGAGCAACGACGCGCTGTTTGAGCTGCTGAAAGCGATAGCGGACGAAAAGGGCATCAAGGCGGGAGCCGTGATGTGGGCGATACGCATAGGAGTTTCGGGACTTTCTGTTACCCCCGGCGGCGCGACCGAGCTCATGGAAATACTCGGAAAGGACGATAGCATAAAGCGCCTCGAAACGAGCCTTGAGAGGATAAAGTGATGATAGAGAACAAACTCGGTGTCACCGACAGCTCGGAGCTTGCACGCAAAGAAGAACTTATAAGCAAGCAGGCAGCGCTCGAAATGTACGACAGCGGCTTTCTCGATAAGCTTGAAGCGGGAACATTCGCGTCTCTTTCGTCGATACACGAACGTCTGTTCGGCGATGTTTACGAATTTGCGGGAAAGCTCAGAACGGTGAACATCGCCAAGGGAAGCTTCCGGTTCGCGCCTGTTATATATCTTGAAGAGGCGGTAAAAAACATCGAAAAAATGCCGCAGTCAACGTTTGACGAGATAACAGAAAAATATGTCGAAATGAACGCGGCACACCCGTTTCGCGAGGGAAACGGCAGAGCCATGAGGATATGGCTCGACTGTATGCTGAAATCGGAACTGAAAAAAGCCGTTGACTGGAGCCGTGTCGATAAGGACGACTATCTTCTCGCTATGGAGCGCAGCCCGGTAAAGGACACAGAAATAAAGCTACTGCTGAAAAACGCGCTTACAGACGATATAAACGACCGCGAGCTCTACATGAAAGGCATAGACAACAGCTATTTCTACGAGGGTTATTCGGTGTATAAAACAGACGAGCTTTAAGGAAAAAGGAGGGACATGATCATGCTGCACGATATGGACTTGACCTTTTATGCTGTCATGTACTCTATGGGCGTAGCGCTTCCGGCTTGTATTCTGCTTGCGGTATCAATAGTTCTGCTTGTAAAGAAACACCACTTATCATCGGCGATACTTGCGGTCGTATCTACGCTTCTTATGGCAGCTTCTGCGATCCTCAGCTATTATAAGATAATAAATATCTTATTTATCGTCTGTTCTGTTATATATACTGTATTTGCGATATATCGAGCAGTTAATGCTTACGAAAAAAATGTAAAAATATCTGAAATAGAGTTTGATAACGACAGTAACAAATAAAACTACGGAGGAACAAAAGAATGGGTAAGGATAACAACAACTTCGTCCCGCACGAGATACCGCGTCCGGAATGGCCGAAACGCGCGATAATCACAGGCGGTATGCCATACGGCAACAAGACGCTCCACTTCGGTCACATCGGCGGCGTGTTCGTGTTCGCTGACGTTTACGCCCGTTTCCTGCGCGACCGTATCGGAAAGGACAACGTTATATTCGTGTCCGGCACCGACTGCTACGGCTCGCCTATCGCCGAGGGCTACAGAAAGCTTGTCGAAGCGGGAGAGTTCAAGGGAGATATACGCGATTTTGTGCGCAGGAACCACAATTCCCAGAAGCAGACGCTCGACGATTATCTTATAAGCCTCGATATTTTCGGAGCATCGGGACTCGACCGCACCGCCGAGATACACAACGAGATGTCCGACTGGTTCATCCGTAAGCTGTATGAAAACGGACACCTCCGCCGCATCAGCACAAAGCAGTTCTACGACGAGAAAGCCGGCTGCTTCTTGAACGGCAGACAGGTCATAGGCAAATGCCCGGTTGACGGCTGCCAGTCCGAAAAGGGCTATGCGGACGAATGCGACCTCGGACACCAGTATATGCCTGAGAACCTTATCGACCCGAAGAGCACGATCACAGGCGAAACTCCGATAATGAAGGACGTTTACAACTGGTACTTCGATCTTCCCGCATACAACGACCTGCTGAAAGAATACGTTGCCCGAATACAGAAGCAGAAGAACGTCCGCCCGCTCGTACACAAGACGATCTCCGAGTTCTTAGCAGACCCCGTTATCCACATCAAGAACGAGCTGCTTGACAAATATAACGAAGTAAAGGCACAGATGCCGGAGCACGAATATATTGAAGAACCCAAGAAGCCCTCGTTCACTATCAAGTTTGACAAGCTTGACAATATGAACAAGGCGTGCGAGGTGCTTTCCGCAAACGGAATACGCTTCCGCACCGGCAAAACTCTCGTTCCGTTCAGACTTACCGGAAACATCGAGTGGGGAGTTCCCGCTCCCGTGCTCGAAGGCGAAGAACCGCTCACAGTCTGGGTATGGCCGGAATCTTTATGGGCACCTATTTCGTTCACAAAGGCGGCACTCGAACGCAAGGGCAGAAACGCCGACGAATGGCGCGATTTCTGGTGCAGCAAGGATGCCGAGGTATATCAGTTCATCGGCGCGGACAATATCTACTTTTACGGCGTTGCCGAAATGGGAATGTTCATGGCTCTCCAGGGCAAGGACGGAAACCTGTCCGACCCGCCGGAGGGCGAGATGCAGCTGCCCGTACTGTGCGCGAACAACCACATACTGTTCCTCAACGCGAAGGCTTCGAGCTCGGGCAAGATACGTCCTCCCATGGCGGACGAGCTGCTCAGCTACTACACGCCCGAACAGCTCCGTATGCACTTCCTCGGTCTCGGTCTTGGCCAGCGCAGCGTAAGCTTTAACCCGAAGCCGCTCGACCCGACGATAAAGCCCGGAACACCCGAATATGACCAGCCCGACCCCGTTGTAAAGGACGGCTTCCTGCTCTCGAACGTGTTCAACAGGATAATAAGAACGTGCATTTACACGACTCAGAAATATTACGACGGAATGATGCCGGTCGGAGAGATAGATGAACAGGTTCTCGCAGACGCGAAGAAAGCGATACTCGATTATGAGCGCTTCATGTACAGATTCGAGTTCCACCAGGCGACATACGTTCTCGACAGCTATATAAGAAAAGCCAGCAAATATATGGCGAAGAACTTAGGCGACGCGGACAAGAATGATGACGCCGACCTCCGCAGAAAAACGCTCATAAATGTGTTCCACATGATAAGAACAGCTGCTGTCCTGCTCCACCCCATGGCTCCGAAGGGAACAGAGATGATACTCGAATATCTCCAGCTCGACGAAAGCTTCTGGAGCTGGGATAAGATCTTCGACAGCATCGCATCGTTCACCGACGGCAAAGACCATAAGCTCAAATTCTTGGAGCCCCGCGTGGACTTCTTCACCCGCCACGAAAGCCAGTTTGCAGACAACTCAGACGACGAGTGAGACAGTCGCTTGCGCTTGAGAGCGGGGGAAACCTTTTGTGAACAAAAGGTTCTCCCCCGGACCCCCTTCCAAAAAACTTTACACAATTAAATTTACAGAAAAGCAAACAGCACAGAATAGTTTAATACTCTGTTGTTTTTAAATTCAAAAATATTGCATTATTTGACAGGATATGCTATAATATGCCTGTAAACTTACGGCATATAGCCGGCAAGAAAAAGCAAAGGTGGATATATTACCCTCGGAGCAGGTTCCCGACAGCAATTTCGGAGACTGCGAAAGGAGGGCGATATGAAGTGGAGATATTGAGCGTATTGCGTGAGCTTTTCGGCGAAGCAATACATATCTTTACTCTCAACGCTTCAACGCTTGGAGCATTGTTATCTAATTTTATTGACCGGCTCAAAAACAGCAACAAATAAAAAGAGATAACCACCGTGCTTTCGACAGAGACAGTGGTTATTTCTTGATCAATGTAACTGCTCCGAGAGCAAACGCTTTTGCCTCTTTGCTGATACTATTATACCATGGTTTCACGCCTGTGTCAAGAAAAATATTTGACACAGGCGGCTTTTGGTTTATAAGTCAATGAATTTCAGTTACCCGCAGAGAAATAAGAAAGCCCCCTCCCTCGGGGGTTGGGGGTAGGGTCACATAATATATTTATCCAGAAATACGAACACTGTATCAAAATATCTTTCCGGGTCTCTGTAAAGAGCCTGACCGTGCGCCGCGTCCTCAATAATGAGAAGCTCCTTTTCGGTCGGGCAGGCATCATAAAGCCTGTACACCATGTCGGTATGTACGAAAGTGTCACTGTCTCCGTGAATGAACAGAACAGGGACAGTGCATTTTTTTATCTGCTCCAGCGCCGAAGCCTCCGAGAACGAATATCCCGCGAATATACGTCCGTACAGCTCCGCGGTATAGACCAGCGGGAATGCCGGCAAGCGGGCGTGATCCCACAGAACATCCGAAAAAACATCAAATACGCTTGTATATCCGCAGTCCTCGACAACAGCCTTTACATTTCCCGGGAGCTTCTCTCCCGCCGCCATCATAGCAGTTGCCGCACCCATTGATCCGCCGTGTATCGCGATCTGTGCTTCGCTGTCTTCGGATATTATCATTTCGATCCACTTAAGCACGTCTTTTCTGTCAAGCCAGCCCATTCCGATGTAATCGCCGCCGCTCGCACCAGGTCCGCGAAGATCCGGCATCACGACATTATACCCTTTCTGCGCGTAGTAAAGGCCGAGGCTGTAAACACGCGTACGTGTGCGGGAATATCCATGGAGCAGGAGCGCCCACAGGTGGCTGTCATTATCGGCTCTCACCAGATCGCCTTTCATGACGGCGCCGTCGTCCGCAGTAACTGCGGCTTCACGCACTTCCGATGCTTCGAGCCACGTTTCGGCAAGTTCCGACAGACGCTCACGGTTTTCCGAGACGATACGCTGTCCCTGCTCGCTTATCGAATATGCGGGAATAGCCGCTTCGTCACCGGTTTTGCGCGCAACGGCAAATCTCATCAAAAAGAAACCTGCCGCAAGGTCGAAAGCGACCAGTGCGGCAAGTACGATTGCTATGATCTTGATTATCTTTTTTATCTTCATTGCAGCCGCTCAATTACTTCTTGAACTCCTGGCCCTCAAGGAATACGCTGTTTCCTTCCTGCTTGAACGAGTATTCCTGCTCTGTGGACTGACCTGCGACCTCGAATCTGATCTTGATCTTGTCGCCGTTTATAGTGTATGTGCCCTTAAGATCCAACAAATTGGCGACAGACATTGTGATCTGATCTCCGTTGAACGTTAAAGAGCCGGATCCGTCAGTGGCAGTGTAGGTGCCGCTTAGGCCGCCGCATGCTGCGATAGTGAAAATCATTGTTGCGAGAAGAAGCACGGATACGATTATTTTGCTTGTCTTTTTCATTTTTTCCTCCGGGATTTATTTAAGGGTGCCTCTAAAAACTATTTTGAAAAGAGAAAATGAGATAAGTGCGTCGGATACAAGAAAAGCCGACGACACCGTGCTGGCGCACGGTTAGGAGACTTGACGCAGTAGCCGGCGTACATAGCTCTTTTTCTCTCAAATAGAGTTTTTAGAGGTTCCCTTAAGCTTTGCCGCCATATTATATTTACAACTGCAATTATATCATAACGGTTCCCGCTTGTCAACAAAAATTCATCATATTTACACATAATCTACATAAAACCGGTTGTTTTGGCCGTTTTTTTCTCTATTAATGATATTCAAGGCATAACTGCGCGGTAAAAGACCGTCATAAGCGGCAGAAAACCGCTGCGGCGGCAATATGTTTCCCGCAAATAAGGTCAGGGGCGTGCATATAATCATTGACAAAAAGGAAAAATTATAGTATAATGTATGGGAATATCTGAAAAAGACTAAAGGAGATAATCAAATGGGGCTTTTCAGCAAGCTGTTCGGATCTTATTCCGAAAAAGAATTAAAACGTATCGAAGGCACTAAGCAGGCAGTCCTTGACCGCGAGCCTATGTATCAGGCAATGACCGACAAAGAGCTCTCCGGCCAGACGGCTATACTCAAGGGACGTCTTGAAAAGGGCGAAACGCTTGATGACATTCTTCCGGACGCTTTTGCGGTGTGCAGAGAGGCAATGTGGCGTGTTATCGGCATCAAGCCTTATCCCGTACAGGTAATAGGAGGCATTGTTCTTCATCAGGGCCGTATCGCTGAAATGAAGACCGGTGAAGGTAAGACATACGTTGCCGCGCTTCCGTCATATCTTAACGCGCTGACCGGAAAGGGCGTACACGTTGTAACAGTCAACGATTACCTCGCAAAGCGCGACAGCGATCTGATCGGACGCGTTCACCGCTTCCTCGGACTTACCGTGGGACTTATAATCCATGATCTGCCGAATGATGTCAGACGCGCTGCGTACAACAGCGATATAACCTATGGCACAAACAATGAGTTCGGATTTGACTATCTCCGTGACAATATGTGTATCCGCAAGCAGGACAAGGTGCAGAGAGAGATGAACTTTGCTATCGTCGATGAGGTGGACTCCATTCTCATAGATGAAGCGAGAACGCCGCTCATCATATCCGGAAAGGGCGAAAAGCCCACCGATCTTTACGAAAGAGCGGACAAGTTTGCACGTACTCTTACGTCTATGAAGGTCGTTGAGGTGGATTCGAAAGAAGAACAGGACGACTATGAAGCGGATTATATCATTGACGAAAAGGCAAAGACAGCTACTCTGCTTCCGAGCGGTGTAAAAAAAGCCGAGAAGTATTTCGGCATAGACAACCTCATGGATCCGGACAACCTGACCATACTTCACCATGTGAACCAGGCGATAAAGGCGCACGGCTGTATGCATCTTGATGTTGAGTATGTCGTTAAGGATGACGAGATCGTTATAGTTGACGAATTCACCGGACGTCTGATGTTCGGCCGCCGCTTCAACGAAGGCTTGCACCAGGCTATCGAGGCCAAGGAAGGCGTTAAGGTAAAGCATGAGAGCAAGACTCTCGCGACGATAACGTTCCAGAACTTCTTCCGTCTTTATGCGAAGCTCTCCGGAATGACCGGTACGGCTATGACCGAGGAGACCGAGTTCAGAGGCATATACAGCCTTGACGTTATCGAAGTTCCCACAAACAAGCCTGTTATTCGTAAGGACTGGCACGATCAGGTATATAAGAACGAGCACGGAAAGTTCACCGCTGCTATCGAGAAGATAAAAGAATGTCACGAAAAGGGACAGCCTGTTCTTGTAGGTACTATATCTATCGAGAAGTCCGAGCTTCTTTCAAAGATGCTCAAGAAGACAGGCATCAAGCACGAAGTCCTCAACGCGAAGAACCACGAGCGTGAAGCTGAGATCGTCGCTCAGGCCGGCAAGAAGGGTGCTGTTACAATTGCCACGAACATGGCCGGACGCGGTACCGATATCATGCTCGGCGGTAATGCCGAATATCTTGCAAAGGCGGATATGCGCAGACAGGGCATACCCGATGAGCTGATAATCGAGGCTACGGGCTTTGCAGAGACCGACAACGAGGAGATACTCGCTGCAAGAAAGCTCTATATGGAGCTCAACGAGAAGTACAAGAAGCAGATAGCTCCCGAAGCCGATGAAGTACGTGCGGCAGGCGGTCTGTTCATCCTCGGAACCGAGCGTCACGAGTCAAGACGTATAGACAACCAGCTCAGAGGTCGTGCGGGACGTCAGGGTGACCCCGGCGAGAGCTGCTTCTTCGTTTCGCTGGAGGATGACCTGATGCGTCTGTTCGGTGGTGAGAAAGTTCAGGCGATAATGGATACGCTTAAGATCGATGAAGATGTACCGATCGAGAACGGTATCCTCACAAAGACGATAGAATCCTCACAGCGCAAGATCGAGAGCCGCAACTATCAGATAAGAAAGAGCGTTCTCGACTTCGACGACGTTATGTCTCAGCAGAGAATGACTATCTATTCTCAGCGTGCAAAGGTGCTCAACGGCGATGATATCAGCGAGAGCATAAAGAATATGATAGACGAGAGCATAAAGGAGAACGTGGATGTGTTCTGCCAGGGCGATATCGCCGAGAACTGGAACCTTACCGGTTTAAGAGAACACTACATCGGATTCCTCACAATGCCTGATGATTTCGTATATACCACCGAGGAACTCAACGACATTAAGAAGTCGGATATAACCGAAACGCTCACCGAGCGTGCGATGGCGATATACGCTGCGAAGGAAATGGAATATACACCCGATGTTATGAGAGAAGTTGAGCGTGTATTGCTGCTCCGCAACGTTGATGAGAAGTGGATGGATCACATTGACGCTATGGACGAGCTCAAACATGGTATCTATCTGCGTTCGATGGGTCAGAAGGATCCCGTTGTTGAGTACCGCTTTGAGGGATTCGCGATGTTTGATGAAATGATAGCCGCTATCAGAGAAGATACCGTGCGCGCTATCTTAATGGTAAGGCTTGCGCCGAACAGACAGCCTCCCCAGAGAGAGCAGGTCATGAAGCCTGATATGCCGACCGGCACATACAGAAGGCAGACTCCCAAGAAGCCCCCGAAGGGAAAGAAGCCGCCGCTTGCTTTAAGCAAGGAGGTCAAGCCGGAAGAGCAGAAGGCTGAGGACCCGAAGCCAGAGGAATAATACCGGAAGCCCTGCACAAAATATAACAGAAATATTATCCCTTGCATTTCGAAGGTTTCTTCTATCGCCGCATCCTTGCGGCGGTTTGGAAACCTTCTTTACTACATCCTGTAGTTTCTGCGGGGGATAATGTAATAAGAGGAAAAGGAATACGGATGAAGTTAGTAAGTGAAGCAAGAAAAGAACTCACAGAGCATCTGATCCCGTTCTGGGATAAGCTCCGTGATGATAAGAACGGTGGCTTTTACGGCTATATGAGCCATGACCTTAAGCTGGACAAAAATGCCGAAAAGGGCGTGATACTCCATTCGAGGATACTGTGGTTCTGGTCGAACTGCTATCTGGTGCTCGGAGACAGCAGATGCCTTGATAACGCCACACATTGCTATGAGTTCATGAAAAAGTATTGCGTCGATCACAAAAACGGCGGCGTTTACTGGGCTGTGAACGCTGACGGCAAGGTCGCCGACAGCATGAAGCATACGTACTGTCAGGCTTTCTTTATCTACGCGCTCTCGGCGTATTATGAAGCGTCGAACGATCCTAACGTGCTCAAGCTCGCGCTTGAAATGTTTGAGACAGTCGAGAAAAAATGTACGGACGATGTGGCATATCTTGAAGCAATGACGGAAGAATGGAAGCTGATGCCCAATGACGCTCTTTCGGAAAATGGGCTCATGGCGGACAAGACCATGAATACGACGCTCCACCTGCTTGAAGCATATACGGAGCTGTATAAGGTCAGCAGCGACGAGCGTGTGCTCAATCGCCTGAAATTTCAGATAAACCTTTTCCTCGATAAGATATGGTACAAGCCGGAGAACAGGTTGCTCGTATTCTTTGACCGCGAGATGAACGTCATAGGCGATATTCATTCCTACGGCCACGATATCGAGGCGACATGGCTTATAGACAGAGCCTGCGAGGTCATCGGCGACGAGGAGCTCACAGCGAAGGTGCGCGTCATGAACGAGGGTATCGTCCGTAATATCGCGGATATCGCATTTGAGCACTGTGCGCTGATAAATGAGCGCGACAACGACAAGATCAGCAGAATGCATGTCTGGTGGATGCAGGCCGAGGGAGTCGTGGGATTCCTCAACGCTTATCAGAAGTACG
>CAMVEM010000101.1 GCA_947166515.1 uncultured Clostridia bacterium | reverse complement strand
GACAGCTCTTAAGACCCGGTCAGTCACTTATGGAAATAAAGGCGGGAGCCTCAATGCCGCTGTGGCTTGTGGAACTCCTGAGCAGTCTTAATATCAGACAGACATCGTTCTCAAAATACGGCAGTGCCTATATGACGATGATCTCGGAACAGATGACAAACAACATAAGAACAACAGAAAGAGGTGTTTACTGTGCTTGAACAGTTATTTTCAAATATATTCGACTCTACGGCAGTCTCGACAATCGGATTCGGGAGTTTTCTAATATCGGTAGGCTCAGCTCTGGTGCTTGGACTTATAATGGCTCTGGCATATATGTTCAAATCCAGATGCAGCAAGGGCTTCGCGATCACATTAGCGACTCTTCCTGCGATAGTTTCCGTGATAATCACAATGGTGAGCGGAAGCCTCGGCGCAGGTATAGCGGTAGCGGGAACATTCTCGCTCGTGAGATTCCGTTCGGCTCCCGGCTCGGCAAAAGAGATAAGCGCGATATTCCTCGCAATGGCGGCAGGTCTCGCCTGCGGAATGGGCTATCCCGCATACGGTGCGCTCTTCACAATAATAATGTGTGCAGTCAATCTTCTCTATGACGCACTCGGATTCGGCGAAAAGAAGAACATCGAGCTCCGCCGCACACTCAGCGTCACTGTTCCCGAAGACCTTAACTACGGAAGCATTTTCGACGATATCATGAACAAATATACTTCAGAATGGAAACTCATGAAGGTCAAGACTACAAATCTCGGAAGTCTCAACCGCCTCACATACGAAATAACATTCAAAGAAGCAGGCATGGAGAAGCCGATGATAGACGAACTCAGAACACGCAACGGCAATCTTGAGATCAGTGTGAATGTACAGTCCGCCGACCCTGCGGCAGAACTTTGATAAAGAAAAAGAAAGAAAGGCAGACAGCCATGAAAAGACCAATAAAAGCAATAGCAATAATGCTCACATGTCTCGCGCTCGCTTCCTGCAACGCGGTAAACAAATCTGACAGTAACGAATCAGGCAGCATATCGGATGCCACGGCGGTGAGCGGAAAAACAACAGTATCGTCCGACAGCGCTGCAGCTTCCGGCGATGTATCCGGAGCAACCGACGTGTCGTACAATGCTCCCGCAGTATCGGATATGTTCAGCAGCCGAGATTATGAGATCGGATATTCCGGCGGAACAACAGTAAAGTTTGACTCCGGCACGGCAGCTGTAAACGGCGAAGGCGCTGTTTCTGAAAACGGCATCGTTACCATTACCAAAGCGGGAACGTATCTTATAAGCGGAACCACTGAAACCGGTCAGATAATCGTTGACGCAGACGGCGAAAAGGTGCAGATAGTCCTTGACAACGCCGATATCACCTGCACAGGCAGCGCAGCGCTTTATATCAAGGCAGCTGACAAGGTGTTCGTGACGACAGCGGACGGAAGCACGAACGTTCTCACATCGAAGGGCGAATTCACAGCCGCCGGCGAGACAAACGTTGACGGAACAATATTCGCAAAGTCCGATATTACCTTCAACGGAGCCGGAACATTAAATATCACCAGTGAAACTGCCCACGGCATCGTCTGCAAGGACGATCTGAAGATCACAAGCGGAACATTCAGCATTACTTCCGCAAAGAAAGGCGTTGACTGCAGCGAAAGCGTCCGTATGGCAGGCGGCACTGTTACCGTAACAAGCGGAACCGACGGCATACACGCCGAGAATTCAAAGGACACATCCAAGGGATTCGTATATATCGCGGGCGGAAAGCTCACAATTACAAGCGGTCAGGACGGAATTGACGCTTCCGGCGATGTCACCGCGGCAGACTTAACTCTTGACATTATATCCGGCGGCGGTAGCGCTTCTGCTCCCGCACACAAGGGCGACAACTTCGGTATGCGCTGGGACAGAGATACGAGCAAGAACGACAGCGGTGAAACTGACGAGTCCTGTAAGGGTATCAAGTCCGATTCGATGATAGCAATATTGAGCGGCAGCATTACTATAGATGCAAACGATGACGCGCTCCATTCTGACGATGACCTGACCATAACCGGCGGCACAGTCACCGTGAAAACAGGCGACGACGGCATTCACGCCGAAGATACTGTACTCATCAGCGACAGCAGTGTGACCATAGAAAAGAGCTATGAGGGCATCGAGGGCGAAGTGATCGAAATAAGCGGCGGTATTGTGAACGTGACAGCGTCGGACGACGGAATGAACGCAGCAGGCGGCGAGACTACCTCCGGCGGCGGAATGGGCGGCATGATGGATACCGACAAGAACGCAAAGCTAATGATCTCCGGCGGAACGATCAATGTAAACGCTGACGGCGACGGCCTCGACACAAACGGATATATGTATGTGACCGGCGGAACGACCTATGTAAGCGGTCCGACCAACGGCGGAAACGGCGCACTCGATTACGGCATCAGCGGGACTATCACCGGCGGCACGCTTATAGCGGCAGGCTCATCAGGAATGGCGGAAAACTTCGGTCAGGAATCCACACAGGGCTCGATGCTCTATATGTTCGATTCCACACTCAGCGGCGGTACGGAAATAACCCTCAAAGACGACAGCGGAAACGTGATCGCACAGTACACACCTTTGAAGAATTACCAGAGCGTGGTGATAAGTACTCCCGATATCGTAAGCGGAAAGACCTATACTCTCACAGCGGCCGACAAATCTTACACCGTTGAGATGACCTCGCTCATATACGGAAGCGGAAACGGCATGGGCGGTTTCGGCGGAAAAGGCGGTCAGGGAGGAAACTTCCAGCCCGGCGGTAACGGTGAAGTTCCTCAGCTGCCCGACGGTTCCCAGACTGGCGAAGACAGTCAACCACCTCAGATGCCTGACGGCAGCTTCCAGCCAGGCGAAAACGTACAGCCTCCTCAGATGCCCGACGGCAGCTTCCAGCCAGGCGAAAACGTACAGCCTCCTCAGATGCCCGACGGCAGCTTCCAGCCCGACAGCAACGGTCAGCGCCCGCAGAAGCCGGACGGAAACGGAGGAAGGGGCGACAGACAGAACGGCCAGCAGCCCGCATCAGCAGACAACCAGACGACCTCTCAGATATAAAAGCAAAATTCCCGCAGCACATAATGTACTGCGGGAATTTTGTGTTGTTATGTCAAAGTTTATCAGAGATATCTTATGAAATCGCCGATGTCCGACGCGAAACGTCCGTCAGAGATGCCGAAATCCATTTTCTTGTAATTCCAGGCAGCTCTTCCGATGTGGTACTTATCAAACACACTGCTGATAGCCTTATACCACTTTATCGTATCTGCGACCCCTACCCTGTCGATTATGCCGTATTCGCCGCAGTAAAGCACAGTGTTGTGCTTCTTTGCGTACTCAACTGCTTCTCCGAAAAGTTCCTCGAAATAACCGGGCTTTGAAGCGTCGCTCTCTTCAAACGACATACGCTTGTTTATATCGAAATCGTCGTTATAGATCCATGTTGCACCCTGATGTGTGAAATAAAGCGGATCGTAGCAGTGAAAGTTGAATACTATCTTATCATCTGCGGGCGGATCGATATCCTTTACCGCACAAACACTGTTGTTCCAGTAGCCGCCGATCAGTATGACTACATCAGGAGCATACTTTCTGATACGCTTCACGCATTCGTGCGAGATGCGGTTCCACGCAGGCATGAAATCCTTGTCTGTGACCTCGTTGAGCAGCTCAAACGCAACCTTAGGAGCATACTTTCCGAATCGCTCTGCTATCTGTTCCCAGAGCTTATAGAATCTATCCTGATATTTCTCATTTGAGAAGAATCCGGTCTCCTGCTCATCTCTGTCGAATGAGAATCCTGCGGTCTTGTGCAGGTCGATCACCACGTTGAGGCCGTGCTTGATGCACATATTCACCGCATTATCGAGAAGGCCGAAGCCTTTTTCGGAATATGTACCGTCTTCGTTCTCAAGAACATTGTAATCCACAGGTATGCGGACATGATCGAGCTCCCACGAAGCTATTGTTTCGATATCTGTTTCCTTGATGAAATTATTAAGCGTATCGTCGCTGTAATCACACTGTGAGAACCAGCCGCCGAGATCGACGCCGTGTGTGAATCCCTTGAATTCAGTCATATCGTTATTCTCCTTTCACCAGCCGTTTATGATTCGAGAGGTGTGTAGCTCATCCACTGATATTCCGCAGTAAGCGGGATACCGGAAGCGTCAAAGGCTTTCAGCCATCCGTCAACGCCTATACCGCACCACGCATTTGCCATGATCTTGCTCTTATGCTCCGGAAGCTTTGCGTCAACCGTGTAGCCGTTCTTATCGGGCTCTTCAAGAGGCTTGCCCTCTACTTTATATGCCTCCACGCCGTCAACGTACCATGTGATGCTGTGCTCTGCCCACTCGAAAGCGTAGGTGTGGAAATCCTCAGAAGCGTCAAAACCGAGATCATACATATATTCATGGCCGCCCTTGCCGTTCCTGTAGAAGTTGAACTGGACCTGTGTGGTATCCTTTCCGAGTATCTCTATGTCTATCTCGTCCCAGGGCTGTTCGTCGCTCGGACCGGTATATGTGAAGTAAGAAGATACAACTCCGTCATTCTTGATAGCCTTCATCGAGACTTCATATCTTCCGTAGCCGTAGAAATCGAGCGATCTGTACTCTCCGCCGGCATAAGGCACCTTTGTTGCAGCGGCAGCGGGATCTTCCGTTATCATGAGCTGCATTTTCCCGTCAACGAATGTTACGTTCGTCTTTTTCCATGTTACATTGAACGGATTTCCGTTGCACCAACCGTGTGATTTTTCAAACTGATCCGAAGCGCCCTTTGAGAAATCGGCATACATGCTTCCTTCTGGCTTATCGTCCTCGGGTGCGGCAGTGGTTTCGGGAGCCGATGCAGCAGCGGTGGTCGTCGTTGTTGTAGTTTCCGAGGACTTTGTACTGCCATTGTCGTTCTTGCACGCACATACAGAGCCGAGCAGTACGAGAACTGTTGTAAGAGCTATTGCAGTTTTAGATCTTGATCTTTTCATGTCTGATATCCTTTCCATAATGGTTTCATGTCTTCCGTGATTTTATTATATCACGAAACGCGACAATTTAACATCAGTATTTTGTCCATAATATCAAAATCACAACACAATTATATCGTTTACATTAAAAACAATGTTCATAGTTTAAAAAAGGAACAAAATCAGACTGTCAAAGAAGTCGCTTGCGCTTGAGAATTTCAGAGAAACGCTGCGCTTGAGATTGGGGCTCCGCCCCAAGCCCCGCTTCCTTTCGGACGCGAAAGGAAGCGAAAGCGACTCGCTTCGCAAATTAAATGACAAGTTTCTGCTTTTTTGACAAACTGAATAACTATAAGTTTCAGCCGGAATTAAAAATGAGATCCCCGTGCAGTTACCTGCACAGGGATCCCGGGAGGAGAAAATATTTTGAAATGAATGTTATCTGTTTTTACTAAGCTCTTTTATTCTGCAGGAACAGGCTCAGCCGCAGTGGTTGCAGTAGCTTCTGCCGCTGCCTGCGCGAGGGCTGCTTCGTCCGCGAGCTTAGCGTTAGCGTCGTCGAGCTCTTTCTGTACCGCGTACTTGATCTCGCCTACGATCTGAGACCACGATCTCTCGTCTGTGAAGCACGGATCCTTGCAGTTTCCGTTTATAAGATCCTCGACGTTGTCGTTAACGACTTTGTAATAATCAAATACAGGGTGAGCGGATGTAAGCTCTCTTGTCTTGAGCATCATATCGTACATTTCCTGATTCCAGCCGTAATCCTCAAATATCTGGTTCTTCTCGATCTCCTTGACAGTCGGGTTGTCGCGGCAGATCATCTGGCAGTTGAGGTAAGCTGCTGTACCTTCGGGGTTCTTTGCACCCGTGGGGATAGCAAAGCCCTTTATTACAGCCTTCAGATAATAGTCGTCGGTATAGGGGCATTTGGGCATCGGAACGAATCTGATGTCTTCCATTTCGCCGAAGTTGCCTACGTTGTTGGGCTGGGTAAGTACATAATAGCCTTTTGCGAAGAACAGGGTATTTCCTAAGCCTACATTAGCCATTTTCTCACCGATGGCTCTGTTCTGACGGAGCTGACCCTTCTGTATCTTCGTGTAGTATTCCTGCACGCGGGCTATGGGCTCGCTTTCAAGATTGTTCACAAGGCGTCCGTCGATGAAGTCAATCCACGGACTTCCGCATGTAGCCTCGAACGAATGTTCGAATTCCCAGCAGTCTATGCCGACTTTTCCGTTGAGCGGATCGCTGAATTCCGTCATCATGCTGATGAACGTATCCCAGTTCCAGTTGCCTTCTTCAAGGAGCTTTGCGGGATCGGGCAGGTTGTTGTTCTCTATGGTGCGCTGATTGTAGATCATAACGGTCTCGATATCGGTATCGGTAAGGCCGAGATAGTGCTTTCCGTTGATGCTGAACTTGTCATTCAGCGTCTTTACGGGAGCCCAGAGCTCCGAATTGTAATCCACATATTTGTCCATAGCCTGGAATTTTCCGGCGATGATGTTGCCCGGAACTATATCGAAATCCTCGGCACTGAACATATCCGGAGCGTCACCGGATAAAACACGGGTCGAAAGATAGTCATATCTGCTGTCCCAGGGGCATACATCAGAAACTATCTTACCGCCGCACTTTGTTTCGAACATTTCGAGAGCAACGCCCTTGGGCTTGCCTTCTGCGGGGTTGAGGTCAAAGCACGCGAGGAGCTTTACTTCAGGATTTGCGAGTTTGGGGAGATCGGCTTCTATCTCCTGGATCGCCTGCTGGTCTTCCGACTTAAGCGTAGCGGGAGGTGTAGTCTCGCCTGTTGATGCAGAGGTATCGGAAGCCTTTGCATTGTTATCGGTATTTTCGGTGCGTCCGCCGCCGCCGTTGTTGCAGGAAGCGAAGGTTGTTACCGCAAGGAGAGCCGCCATGATTAATGATAATCTTCTTTTTTTCATGTCACATACATTTCCTTTCATTCAGATTTTCCGGAATAAGATCGCGTTCAGAAAGAATTCTGTGCTTATCTTGATGATATTTTACTTCAAAATCAAAAAGAATAATATCGAAATCGTGCATTTTGTGTCAAAAATGTGTTGCATTTAATTCATTTTTGTGATATACTATATATAAACAGAATTGTTGAGCGAAAAGTGATTTTTATACGATCTGAAATAAGCATGAGACGTAAAGCTTGAAAATTTTTTCAAACTTAACGCTTCGATTCTCCTGTTTGGAGCAAACAGGTTTTGCTGCGCAAAACCGCATCAAAGTGAAAGGAGATGCACCTTGACAGGTGCAGGTCATAAAAATGGATGTTAATGGTATGCTTACACATAAGGAATTCTATAACCGCGAGTCTATGATGTCTCATCTTTCATACGAGCGCGAAATGGAATTCTACCAAAGCATAAAAATGGGAAACGCAGAGGAAGTTCACCGCCTTTTCAAGCCGCTCGACAGCGAGGGACTCGGAAAGCTGAGCGACGACCCGATCAGAAACCTCCAGTATCATCTCGTCATAACGATAGCGTTCATCACACGCTATTGCATTGAGGGAGGAATGGAACCGGAGCTCGCCTACAATCTCAGCGACGTATATATAAATCGTCTTGACAAGTGCCGATCTCACAGCGAGATCGACAGCCTGCACCGTGAGCTCGTCGATGATTATGTGCATAAGATGCAGGCCCTGCATAAAAGCAATTTTTACTCAAAGCCGGTTCTCACCTGCCTTGAATACATCTACAACAATCTTCACAGCAGAATAAAGCTCGAAGACCTCGCAAAGATAACAAATTTCAGTCCTACCTATATCTCAAAGCTCTTTCACAAAGAGGTCGGTGAGACCGTATCGGAATATATAATCAAAAAACGTATCGAAGCGGCGGAAAACCTGCTCAGATTTTCCGATTATTCGTGCACGGATATTTCAAATTATCTCCGCTTCAGCTCTGAAAGCCATTTTATCAGCGTGTTCAGAAAATATACCAAAACTACGCCTAAAGAGTACAGAAAAAAATACTTCCGTTCACACTGGGGTGACGGAAGTGTGAAAAAATCCTGAAATTCTGTACAAGAATTTGACACTGATGTCGCAAGTGTGATATTATTTTCATGCCCAAAGTGGTAATATATAAACACAGGTTAAACGCCGGAAGGCTTCCGGATAGCTTTCCGAAACGACTGATTTTTATGTGACGAAAGGAAGAATTTATCATGAACATCAAAAAAATTGCAGCAGTAGGTATTTCGGCAGCAGCAGTAGCAGCTTTCGCTGTATCCTCATTCGCATTCGACTTCGGCAACTTCAATCTCGGAAAAGGCTGGAGCAAGAGCAAGATCATTCCCGCTGAAGAATTTGAGGGTGCTACTGAGAATTCTGTATTCACACTTAAGTATGAAGCAGACGAAACAGCTCCTTACTGGTGCGTAAAGCCCCATATGAACGACGGCGCAGGCTGGTGGTTCATCGACAACTTCGTAGGCGTTGAGCTTTCCGAACTCAAGGACACTTATGTATGCCCGCCAGAAGGAAATGAACTCAAGTTCACTATCCCTGCTGATACTCTCGCTCAGATCCAGGAAGTCGGCATCGGAATGATGGGTCACGGTGTTACACTTATCTCCCTCACATTCTCCAATGACGAGACACTTCCCACAGCTACAACAACAGCAGCTCCTGCAGCAGAGCAGCCCAAGGACGGCGGCGCTACAGCAGGCGACACACAGGCAGCTACCGGCAACCCGAAGACCGGTACAGGTCTCGCAGTAAGCGCAATGGTAGCTTCTCTCGGTGCAGCTATCGTTTCCAGAAAGAGAAAGTAATCAAATATTGCTTGTCTTGAAATCTTGATTTCATGTCACAATATCCGGAAGGACGTCGTATCCCGAACAGGATGCGGCGTTCTTTCCGTTTTACTGAGAAAACAGCCCCTTCCACGCGGGAAGGGGCTGCGTAAATTCGATCAAACTGGTTCGGGTCTGGAGAGGAACGTCCGGAGATCATCGATCGGTATAGGCTTTGAATATTTATATCCCTGCAGATACTTCGCATGCATTCGCTTGCAGTGATTCTCGTCCGACTCGTTCTCAACGCCCTCGAAAAGCAACGCATAGTTCAGCTGATTGAACATGCTGGCAAATGTGCTTACCATAAACTTTGAGCTGTCATTCTTGACCGATTCTATCAGAAGCGAACGGTCAAATTTAATAATATCGAACGGTATCTCCATTATTCTCTCAAAATTTGAATATCCCGTTCCGAAATCATCAAGATAGAACTTTATACCAAGCCCCTGGAGCTCTTCGATCTTCTGCTTTACTCGGTTGAATTCGGTCTCGCTCCTGCTCTCGGTCAGCTCTACAGCTATCATGCTGTACGGTATGTCGTTGTCCGAAATGATCTGCTGCACTTCATCAGTGAAATTCTCATACCGTATATCTATCATCGAGAAATTGACAGATATCCTTTTCAGCAGATATCCCTCGTCAAGAAGAGTATGTATCATACGGCAGGTCTTGTTCAGGATTATAAGGCTGAGCGTATGTATCATACCGTGTTTTTCCGCTATCGGTATGAACTGGTCCGGGAAAACCATTCCCTTTTTCGGGAGTTTAAGACGCATGAGAGCTTCCGCGGTGTCATACGTTCCGGTAAGCAGATTGTATACCGGCTGGCAGTAAACAAGGACACGCTCATCATCGAGGTCGTTCTTCTTAACAATGTCCTCAAGCTCGGAAATGATGTACGAACTTCCGAGATAGCGGTCTATGTCCTGCTGCGACACACGGTGAGTGGAATTCATCGGCGTACTGCTCTCTATGAATTTTATAAAATCCACATATTCTTCGGCCGATGTAATCTCAGGTATTACCTGAACGACAGTGATCTTGAAATCTATATAGTATTTTATGTAGCACTCGTAAAAATCCTCTATCGCAGACTGGACATTCCGCTCGTAATCCTTATTTTTGTGCACTCTCACTGTCAGCAGGAACCGTCCGCTCGGGAAACGATAAAGTACGCCGTTTTTCACGTTCTGCTTGAAGAACTTTACAAATTCCTTCTTAAGCTCCGGTATATCCTTCATCTTGTTGTAAATTTCCGGGATCGTGCAGCTGATCATTATAAGATTATGCTTTTTTTCTATGCAGTTGGAGAGTTCTTTATAGAAATATGAATCGCTGGCTGCGCCTGTTTCAACGTCGAACGGGCTTGAGTGGAACAGTACCATAAGTCCGAGAACAGGTATCGTGTACGCCACCGTGATAAACGATGTCTGGCGCAGAAATACCTGCACCGAAATAAGAATTAGAGACAGTATGTTTGAACTGAGCAGTCCGATAAATACCTGACGTATTATCCTGCTCCTGTATTTTACAATGATATGGAATATCGTTACCTCAAACGCTATAAAAGCGAACGGATATACCATGAATCCGGAATGAGCGCCGTCTGAGTCAATATAGAAGCCGAATTTTGAGATTATTCCGATAATATCAATAAGGATAGGCGCGAAACCTATGACCAGCATTCCGAAGATAAACCGTCGATAACCGTAATATTCCATCCACAGCGGCTCTCGCAGATATATAACATAAAGCACAAGTATAGAGCTGAGCAGTGAATGCTGAGCTATTCTGAATATATAAATCAGTATTGCCTTGGAATTTGCATCGGACAGCAGCGCGTGATAGCACACATTGCTGATTGCGGCGCCGAGAAGAAAGCATACCATCGTCAGTATCAGCTTGAAACGTACGCTTCTGTGAACATTATTTGATATCAGCAGAGCGCCTATCGCATAGCACAGCGTCATTACCGATATATCACCGACCGGCGAATAGCCCGAAGTGTTCATGAAATCTGTCGGCATTCTTATCACTCCGTTTGTGTGTACGGCTTACGTCATACACTGCCATTAACAATATAGAAGAACAGTATCCATACTTATTCCTATTAATTATACTAAATTTATCGCATTTTGTCAAGCAAGTTTGACTTATATCGAGCAAAAACCACAACGCTTTTTAGCTATTATGCACAACACAAGCGTTAAAAATCAGTTTTCACAACTAAGCTGAAAATCATAATTTGTAGGTTTTTCTGGGGGGCTTTCCGGTCGCCCCCCAGACCCCC
>CAMVEM010000100.1 GCA_947166515.1 uncultured Clostridia bacterium | reverse complement strand
CCCCTCCCCTTTAGGGGAGGGGCCGGGGGTAGGGCTCTGCAAATTATGATTTATAAAAAAGAATATTATACTCCCGAAAGGAATGATAACTATGAAGATAATCGAACTCACGCTTTCGCCGCTCGGCACCAACTGCTACATCGTCGGCACAGGAAACGGAGAATGCATTGTGATAGACCCTGCCGACAGTGGGGAAGAAATAATCTCAGCAACCGAAAACGCCGGATTAGAAATAAAAAAGATACTTCTCACTCACGGACATTTCGACCATACCGGTGCGGCTGCATTTTTAAAAGAAAAAACCGGCGCTCCGATCTATATACACAAAAAGGACCAAGAACTCCTCTCAGACGGCGTGAAAGCACTCGCGTTCTTCTGCCCCGGAAAGCCGTTCAACACCTGCGAAGCAGATGTGCTTTTCGATGACGGAGATAAGATCGAACAAGGAAACGTCACATTCACGGTGATGCATACCCCGGGACACACAGCCGGAAGCGTATGTTTCTTGTGCAGGGACGAAGACGGCAATAACATAATGTTCTCGGGAGACACACTTTTTAAGGACAGCATAGGCAGGAGCGACGGATATTCCGGCGACCCGCGCGTACAGATACAGTCTCTTGAAAAGATAAAAGCGCTTACCGAAGATTATGTAATATATCCCGGCCACGGCGAAAACACCACACTGAATGTTGAGAAAAGATATAATCCGTTCATCGCGGATTTTGTATGATGAGCCACGCAAATGCCGCTCTGCGCAGAGATGCACAGAGCGGCATTTTTATGTGTAGGGGAAGGAACGCTTATTTTATACGACCGGTACAGCAGTTGTATCCGCTTCGCTCGGATATGTTGCTGTGGTCGTCTCAGCAGTCGCTGTTGCGCTCGACACGACCGCAGTCGTATATTCCGGCCGTTCGGTTCTGCTCATCTCACTGAGCAGAACTTCGAACCCGTTCACGGAAATGAGCTTCATATCCGTGAACTTTTTGCCGCCGAGCTCGGGTGAAACGAGCACCTTGTAAACGTAAAATCCTGAACCGATATCCTGATACGCGACACCGTCTTTTGCAATGTTATATTCGTTTCCGTCTTTGTCTTTCGCGGTGAAATTAAGATCGAGGGACACGGAGTTGTCCGCGCATGTGAATGTAAATACAACACCTGTATCGGACACGGTGATCGAGTTAAATTTAAGCCCCTCGGGGCCGAAACCTGCCTTGCCGAGATCAATGCCGACATTGTCTGTACACACATTGAAGTCCGTCTTGTCAATTCCGCCGATAGTGAACGAGAACACCTTCTGCGACCTGCTCTTATCCCCCTGCTCCTCACGCATTACAGCTATACCGAGCTGTGAGTTATCCTGAGCGGGAAGCTCCGCGTACAGCACAAAGCTGTTATCGCCTGTCTTTCTGAAACCGTTCGTAAGGTCATTGCCCCAGCCATTCTGCACCTTCCCGTCCCTTATGGAAGCAAGATATGGTGTGCCGTGCGCAAGTCCGTTATCGAGAACATCGTCGGTCGTTGCAAATTCCATGCGTATTATATTACCGTCATATTCGCACCCGACAGGCTCAATGATATAATCACCGAGTTCGTATTTGATGAACTCAAGATCAGAAACAAGATACTGCATATAATTCGTTTCGACAAAGTAAGTCGATGTCACAACAGGCTCTACTGCCGTTGTAACAGCACCGAACCAGCCCTTCTCTCCCACGACCGTAATTGGCACGCTGTATGTCATATCATACGGAATATCGTTGCTGTACGGGAAATGCTTTGTGTCGTAGAATACCACTGTTGCGTCACCTGTGAACGAGTCATACTTAAACGATACATTATAATGCATTGTATGGCTGTCGGAAGCCATGCTGCGGGATATTTCCATGCCCGGAACTTCACGCTCAAACGACCAGATGTTCTGGGCGGGGCAGAGAAGAACTCTCGGCTCACCGCTCTCACTGTCGCTTGTCGGTATGCCGTTGGGATAGATCACATCATATTCCGCATTGAGAATATTGTCGGTGAAAGTAATCGACTTTATTCTTACGGAATAATCCCTGAATTCGTACATTGACGGGTCATCCGCGCTCGCAGCGACACCGTCCGATGCCATTCCGCCGTCGGGCGCGCTGTACACGACAGTGTTATCAATGATTATATTTTTTATCATTCTTGTGTCTAACTTTTCGATGAATCTTCCGTCGATATATCCGAATTTGTCGCCGAAAAATGATCTCAGCTGACCCGTTGTCTGCGCGTTCGTTCCGTCAGCAAGTTCTATCTTTACATCGGGAACAGACTCGGGCTTGTTTCCGTCGCCCCAGCCGTCCATGCCCTTTCCGGGATAGGTTATTACATATCCGAGCGGCGAGACATAAACGTTGCATATCTGCGCATAAGATACGGTCGATTTTGCTCCCTCATACGAGAACAGATATGACATATCTCTGCACTCTACCGGGAACATTTTATCATCGTCCAACATGAACGAAAGCTCATAATTTCCGTCGTCCTTCTTTGTGTTAGTTCCGAAATACAGTTCAAGGTCACGCGTGCGGCTGTAAACTCTTGCGGTCATAACAAAGTGCGCGGTATTTCCGTCAACGGAGGCGATCTCACTCTCGCCCGCAAAACCTATATCGTCGTCAGGACGAAGCTGTACATAATTATTAAGGTCGCCGCTGTCAAATGTATCGGCTTTGGATATTACATCGTAATACAGTTTAAGGCTTATGCCGTCGAAATAATATCCGGTGGGCCGGACGCTCACATTTTCAAACTCATAGAACGCAACTGCCTCCGTATAATAATTGATGCTGTCCAAATTTCCAAGGCTCGCTTCCGGTATGTGCGGAACGTGAGAAACTGTTGTTTCGGCTGCCTGTGATCCCGAATACCCCGCACCGTTCGCGGGTGTTGTTTCTATATCTTTGCCGGAGCCGAAGTGTCCGCCCGCGATAAATCCTATCGCCAGCGCCGCAGCCGTAAGTCCCGCAGCGCCGATTATCCACGGCGCTCTGCCCGGTTTCTTCTCAACTTTCGGAACGGTTATCTCTACAAGATGCTTTTGCTCTGTCTTTATTATGCCTTTTTCCTTTTCCATATTATCAGCCCTTTCGATGATGCTCCTGATAAAGCTTTCATCGTCTGAACGCGGTTCTATTTTATCAAAAGCATTTCTGATCTTTTCATCGTAGTTGCTCACAAAGCTCACTCCCTTCATCTATTCCGGCATTTTTCAGCAGCTCTTTAAGACGTTTTCTTCCACGCCAGAGCTGCGAAGTAACAGCCGTTTCGCTGTCTCCGATAAGCTCTGCGATCTCTTTTGCGGAGTATCCCTCGTAGTAGTACATATAAATGACAGTTCTCGTTTTCGGCGCAAGCTTTGAGAGTGCGGCAAGCACTTCTCCGCTTTCCTCGTCGGCTTCCGGAGCCTGCATCTCGTCGGTCAGCGGCTCCGAGAATTTGTACCAGTGCGATCTCAGTAAGTCCTTGCACCTGTTCGCGGCAACACGAAAAAGCCATGCTTTAGTCTCTTCATCTGTCGGGAATCCGACATTTCCGGTATAAAGCTTCAGAAAAGTATCCTGCACGACGTCTTCCGCGTCGGCGGCATTTTTCGTGTAGCACAGCGCAAGTCTGTAAACGCTCGCACGGTACTTCCCGACAATGCGGGAAAATTCAAGCTCTGTCATTATGTTTATACTCCGATTTGTGTGAGGTGTTACTCCTCCGAAAGGACCTTTCATATAATAAACGATCGGCGGCGGTAAAATGTCACCGTTTTTTAAAATATTTTTTCTTCTCTGTTAATTATATTTCTCTGTCGTTCTCATGTCAAGCCCGGAGCACGCTTTTATTTTGTGAAAACACTTTACATTTTCTGCAAAAAATGGTATAATTTATAAATAGAAAAGACAAAGATAAATCATAATTTATGGAGCCCTACCCCCGACCCCTCCCCTGAAGGGGAGGGGGGAATTATTCCTATATGTGGGGAGCAGAGCTCCCCACACCCCACCTGTTTTCGGCGGGCAACCCGAAGGGGTGCAGGGGCGCTGCACGATGCAGCGATTGACCGCCCAAAAGCGCGCATGACGCGCGTGCAAAAGGCGGTCATAGGCGACTACGGAAAGCCCCCCAGAAAAACCTACAAATTATGATTTATAAATGCATTATATCAAAAAGCGAAAGGTAAAACCATGATCTCAAGACTTATACAGACACTTATCGAATACGGCATATCAAAAGATCTCATCACTCGCGAGGACGAAATATACATCCGCAACCGTCTCATGCAGACGCTCAAGGTCGATGCGTGGGAAACCGAACCCGCCGAAACGGGGCTCACTATCGACGAGCTTCTCTCAAAGCTCGCGGACTACGCCTGCGAGACCGGCGTGATCGAAGATTCTGGAGCATACCGTGATATCTTCGGCACCGAGCTCATGGGAATTCTCACTCCCCTGCCCCGCGATGTGAACAGGCGCTTTAACGAGGAATACAAAAAAAGTCCCGAAGCCGCGACAGAATGGTACTATAAGTTCAGCGCAGATACGAACTATTACCGCGCAGGTGTTATCTCCCGCGATATACGCTGGAAATACGGCTGTGAGTATGGCACTCTCGATGTCACGATAAACCGCTCAAAGCCGGAGAAAGATCCCCGCGACATCGCCGCCGCAAGGAATGCTCCGAAGTCGAGCTATCCCGCGTGCCAGCTCTGCATTGAGAACACAGGCTTCCACGGTACCCTCACCCACCCCGCAAGGCAGAACCTGCGTCCCGTACCGATGAAAGTTGCCGGAGGAGACTGGTCTTTCCAGTATTCCCCGTACGGATATTACAACGAGCACTGCATAGTTTTCAACAATGAGCATATACCTATGAAGATAGACGCGGCTGTGTTCGACAAGCTGTTCGGCGTGATAGATATAATTCCGCACTATTTCGTCGGCTCCAACGCCGACCTGCCGATAGTCGGCGGCTCGATACTCAGCCACGAGCATTTCCAGGGCGGACGCTATACCTTCGCAATGGAAAAGGCTCCCGCAGAGAAAGAGTTCGATCTGCCGGGATTCCCGGATGTAAAAGCCTGCACAGTAAAATGGCCTATGAGCGTGATAAGACTGAGATGCGCGGATACAAAACAGCTTGGCGCTGCGTGCGATTCGATACTGCGCTGCTGGAGAGGATATTCCGACGAGAGTGTCGGCATTTATCACGAGACCGACGGCACACCGCACAACACGATAACTCCGATAGCAAGAAAGCACGGAAACGAGTTTGAGTGTGATCTTGTCCTTCGCAACAACCGCACATCCGAGGACAGGCCGCTCGGCATATTCCACCCGAACCCGTCGCTCCACCACATAAAGAAAGAGAACATCGGACTGATCGAGGTAATGGGACTTGCAGTTCTTCCCGCGCGTCTCGCGGAAGAACTGAGCGCGCTTGAAGAAGCAATGCTGAACGGCAGGGATATTTCCGGCGACGAGAAGCTCGGCTGTCACAGCGAATGGCTGAAAGACGTCATCTCGCGCCACCCCGAAGCGAACCGCGAAAACGCCGGCGCTATCCTCAAAAACGAGATAGGTGCAGTATTCGAGCAGGTACTGCTTGACGCCGGAGTGTTCAAACGTGACGAAGCGGGTCAGACCGCATTCATGAAATTTATAGAGAAAGCAAGGGATCACCGGAAATGAGAAGCTGCGGCGTACTGATGCACATTACAAGTCTCCCGTCGCCCTACGGTATCGGAACTATGGGCGAGGAAGCCGAAAAATTTGTTGACTGGCTCATAAAAGCCGGACAGAAATACTGGCAGGTGCTGCCTATCGGACCTACGGGATATGCCGATTCACCATATCAGTCATTCTCGACCTTTGCCGGAAATCCGCTGCTGATCGACCTTGACGATCTCGTGCGCTCCGGCCTCATAACGCTTAAAATGTGCGAAGAAGCTGACTACGGCGCAGACCCGTCGTTCGTGGATTTCGAGAAAGTCACAAGGACAAAGATGGAGCTCCTGAAAACAGCGTACTCAAACTTCGAGGAAAATACCGGCTATCTCGCATTCACTAACAAAGAATCCTTCTGGCTTGACGATTATGCTCTTTTCATGTCGATAAAGGAAGAAAACGATCTTATCTCTTGGACCGACTGGAACAACGACCTGCGCCTGCGCAAAAGCGACGCACTGAAAGAAGCTGAGCACCGGCTCCAGAAACAGATCGGTTTCTGGAAATTTATACAGTATATCTTTTATACCCAGTGGGAACGTCTAAAAAGCTATGCAAACAAAAACGGCATAAAGATCATCGGTGATATTCCGATATATGTTTCACCCGACAGCTCCGATATATGGGCGAACACAAGCCTGTTCGAAATGGATCCCGATATCCGTCCGAAACGCGTCGCAGGAGTTCCGCCGGATTATTTCTCCGCAACGGGACAGCTCTGGGGCAACCCGCTCTATAACTGGAGCGAGATGAAAAAAGAAGGCTATGCGTGGTGGCTCAGACGTATAGAAAAGGCCACGGAGCTTTATGATATCGTGAGAATAGACCATTTCCGCGCGTTCGACACATACTGGGCAATTCCTGCCGGAGAAAATACCGCGATCAACGGAAAGTGGGAGCAGGGACCCGGCATGGATCTCTGGAACACTGTAAAGGAAAAGCTCGGACAAGTTCCGATAATCGCGGAAGACCTCGGCGAAATCTTCGACAGCGTGAAAGAACTGCTCAGAAATTCGGGATTCCCCGGCATGAGAGTATTGCAGTTCGGTTTCAACGACAAGTCCGAGGACAACGATCATCTTCCCCACCGCTATCCGCGAAACAGCGTGTGCTATACGGGAACGCATGACAACTCGACAGCACTCGGCTGGTATAAATCTGCCGATAAGGAAAGCCAGAAGATGTGCAGAAGATATCTGAAACCGCTGATGTTCGAGAAGATAAACCGCACTATGATCCGCGAGCTGTATAAAAGCCCTGCGGGACTCGCAGTAGTTCCGATGCAGGATATCATAGGGCTCGGCGACACCGCGAGAATGAATACGCCCTCGACCATAGGCGGCAACTGGAAGTGGAGAGCGCAGAAAAAGCATTTCACCGACAAGAATGCCGCATTCATGAAGGACCTCGCAGAGACATACTACAGGTAAAATGCAAAGCGGGTATTGATTTAGCACGGAAGATATGGTATAATATATTAAACGGCAATGCCGGCAATCTTTTCAAAGGAGAATCAACATCATGGATATCAAAGCAAAGATCGACGAAGTAGTAAAGAAAGTACAGAACGACCCCGACCTCATGAGCAAGTTCCAGTCTAACCCTGTTCAGGCTGTAGAGGGGATCATCGGAATTGACCTCCCCGATGACGTTATCAACGGCGTTATCGACGGCGTAAAGGCTAAGCTCACAGCTGACAAGGCTTCCGGAATAATGGGAGCTATAGGCGGACTCTTCGGCGGCAAAAAAGAATAAGGGAACTCCCACCCCCAGCCCCCTCCCTTTAAGGGAGGGGGCTATTTTTTCTTGTGGGGCTCCGCCCCACAAAAAGAACGCCCCCTTCCCTTGAGGGAAGGGGGTTGGGGGTAGGGTGAACAGAGCCCAGCTATCAAGCGCCAGCGGCCTATATTGCCGGCATCACTCTGCCGCCGGCGACGGGGATGAACGCGCCGGTCGTGAACGATGCAAGATCGGAGCTGAGAAACGCCGCCATGTTCGCAATATCCTGATCTGTGCCGCGTCTGCCGAGCGGAACGCTCGCGACATATTCCGGCGCCGGATTGATTCCGCCCGCACGCTCCTTATCAGTTATCGTCCAGCCGGGAGCTATCTGATTTACCGTGATATTATCGCGGCCGACTTCCTTTGCGAGAACGCGGACAATGCCGTCGAGTCCTCTTTTTGCGGAAGTGTACGCCGAACATCCGGGCTCCGCCATTACCGCGCACTCTGTATTGGTCACGACGATGCGGCCGTAATGCTGTTCTTTCATATACGGCACAAACATCTTCGACATATAAACCATCTGCATAACGCAGCTCTCGAACTGGCTGTAATAATCCTTTATATCCTGTTCAAGAAGCTCCTTCCACTCGTACTGTATGACCGCATTCACGATAAGTATATCGGGCATACCGAATGTGCGGCTTACCTCGTCTCTCATATTTTTTACACTGTCGGGATCGGTTATATCCGCCCTGAATGCTGCCGAATTTCTGCCCGACGCTTTCAGCTCTTCGGCAAGAAGCGCCGCGCTTTTTTCGTCGGAATTGTAATGTATTGCCACATCGGCGCCGCACTCTGAGAGCGTGCGCACGATAGTTCTTCCGAGTCCGCCGCTTCCGCCGGTAACAAGCGCTTTCTTTCCGCTGAGATCTATTTCCATATTGTTATCCTTTCTTATCAAATCCGGTTTCAAAATACAGACATAATTTATTTCCGTTTCTCCCCCGCCTCCGGCGGGGGAGAAATAAATATATTTATATATATAAATATAAAAATTTTCTCGAATTGTGGACAGTGATCACAAAACACAAAAGCCGCCCGGTATATGCGGGCGGCTGAATGATCGTACATGCTTATTTCGATTCCGGCTCGATCACTGGAGAATTGACTGAATTCTTCTTTACGCTCTCAATACCGTTCTTGCAGTTTGCCTTTGATGTATATCCCTCGCTTGCCGCGATTATCTGACCGTTCTTTGCTTTAAGGCGGAAACGGAACTCGCCCGCTTTATCGGAGTAGATCTCGAACTTGGGATTTTTAGCGGTCTGATAACCTTCTATTGTCTGGTCCTCCACAGCGGCTGCCGGAGCGTTTGTCTCAACGCTTTTAACGCCGTTTCTTACGGATTCAAGTGTGTTATATACCTCGCCGCCTGTTGCTATGGTCTCACCGTTTGCTGCTTTAAGGCTGAAAGTGTATCCTGTCTTGGTCTGATTGATAATAAACTTACCCATTTAGATCATCCTTTCTGATACAGAGGGAGCTTTGTTCCGGACTGTATAATTAAATATACAAACAAATCAAATCGTCGGCCTGACGTATCTGTCTGTCAGTTATGTATTTATTATAACAACATATCTCATAATTGTCAAGGGGGGATTTCCTAAAAAAAGATATAGTTTTTATACAATTTGTTTAGAATGTTAAAAAACTTTTCACAGCCCGTGATCTCAGGTTTCAGAGTGAAGCTTTCCGCATAAATATTGTCTTGACAAAAATGTCAAAATATGATATAATCCAAAGTGACCAGTAATAAAAGCCCATACGGACAGGGCGGTCAGTATGCCGAGAGCAGCGGGAGTGCTGCATTATTGATTGAGTTAAAAGCTCAAATTTTATAAGATGATAACTTTATAATCGATCACTTGTGAAACGGTCAATAAGCGCGGCTTCGTCCGAAATGTTCAGAGGTATTATGATACCATAAGAATAAGACTATATGAGTGATACGATTTACCGTATCACTTTTTTGTTTAATAGCTGCTGTATGTAGCTTTATGGGATTTTTTGAAAAGACCTCAAACATAATTTTAAGGATAACACTATGGATATTGAAAGACAAAAAGCAGCGCCCGTTTATGAGGCGCTCGAAAGATTCAGAAAACAGAGAGTCGTACCGTTCGATGTTCCGGGTCACAAAAGAGGCCGCGGAAATCCCGAGCTCGTGAAGCTCCTCGGCGAACAGTGCGTCAGTCTTGACGTCAACTCGATGAAACCGCTGGACAACCTCTGCCACCCGGTATCGGTCATATACGAGGCTGAACAGCTTGCCGCGGACGCATTCGGCGCAGCTCACGCATACTTCATGGTCGGAGGCACTACCTCTGCTGTGCAGAGCATGATACTCACAGCCTGCAAGGCGGGCGATAAGATTATCCTCCCGCGAAACGTCCACCGCAGCGTTATAAATGCGCTGGTACTGTGCGGAGCCATACCGGTATATGTAAATCCTGACGTTGACAACCACATCGGAATTGCTCTCGGAATGGAGACCGCGCTCGTCGAAAAGGCGATGAATGATAATCCCGACGCTGTGGCAGTTCTTGTGAACAACCCGACATACTACGGTATCTGCTCGGATATATCCTCGATAGTAAGGATCGCGCACGAACACGGTATGCTCGTGCTTGCGGACGAGGCGCACGGCACACACCTTTATTTCAACGAAAACCTGCCTATGCCCGCGATAAGAGCAGGCGCAGATATGGCGGCAGTCTCGATGCACAAGTCCGGCGGAAGTCTGACACAGAGCTCGCTGCTCCTGTTGAACGATACCGTCAATACCCGCTATGTTGAGCAGATAATAAATCTGACCCAGACCACGAGCGCGTCTTACCTGCTGCTGTCGAGCCTTGACATATCGCGCCGGAACCTTGCGCTCAGAGGACGCGAATCTTTTGAAAAAGTATCGTCCATGGCGGAATACGCACGCAGCGAAATAAACTCGATAGGCGGATATTACGCATACGGCAAGGACATAGTAAACGGCAGCAGCATCTTTGACTACGACGTTACAAAGCTCTCGGTATATACCCGTGATATCGGACTTGCCGGTATCGAAGTCTATGATCTTCTGCGCGACGAATACGATATACAGATCGAATTCGGCGACATCGGAAATATCCTCGCATACATCTCTATCGGCGACAGGATACAGGATATAGAACGCCTTGTCGGTGCGCTTGAAGACATAAAGCGTCTTTATCAGCACGAGCCCTCAAAGCTTCACAACGCGGAATACATTGCGCCCATTGTTGCGACTACTCCGCAGAAAGCCTTCTATGCGGACAAGGAGCTTGTCCCGATACGCGAGACTGCGGGCCGTATATGCGGCGAGTTCGTAATGTGCTATCCTCCGGGGATACCGATACTTTCGCCCGGCGAACAGATAACGGACGAGATAATCGACTATATCCTGTACGCTATAGAAAAGGGCTGCTCAATGCAAGGCCCGGAAGACCCGGACATATCAAGACTTAACGTCTTGAAATAATTGATAATTGACAATTCTGAATCGTGACGTAAAACCAACTGTCTGCGATAAACGAAACAGACTTGGTGATTTAATTGCGAAGCGAGTCGCTTTTGCACTTACTTTTCGCTGATGCTTATATGC
>CAMVEM010000099.1 GCA_947166515.1 uncultured Clostridia bacterium | reverse complement strand
ACATTTTGTTTTGAGAAATTACTTGATCATCTTTATTGAAGCATTCTCAAAATATTTAACCATTTTTATTATATCATACTTTCATACCAGTGTCAATTGACAGTTTGTCAACAGACATGAATACACCATAACAGTAAACAGCCCGTGTACGCAACATTAGTGACGATCTGTTCAAAATCTTCGGTGTCGCGCGTATAAATTATCGGTATCTTCCCCGCAAACGATACATACATTTTTATTTCAACAGCATCGGGAGAATTAAACTGTACGGGGTATCTCGGACAAACCTTTGTATTTATCGCGCTCGCCGCGCCAAAAAGATCTGCGTAGTAAATGATATTGTCCCACGTTTTGAGAAAATCCGTATCGGGTTCGGTTATCTCCATGCAGCCGTCAAAACGGTTTGCGATATAAGCCGAGAGTTCAAGCTGCTCGGCTTCGTTAAGTTCGTATTCTGCCATTATGCTATCATTCCTTATTGGATTCTTTCCTTACTTTCCTTTTTTTAGTTTTATCCAAAACCGACATAAATGCGGCTTTCTTGCTATCAAATTAAATGATAAGAAGCTTATTCTTCATTTTTCAGGTTTCTTTCTCTTCCGTCTGAGGGCAGTATTTATTTATCGCCTCATCGGCGGCAGCACGGACGGCGGCTTCGCCGATATGCTTGTGGAAATAGCAACAGCGGTGGTCAGGGATAAGGTAGTCTCCCTCATCGGAAATGTCCTCGACAATACACCCGCCCAGGCAGGACGAAAGATGCTCGCATTTCTCGCAGTCGGGATTTTTCGCGATCAGATCGGACACCTTTGTCTCCACAACATCGTGATAATAGCCTTTGAGCGTAAGATCGCCGAGACGCTCTTTAAGCACGCTCGGGAATTTATCCCTGAGCGCAGTGTCCGCAAAGTCCATGCACGGCGCGAGACGACCCTCAGCGCCTATGTAGATGTTGTACCGCACACTTTCGCAGCAAGGGCATTTATCGAACGAGATATCCTTATTCGGCTTTTTGGCGTAATGGATGCTGTATTCGGTCTTACCCTTCTTACAGCTGAAAAATCCTTCAAGCTCTATGTCTATCGGCATCCCGTCGCCAAAGTAATCGCTTATATAATTCCGATAGGTCTCCCACACCTCGTTCTCGGTGAGAGAATACTCCTCGGAATACTTTTTCCATAGGCCGAGCTCCTGCGGCGAGTTGACACGAAGGCTGTTAACGCCGAGATCCGCAAGATAATTCGCTGTATCGCGCAGGCTCTCACGGTTTCCCTTGTGAATGCACATTGCAACGCTCACGGGGATGCCGTATGCCTTTAGAAGTCTGAAAGCCTCGTCCGCCTGTTTTTCCGCGCCCGGAACACCGCGCAGCCAGTCGTGATGCCCGAGCCCGTCAAAGCTCAGCTGAAAGGCCGGGAACTGATGATACTTTTTCAGCATTTCGAGCGTGTCCTTTGTGAGCAGAGAAGAGTTTGTAAATACCACGCCTATATCTATCCCGCGTTCGGAAAGAGCCTTGACTATCTCCTCGAAATCGCCGCGCACAAGCGGCTCACCGCCTGTGATGTCCACGCGTCTAATGCCGCAGCGGGCTATCTCGTCAATGATATGCAGACAGTCCGCAAGCGGGAGCTGAGGGTGATGAGCATCGGGAGCCGACACAAGACAATGGCGGCAGTTGAAGTTGCACTTGCCCGTAATGCTCCAGTGAACGCCTTCAACAAAGCGTGAGGGATAAACGATATACCTCTGCCAGCCTTCAAGAGGGCGCATCGGCTCCTCGGACTGCTCAAGCGCATCGTTTTCCAGAAGCTCCTTGAATACCTGCTGTATCTTTTCATTGAACTCAGAAATATCGACAGCTTCCTCGCCGTTGCAGTAAAGGAGTGCCATAAAGGGCTACTTTTCCATGAACAACGGCCTTTCGTGCTTCTTTTCGCCGTACTCCGCACGCAGAGCATAGGGCATTTTCTTCCAGCCGCGGAACGTCCACGGCTCTTTAAGTCTGTAATACATATACCCTCACACTCGGATCATTTCTTTTTCTTTACGAAGAAGAACTCAACGCATTCGAATAATACTGCAAGACCGAGCGGATACAGAATATCCTCCGTAAGCGTGAACTGATAGTCCGATCCCGTTATAAACGTTGACCACAGCAGGTCGCATAAATTCCAGAAGCCGATAAACAGTACGATAAAGAGAACGAATAATAAGATCTTATTCTTTATTATAATATTTTGCCCTTTTCACTTTATTATTTTCGATCATCCTTGGTAGTCCTGATGCCGGAAATGATGATAATGCGTATCGCAAAGATAATCGTTCCAGCAATCTACAGTTTTGCTGCCTGTGTCATTGTCTTTTAAAAGCATATGACAATGCCAGAATACCATGCATGAACCGTTTCTGTTGTATTCATCCATATGCCCTCCTTGATTATATATTGAACCGCATGAATAATCCTTCCAGCATTCATGGTTTTCTATGCAGTGCCCTTTGCCGTCGTTGTCATGATCGCCGCCTGCGGCTTTCTCAAGTTCATCGAGGTCAAGTTCCTGGTTTTCAGCGGTGTAGCGTTCAAGCTCACCCATGGAAAACTCATATCCGAGCTCCTTTGCGACTGCACAGAACAATTCGGCGTCGCTTTTCACCTCTCCCGCGTCCGCTATGCGCTTTGCAATCTATTCCGCCTTGACGCGGAGATTTTCGTCCTTGTCGAGATCATCAAAGTATCTCTTGATTTCGTTTGTGCTGTTTATGATGTAAGACCTCCTTTTTTTTTTTCTAAATGTTTAACCGTATGAGTGGGGAAATTTTGTCCGATTTTTCGAAAAAATTCTAAATTACCCGAGAGGAACGCAGCCTGAGCTGAGCGAAGACCTCTCTGTTACTATAATAACATATTTTGTATAAAAAATCAATTGCCATTCTGTCAATGCAGACTGTTTGAAAAAACGGTAAATCTCCGCTGGAATTATTGTTGAAGCGAACAGAATAACAGTATTTGTGGCTTTGCTTATAAATTGTCGTACTTCACGTTGAGCACATGAGCAATCATCTTAATGCAACAGCTTCTTCCGGGGTAACCGAAAGAAGCTGGTTTTGTATATCCGATCTCAGCAATACCGTTTGGATCAAGTCCTTTAAAACACAATTCTCCGATATGTGTGACGTTTTTCAGTTCGATCATCCAGATCTCATATGAGAGGAGTTTTTCTAAGCAAGAATTATCGTCTCTCAAAAACATCGAGACTGTTATAAAAACCACCAGTCGCCGCATCTCCCAAAAGGAGACGTGAAAATGCCAATATTAAAGTCAATTGCGATCCATGATAACGTCAAGGCGACGCTGAGGTACATACTTAATCCAGATAAAACGGAAGGGCAGTATCTCTGCAACTCCCGCAACTGCTTCGCGAACGCCGAGGACGCATACTTGTTGTATATGCTGCGGTGCGCCTCATCGCAGATTATAAGGTCGAAATGTCCGACCGTGTACAGCTTCCCGCCATCCTCGTCCTTTGCGCTGTCGATGCAGTTCATCATCGTCTGATATGTCGAGAACACGCCTCTCGCGCCGTAATTTTCCTTGTCCTCGCAAAGATTGACTACGGACAGATCGGGCATCAGATTGACGAACGCACGCTTTGCCTGCGGGACAAGGCTGTTTCTGTCCGCGAGGAACAGCACATTCTTCACCCAGCCGTTCTTTATCAGAACATTAACAAGCTCGATAACAGTTCTCGTCTTGCCGGAGCCCGTCGCCATAGCGAGCAGAGCCTTCCGTAGATTGTCTGCGCCGAAAGCGTGACATACCGCCTTGACAGCTTCCTTCTGATAGTACCGTCCCGCGATCTCCGCGTTTACCTGCACATTATCGGGCTTTGTACGCATCATCATCTTGTTGAACTCTTTTTCGAGGTCACGCTTCGAGTATATACCGCTGACGCTGCGTTCGGGATAATAGCGGTCATTCCAGATATGCGTATCAAATCCGTTGGTGAGAAATATGATCGGGCGCTTGCCGAACTTCTGTTCAAGCAGATCGGCATACAGTTTCGCTTGTTGTCTGCCGACGGCAATATCCTTGCACGCGCGCTTGGCTTCTACCACCGCGAGGGGCTTTCCGTCATTCCCGAAAAGCACATAATCCCTTTTCTTCAAGCTCGTTATTCAGTTTTTTGATGATCTTGTACGCGTACGGCAGCGAAACTCCCAATTCCTTGGCGGCTTCCTCAACTCTGATGAATTTCTCGGTCATAACATCCCTCCTTTTCTCTAAATTATATCAGATCGTATTCCTTATCACCTCCGGCCCAAGCGCTAAACATATAAGTTTAATGCTATTATGCTAAACAAATATGTTTTTGTCAAGTTTTTTTGAAAAAATGTTTAACAAATTTGTTAAATTATTTCTTGACAGCATTAAACAGATATGTTATACTATTATAAAATAAACGTATAGGAGATGATCGCTTTGGCAATAGGTGACAGGATAAAGCGTGCGCGCTTATTCAGAGGCCTCACACAAAAGGAATTAGGCAGGCAGGTAGGTTTCGACGACAAGACTGCCGACATAAGGATAGCTCAGTACGAATCGGGGACACGTACACCGAAAGAGGAACTTCTACGGGAGATGTCGGAAGTGCTTGATGTGAACTATCGTTCTCTGTACGAGCCGTCGTTGTATTCAGCCGAAGACCTGATGTACACATTATTTGAGCTTGACGAGCATTACGACATTGAGCTTCACGAGATACCTGACCCGAAATACCCCAAAAAGAAGCACATAGCCGTACAATTCCATTCAAATGTGCTTGACAGCTTCCTCATCGAGTGGCTCCAACGCAAAAAAGACCTTGCCGATGATACCATCAGTAAGGCAGAATACACGGAATGGAAACTGAACTGGCCTGACACGGCTGACGACTGCGGCAAGCACAAGCCAAAGAAGAAATGGCGTGACTGACCTGCAAACCGCCGGGACTCTGTACAGTAAACCTTTTTCCGGGCGTGTTATCAAATTGTTATCAAAATCAGAATGAAACTCCGCAAAGCAGCATCATTACTGCGTTTGCGGAGCTGTTGTTGTTACTCCCGCTCGCTCCCGGAGCTCCAAACATTAACAAATATGTTTAGGCGATATGGGCTGTGGTATATACATTCTTTATATTATCCGTTTTTCTCAGACTGTCCGAAGATAATGTTGCCAAAATGTTGCCGCAGTTCAGCGACTCTGTTTCGGCTCTACGAACGGCATTTCGCCGTCCACACATATTATAACACAGATCTCAGAATAATTCAATACTTATTAGGTTTTTTTTATTATTTTCAGTCAGCTTCCGCTGATCTTCTACAGTTTCAGTTTCTCCAGCCCGTTCCGACCGAACGTTTCGTCACCATTCCGTGATAGATGCCGCCTTTTTGCATAAGACTTTCATGATCTCCGCTTTCGGCGATCTGTCCGTCCTTTATCACCATGATGTTGTCCGCGTCAGCTATCGTGTTCAGCCGGTGAGCGATAACAAGCAGAGTTTTTCCCCTGCACAGCTCGGAGATCGCCTGCTGGATATAGCTTTCGTTGTCCGCATCAACACTCGCAGTCGCTTCATCGAGAATGACGATAGGCGAATCCTTCAGTATGCACCGCGCGATTGAAAGGCGCTGTGCCTGACCGCCCGAAAGGCTCGTACCGCCCTCGCCGATGACCGTGTCAAAGCCGTCTGGGAGCTCCATAATGAAATCGTAGCAGCGCGCCTTTTTCGCCGCCTCGATGACTTCCTCGCGGGTCGCGTCGGGTCTGCCGAGTGCGATGTTGTTATAGACCGTGTCGCGGAACAGATACACCCGCTGGAACACCATGCTGATGTTGTCCATAAGCACCGACAGCGGTATCTTTCGTATATCAGTACCCCGCAGTAGTATCTCGCCGGACTTTACATCCCAGAACCTTGTGAGCATGCTTGCTATCGTCGATTTGCCGCCGCCCGAGGGGCCCACGAGTGCTGTCATGGTACCTTTTTCCGCAGTGAACGAGACGTTTTTCAGCACATCCTTTTTGTCGTAGGCGAACGTGACATTACGGTATTCTATCTCGGGAATTCCGTTTCCGGAAAGCGCCTGTGAGCCGCTGTCGTCAAGCTCCTTCTCCGCGAAAAGCGCTTCTATCCTGTCCATGCACGCGCTCATGACCGTGAGCCGCGATTCCTGCTCGTAGAACGACCTTACGGGGACGAACAGGTCAAACAGGCAGAGCAGCATTCCGAGGAAGAAGTTAAGCTCCATTGCTCCCGTCGCAAAAAGGAACGCCGAAAGCGCGAGCACGGCGACCGTGCCGATGCCGTAGATCAGAAACACTCCGCGCTTGAACGGGTGATGCGAAAACTCGAAATCAAGGTTCACGCGGCAGTTCGTTTCAAAGCTGTCGGTGAGCTCCTTTGACTTGTCGCCGAGCAGATTGTAGGTCTTGATTATCCCGATGCCTTCGGTGAAATCCAGCACCGCCTGTGTCTGCGTTTCCGAAGCTTTCTGACGCTCTTCGGAATGCACAAGGTCGCTTTTCATCATGATCCTTCCGAGCAGCACCATTACGCCTGTGATGACGAGCGACGCGATACCGAGCCGCCAGTCGAAAACGAACATAAACACGATCATTATTGCCTGCGAGAACAGATAGCTCATCATGTCCGCAAGCACCGACATACAGTTTTCCTCGATGAACACCATATCCGTCGAGAGCACCGAGCTTATGTTTCCGATGTTTCCCTCGGTGAAATATCCCATGGGCAGACGGCGGAGATGTTCGCCGAGCTTCATTCGCATATCCGCGAAGATCATATAGCCCGCCGCGCTTTGCAGCCTGTCTGCGAGGTACTGGAACAGCGACTGAAAAATCACGCTTGCGACAAGTGCGATGGCACCGTACATCGCCGTCATTTCCGTGAGCGTTCCGCCGATGAACGAGGTAACAATGAAATATGTGAGAATTATCGGGACCTTCATCAGCACGCCTTTTAAGAATGAAAGGAACATCGCGCCGTATATTCTCCCTCTGTATTTTCCCGTGACCGCGAGGATACGCCTTATCATGCCGATCATGCTCTCACCTCGTTTCCGATTCTCCAGTTCGCTCTTGCCTCGCTGGAGCTCCAGAGTTTTTGGTATTCACCGCAGCTTTGCAGCAGGTTTTCGTGAGTGTCGGTGGCAATGATATTTCCGTCGTTCATGACACATATCTTATCGGCGTTTACTATCGTCTGCAACCGGTGTGCTATGACAAGCACGGTCTTTCCTTTGATTATCTCTGCGATAGCCGAGTTCATCTTCTCCTCATTCTCCGGGTCGATGAATGCAGTCGCCTCGTCGAGCACGATGACCGGAGCGTTTTTGAGTATCGCCCTTGCCAGCGAGATCCTCTGCCGTTCGCCGCCCGAGAGCTGCTTGCCGCCGTCGCCCGCCATTGTGTCGATGCCATCAGGTAAGCGTTCGAGGAATTCCGAACATTGCGCTTTTTCAGCCGCCGCAAGGATTTCCTCACGGCTTGCATCCGGCTTTCCGATCAGTATATTTTCGTACAGCGTGGTGTTGAACAGGAACTGCTCCTGCGAAACGTAGGAAATGTTGTCGTTCAGAGCCTCGATGCTCATATCGGTTATATCCTGACCGCCGAGAGTGATACGTCCGCCGTCAAGGTCGTAGTAATGCACGAGCAGCTTTGCGAGCGTGGATTTGCCGCTTCCGGATTCGCCCACAAGCGCGGTGAGCGTACCCTCTTTCAGTTCCAAAGACACGCTGTGCAGGACTTCACGATCCTTGTACGCAAATCGGACATTCTCGAATTTTACGGAGTTTGAATTACCGTTGAACGTGTTGTCATTGGTCTTCAACGGCTCGTTGTCCATAGCCTTTTCTATCTCGTCGATCTTGTAGCCGAGCTGCGGTATCTTTCCCGCGAATGCGAGCGCTTTCAGAAGCGGTACACCGATCGAGAGCGACAGGCAGAACACAAGCACAAGGTCTGCGAGCGTAGATGTCCCGTTAAGCACAAAGAGCGTTCCCACGGGCAGCATCACAAGTGCCACACACGGCAGTATTGCACTGTACAGCGCCATCCACGGCCAGCAGACCTTGTACCACGCGAGGGTAAAATCACGGTAATCCTTTATGTCCTTTTCGTATCTCCGGTAGGATTCGCCGTCGCGCCCGAATACCTTCACGACTTCCATGCCGTTGACATACTCGATTATAGTCGCGTTCATTTTTGCGGAAGCCGCATAGTACGCATTCATGCGCGCCATTCCGGCTTTGAACATCATACCCATTGCGAGCATTCCGAGCGGCAGCGAACACAGCGACAGCAGCGCGAGCTTCCAATCCGCGAAGAACATACATATTATCTCGATAAGCGCCATTGCGAGGTTCGAGATGCCCTCGGGGATAGCGTGTGCGAGCAGGAGCTCGACCTGATCTATGTCGTCCGTGAACAGCTTTTTTATCTTACCGTTGCCCATATCCTGTATCGTTCCGAGAGGCTGACGTTCCAGCTTTTTCTGCAGTGATATGCGGATATTTTTCAGCGTATTGTACGCTGTGATGTGTGAGAATTTCAGTCCGAGCACATACAGGATAGCATAGGCTAACTCGCAGGCAAAAATAATCGCGATATGTGTGATGTAGTAACCTGAGTCGAGTGTTTCGCCGTCAAGAAGCGGCTTTATTATGCGGTAAACAATGAAAAACGGCACCGCAGACGCGATAAGACCCGCGAACATCGTCACCAGAGCCGCGTAAGTGTACCCGATATATCCGCCCATATAGGGCCTGATCTTACGAAACATTTTCCTCACCTTTTCTCTTTCATACAGGATATGTCACTATATTCGGATGACTTTCAGAAAAGCCTGTCATTCGTATCTCTCCGCGCCGGAAGCGGAGAGAGATACATCTTCACGTTGTTTTTTGATATGATCATTATTTAAGAACAGTAAGTCTGCGCTAACTGTGTCATAATATCACATTTCATTTCAAATGTCAAGACATTTCTTTAAAGAAAAATACTTGACTTGCAGGACACACTATGCTATAATACAGTTAGCGAAGGATAACTGTATTGAATAGAGGGTGAAGAAATGCTGATAACGATAATTCTTGCGGTAATTATGATGTCGGGGCTTTTCCTGCTGCTGTGGTCGGGGATCGCGCTGATACAGGACAAACGGTATTTCACATCGGCGCCGAAGGAGATACAGGATGCCGTTCAGCCACGCCCCGAACGTTTCCCGCACGCACACGCGCTCGGATTTTTCCTTGTCGGCTGCGCGTTCATTCTGATGATAGCGCCGATAGTTATCGGCTGTATCGAGGGCATTTCGAGCGGCTATGACTTCTGGCAGTTCTTCATACGTTTTCTGATAATGCTGCTCGGTCTGAAGCTCTACGACATCCTGTTTTTCGACCTGTTTCTGCTGTGTCATTCCGGATTCTTCCCGCACTATTACCCGGAAGTCAAAGGTATAGTCGGACCGCATCTGTTCGGCTACAACCGGAAAACACACCTTATTCACATAATCGTATTTATCGCGTTATCGGCGGGACTCGCATTGTTTTGCGGGTTGTTCGTAACTTAAAGATCGGAGATGATCCATTTATGAACGAGATATTACAGGGCGTACTTATCCCTTTCCTCGGAACATCGCTTGGCGCTGCGTGCGTGTTCCTGATGAAAAAACAGCTCGGAGTATCGGTACAGCGCATACTCACAGGCTTTGCGGCGGGAGTTATGACCGCGGCAAGCGTCTGGAGCCTGCTTATCCCTGCAATCGAGCAAAGCTCCGAAAGTATGGGAAAACTTGCGTTTCTTCCTGCAACGATAGGATTTCTGCTTGGTATCGCGTTTCTGCTGCTGCTCGATAAGCTGATACCTCACCTTCACATGAACAGCGACAAGGCAGAGGGTCTCAAGTCAAAGCTCCCGAAAAACATCATGATGTTACTCGCCGTGACGCTTCACAACGTCCCCGAGGGAATGGCGGTGGGCGTTGTGTACGCAGGCTTCCTATACGGCGGCGGAATGTCCGCGTCGGGAGCTCTCGCATTGGCGCTCGGTATCGCGATACAGAATTTCCCGGAGGGCGCTATTATCTCCATGCCTCTGAAAGCCGAAGGAATGAGCAAGCCAAAGGCGTTTGTGGCGGGCGTTATCTCCGGCGCGGTAGAGCCGATAGCCGCACTTGTGACTATCGCGGCGGCAGGGTTTATAATCCCCGCAATGCCGTATCTGCTGAGCTTTGCGGCGGGTGCTATGATCTACGTCGTGGTCGAGGAGCTTATTCCCGAGATGTCAGCGGGCGAACACTCCAACATCGGTACGGTGTCGTTTGCGGCGGGCTTTGCGGCAATGATGATACTTGACGTGGCGCTGGGGTGAAGGAGTCACAGATATGGAAAAGACAGTAAACAAGGCGATCATCCGCTACTTAAAAAAGCACTTTCCGAATGAATGGAAAGCGATAATAAAGCGTATGAAGGAGCTTCGGCCCGGACTCGCGGCAAAGGCTCCGGATATAGGCGGAAAAGAGAACATCCTTGCGGACAATATTGATATGTTCATTCTTTTCATAGCATATTATGAGGCTTCCGACCGCAGGATGAACGGCGACGCGATCGATGAGATAATCGACGATCTTTACCGGCATCATAAATTTCTCGGCGTGTTCCTGAACGCTAATCACAAGTGGCTGTTTTCTTTCTTCAAAAAGAAGCTGTATAGGAATTACCGCGAATACGCCGCTCTTGTAAAAGAAAAACAGGCTCACGGAGAATGGCGCGAGACATGGGGCATGATCGTTGACCCGGACAATGACAGCGAGTCGTTCAGCTTTACACTCGTGGGCTGCCCGCTCGTTGAATACGCCAGGAAATACGGATATATGGAGCTTATGCCGCATATGTGCGGGCTTGACCACGCATACGCGAAGTTGATGCACACAAAACTTATACGGACGCACACGGTCGCTACCGGAGCAGATTACTGCGATTACCGGTATGTTCCCGACAAGAGCGAGACAGCGAAAAACTATACAGGAAAGACGATATGAAACTGTCATACGATAAGCCGGTTCATTTCCGTAAAGCTGCGAAGAACATAATCCGTAAGCTCGGATGCGGTCTGCTTCAGACCGCTTTTTATCCATAATGTCAAAGAGGTCCACAGCCCGCCGAGCGTGAAGTAATATGCATACTGCGAAAACGCGCTGTTGT
>CAMVEM010000098.1 GCA_947166515.1 uncultured Clostridia bacterium | reverse complement strand
GAGACTCTTCACGTTAGTGAGTATATTTATCTCGCGCCCGATTAGACGGTAATCTATGAAGTGATCGCCGTTCGCACCGAGGATAAGCACATCCTGCGTTATCCTGTCCGCAACAGGTTCGAGATCGTAGAGTTTAAGCTTCTTCGCGTAGCTGTACGCGTCCCTGGCTTCATAAGCGTAACAGCCGTGCTTTATGCCCCAGTCGATTATCGGCGAGCTTTTCGCTTTCCTACCGAACACGAGGTTGAGCAGATGGCGGGCGTGGAGCTTCATCAGAGCGTGGAATGCACGCTGTGTTGACTACGGCTGCATACTTACCAGAATATCCTGAAAGCACGGAAATACCGACCATGCAACGACTTTCGTGATGCGCTTGTCGAACGCCGCGGCTCTCGGAGCAAGGTACCCGCCGAGGGAGATTCCGACTATCGTTATATCCGACAAGTCAAAGAAATCAAGCACAGCCTTGACCGGCTTTTCCCACTCGTATGTGAAGTGCATTCCTTGCGTGCGCATAACTCCGCCCTGTCCGGGACCCTCGAACAGATACACCTCAAAGCCCTTTTCTTGCAGATACAGCAGCGAGAACAAGAATTCCTCGAAGTAGCTGTCATTACCGCCGTGAATCAGTATTTTTCCTTTGCTTTCACCGGATGGCTTAACGTGCATCACGGGGAGCTTCACATTCTCATACGGTATATCGTATCGCTCTATGCGAGGGTCATCGCCCTCGAAATAATCCGCGTAATACTCGTAAAACAGTTTCGTTGCAAGCTCGTAGTATTTGCGCTTATCGGGGTCGCCGTCGTACATGAAAAACTCGCTCATGCGGTAGTAAGCGATAGCGTTTCCGGTGCGTTCCTCAATCATAGCAATGTCACCGAGCTGGATCAGCTCGCGTTTCCAGTCCACGCTTGTTTTTATCTTCGATGCGACAGGCTCGACATCTTCCAGCCTGCCGCCGTCCCAGTTGATGACACGGTTGAGCTGGTAGTCAAAATTTCTGTCATCGCTGAGTTTATAAACGCCTGTTTTAAGCACTATCGGCTTAGTTATATCATATTTTATCATATAGTTTTCTCTCCTTTATTTCGTATAGTAAGCATTTGCTAACTGTATTATAATATCACAAGATCTCCGAAATGTCAATACAAAAATTTTTCAAAAAACCCTTGACAATATCGCATTTTGGTGATATAATATATACAGTTAGCGAATGCTAACCAAGGCGGTGATAAAATGTCCAAAGAAGAATATTTCAGCTTTAATCGAAAGCTCGCGTTCCATACGGCTCCGACGCTTATGGGAATCAAGTGCGCGAGTCTTATCGCACTGTCCTGTTCGGAGTTTGACATCGACATTCATCTACGTATCTTCAACCGACGCGCAGCCGAAAGAGGTCTGAAAATACGCATAATGCACCTGTGTGAAACGCGCTGTGTACTGCTTGTTTACAACGAGGAGAAGCTGTACGCGAGACTGCGCGAGACCGAGACTGCGGCAATGCTGAATGCCGAAGGATATGATGTGAACTGCGGGCTTGAAGCTATGCTCGCACGGCTTTCAGAACGTATGTGCGAATGTGAATTTCCGCACGAGATCGGGCTTTTTCTCGACTATCCCACCGAGGATGTTAAGGGCTTTATCGCGAACAACGGCTGTAACTACAAGCTCTGCGGGTGCTGGAAGGTTTACGGCTCCGAGGAACACGCAAAGCGGATATTTGCAAACTACGAAAAGTGCAGAAAATTTCTGTGCAATAAACTTAACGAGGGCTGCGACATTTATCGCGCTCTCAGAATTTCATAAAACAGTAGGAGGTCATTTTATGGCAGCAGCAGTTATTTATTGGAGCGGCACGGGCAATACCGAGGCTATGGCAAAGGCGGTCGCTCAGGGCGCAGGAGTCGAGGCAATAAGTGTTACAGATTTTAACGGCAACATCGCGGATTTCGACGCGCTCGGTTTGGGAAGTCCCGCAATGGGTGACGAAGTTCTCGAAGAATCGGAGTTCGAACCGTTCTTCGCGGGTATAGAGGATAAAATAAGCGGCAAGAAGATCGTGCTTTTCGGCTCGTATGATTGGGGCGACGGACAATTTATGAGAACATGGGAAGAACGCGTCAGAGCCGCAGGTGCAACGATCGTGAATGACGCGGGATATACCGTAAATCTCGAACCGAATGATACCGAGCTCGCCGAGCTTAGAAAGCTTGGCGAAGAACTCGTAAGCTGAAGTTTGAAAATAAATTTTCAAACTTCGCACTTAGATGCTCCCGCCCGACAGGCGAGGGGCGGGTTTTGCTCCGCAAAAACGCATCAAAGTGAAAGGAGCTGCACCCTGACGGGTGCTGATAATAAATATGAGCGTAATAGTTGTAGGCGGCAACGACCGTATGGCGACAAAATACAAGGAGATCTGCAGCAGCTATAACTGCAAATCGAAGGTGTTCACACAGATGCCCGCGGATTTCGAGAACAAGCTCGGAAGTCCAGATCTTGTCGTCTTATTCACGAATACCTGCTCACATAAAATGGCACACAAGGTCGATCAGAAGGCGCAGAAACAGAGCTTTCGGGTCGCCAAGATACACAATGCCAGCGCGAACGCATTGAAGACTGTGCTTGAGCAGTTCTGTATTAGTTAGCAGTTACCGGAAGGTTTCATAAAGAAACCTTCGATCCTCTCCATTTTCATTTATCCACGTTAAGCAGATCCTGTTTAGCGTGGATACTTGTTTTACAGATACGAGCCGTTAATTAAAAGCAAAGCCGCATATAAAAAGGAGAAGAAATGTCACTTAAATACAAAATAATGAAATGCGCAGTCAAAGCCTCCCGACTGAAAAACAGAGGAAAAATGTCTGCCGACGAGATTATAGAATTCAAGAAGAAGCAGAATGCAAAAATCGGAATACCCGAGATCAAGGACAAGGAAATAACAGTATCACAGGATTCCGTAATGGGCTTTCCGGTGCTGAAAATGACGCATAAAGAATTTACCGAAAAGGCAAATCTTTTCATCATAGGCGGAGGCATGGTAGGAAAACCTCAGCCGTCTATGATAAAGAAGGCGCTGCATTTCTGCAAGGAAACGGGACTTGATCTGTATATACCGTATTATCCGCTGTGTACAGAATATCCTCTGAACAAAGCGTATGAGATGATATGTGAGACATACAGAAAAATGCTTGAATATCACAGCCCGGAAAATATCTCCGTTATCGGGTTTTCGTCCGGCGGAAATCTCGCGCTAGGACTTATTGCGTATATGAACGCGCGGAACATAACACTTCCGCGTCCGCGCTATATCATGGTTCTTTCTCCGGGCTGCTGTGCGGTAAACGATAAGGAACGAGAAAGGCTGAAAGAACTCGACAAAAAGGACATCATCATTTCGGCGGACTACGTTAAGACCGCGGAAGAGGTAATGCGGCACGGCAGCGAAAATGTTCCGGATTATATGATATATCTCCAGCTCGGTGACTTTACGGGCTGTCCCGAGGTGACCTTCGTTTATGGCAGTGACGAGGTTCTGTACGCTTTTGCGCCGTCTTTTGAAGAAGCAATGAAAAAGTACGGCGTTAAGTACGAAATGGTAGTGGGCAAAGGAATGTTCCATTGCTATCCGGCGTTTCCCGTTGTTAAAGAAGCGCGTCAGGGCTGGGACGAGATGATAAGCATTATGAAAAGAAAAATGCAGATATCATAAAACAGAGTTCTTACCGTCTGACCTGATCAGCCCAATAATTTCATTGAACGGTTTTCTGCATCCCGGGATATAATATGTTACAGCGAAGCAGTGATGCAGACCCTTGCCGACGTGGATAACACAGTCTGCGCCGGCTTTTCGGAATGTCTCGGCGTAGATAGGTGCGAACGCGTACAATACTTCGCTGCTCCCGTAATAGAAATGCGTCATAGGTGCATTTCGGAAATCGCCGTGAGCAGTAGCGATATATTTCAGCGGAACATCATGCCCGCATCTCATAATTTCAGCTGCAACATCCATGTATGAGGCGGGTAGCATAACGTCTTTCCTGTCGAGTTTTCTCATCCGTTCGCGCTCTTTTTCGTTTAACGGGACACTCCCGGGTGAAACAGGGATAAGAAGCCCCGGCATTGGTATTCCCGTGCCGTTGTCATTAAGCTCGTTGATATAAGTTATAACATCAAGGATCAGCGCGGCACCGGAGGAATAACCCAGAAACACGATGTTTTCAGGGCGATAGTATTCCAGCATTTTTCTGTAGCATTCACACACCATTTCCACGTTTTCGACAATATCGTGTTTGTGGCAGAGAGGATAAAAAGGCAGCCATACATCAGCACCGGTGAGTTTTGAGATCTTTCGTGATAGTCCGATACTTGCCTGTCCGGAATCGAGTATCATCCCGCCGCCAAATACAAATAGAACAGCATTTTCGGAGCGTTTTTCCGATCGCGTTATCTCAAGACAGTGGTATTTTCCCTGTATGATATGGTCGCTGAAATGTGCTTTTTTATCATCAGGAACAGTAAAACCACCGCTTTTTTCATTCTGTTTTGCAGCCCATGCGAGTATCTCATCCTTTGTACCGATAAGACCTTTTCTCATACCGGAGGTTTTTACAGCCGCAAGCCTTTTGAAAACAGCATATAACGGATCATTCGTCACATCGGATGTGCATACTACATTATATCTTTTCTTCATTTCACGCCATAAAGCACCGTCGAGCCTTTGAGCGAAAGGAGAGCCGCTTCTGCCCTTGTCATAAACAGCCCGTTTGCAGTGTCGATAAGTTCGACTTTCTCATAGCCCATATCGCGGAGGCGTTCAGCGAATGCACGCATATCTCCGTATCTTCGTTCAGACATAATGTCGTGTATGGCGAACGTACCGCCCTTTTTCAGAACACGAAGTGTTTCGAGAAGCAGCTCCTGCTTGTCTGCGCCTGAAATGTTGTGATAAACATAGTTGCTCGTTACAGCGTCAAAGGTCTCGTCCGCAAAATCGAGTCTCAGAGCGTTTCCGGGCATGAATTCCGTGCGCTCACTTACGCCCTCGGAGCGTGCGTTCCTTTCGCAGAGATCCTTGTTGAACGAAGCGTATTCGGCTCCCCAGCGATCAATTCCGATCATCTTAGCGCCGGGATTTTTCTTTGCACACGCGATAGTCAGCCCGCCGCTTCCGCAGCCGACATCGAGTCCGATGCCGCCGTCGGGTATCGTGATGAGTTTTGCCGTTCCCTCTATTATCTGCTTTGAGAGCTTCCGCTCGCCTTTGTAGGAATACTTTTCGTGCGACCAGATAAGCCATGCCGATGCTATACCGCATCCTACAGCCCCCGCGCCCAACAGGAACGAAGCCGCTTTGCCGAATGAACACCTGCTCTTTTTTGCAATTACCGATCCGATCGCAAGTGCGCCTGTTCCCGCGCAGAATCCCGCAATCATTCCGTTCGGTACCCAATTCTTGTAATCGGGTCCGTCGGGTAATCGGTCAAACAGCGAGTATGTCTTTTTAAGCGGTGCGTCCTTCAGCTCACATTCCGTGTACATCAGCGGAATAACTGCGTTAAGGACAGTGTGACTTATCATGTTGAACCCGTTGTTTTCGATGAAGCTTTCATATTCTTCCTCGTCCCAGCTCGCTTCGAATGTAACGCCGGCGGCGGACAGCAGCTTTGACGTTATATTGCTCACTGTATTACCGTCCGCGTGGATGAAATTAGGTGCGATAAGCCGACCGCCCGGACGCAGAACGCGTCTTATTTCAGCGAGTACCTTTTCGGGAGAGGATATTATGTGCAGTGCATTCGAGATGATAACAACATCGAAGCTGTCATCATCGAAAGGCAGGAACGAAGCATCCGCAAGCTGAAAATCAAGGTTTGACGGCACGTATCCTTTTCTTGCCTGCGTGAGCATATTCTCGGCAAAATCGGTTGCCGTCATGCTTTCCGCCGCATCGGCAACATTCTTTGCGATAAGTCCCGTGCCGGTAGCGAGCTCAAGCACTGTCTTTCCGGCGATCGCTCTGCGTATCATTGCGTACATTTCGCGGTACGCGGGACGATTAACACGCATAAAAAGGTCATAGACCGGAGCAAAATGATTCCACACAGATTCTTTGTTTTTCACAGCTTTATACTCCTCTCTTCTTTTTGTACCCGCAGTCACAGTACGGTCCGCCCGACGCGAGAGTGTATTCCCGCACAAAATCGGTCACTCCGCCGAGTTCCGCCATGGTGTAGTCGAGCGCGCACATCGCAGGGACATACTCGTAAAGTCCGAGCTCCTTCATCAGCGTGCAGATGCCGCATTTGTAGAATTTCGCCTCGTATCCGCTGCCGTCTTCGTACTCGCGGAAGTCCATATTCCATGAGTACGGATTTCTGTCCGCAGCTTTAAAATCAGCGGTTATTTTCATTCCCGAAATATCTTCGGGACCAAATTTTTTCTTAGCACCTTTTTTGCAGAACCATTTCATTGCACCAATCGCCATACCGGTTTTGTAGTATTCCGTGATCTGTTCAACAGTCGGCTTTTGGGGCAGATTCAGAATGAATGCCGATAGCATAGCACAGCTTATTATATTTGATCTGAACCTGTCGCCTTTTTCAAATTCGGGCAGCTTTCCAATGATCGTTTTGAACCTTTGTTTTGCATTCGCGGCAATGCTTTTCGCCGTCTCACGATCATATTTCAGCACCGCTGTCAGCGCTTTTCGGAAAGAGCTTTGAAACAGCATCCACATACCTGCGGGTGCTCCGGAATATTTCATATCAACACTTGCCTTTCATCATTTATGCCTGTAGCCTGTAACCATTACCATAAAAAGGCAGAATATCATTGCCCATGCCCAGAATTTATGCTGTTTCATTTGCATCTTCCTTTCCGAGATAATTTCTCATGCTCGCGGTACCTATCAGCACAGTCGAAGAATTGTGCAGCAGCGCGGATGTCGTCGGCGGTATCACACCCGCGACCCCGAGCAGGATAAGCGCGAGATTGAACCCGATTATCGAGCGGTAGTTGAACCCTATGCGCTTCATCAGCGCCGTGCTTATCTTACGCAGTTTAAGCAGACAGTACAGGTCATCTGCCGAAATGGTTATGTCGGCGATCTCACGGGCTATTGCCGCGCCCGTGCTTATGGCAATTCCCACATCGGCTTCGGACAGGGCAGGGGAGTCGTTCACGCCGTCGCCTATCATTATAACCTTGCGTCCGGCTGCGTGTTCACGCCTGATGAACGCCGCCTTGTCCTCTGGCAGCACCTCGTAATAATACTCGTCAACGCCGACCGCAGCCGCCACCGCTTCGGCAGTACGCTTGCTGTCTCCGGTCATCATCACGGTCTTTTTTATGCCGAGCTCTTTCAGCTTCGTGACAATGTCGGCAGCCTCATCACGCAGCGGATCTTCGATACAGATAACAGCCGCAAGGATTCCTCCGACCGCAAGATACAGGTGCGAATACTCACTCGGGAGTTTATCCAGCTTTGTTTCCTCGCCGTCGGGAATCGTTGCGCACTCATCTTCGAACACAAAATGATAGCTTCCGATAACGGCTTTCTCACCGTCTATCGAGCTTGAAATACCGTGCGCGACAACATACTGCACAGCCGAGTGTTTCTCCTCGTGCAGCAATCCGCGCCTTTCGGCTTCATTCACCACAGCGTTTGCTATCGAGTGCGGGTAATGCTCCTCAAGACAGGCCGCGAGCCGCAGACACTCGGCTTCATCGTTATTTCCGAAGGTCACGATCTTCGCTACTCTCGGCTCCGCGTGGGTGAGTGTACCAGTCTTGTCGAACACGATCGTGTCCGCTTCCGCGACAGCTTCAAGGAATTTGCCGCCCTTGACAGTTATGCCGTAACTGCCGCATTCACGCATAGCCGCGATCACCGAGATCGGCATGGCAAGCTTTAATGCGCACGAAAAATCTACCATAAGAATTGACAGCGCCTTTGTTGCGTTGCGTGTAAGGAGATACGTCAGAAGTGTGCCTCCGAGACTGTACGGGACGAGCTTGTCGGCAAGCCGCGAAGCTTTACTTTCGGCATTGGATTTCAGCTTTTCCGACTCCTCGATCATCTTGACAATGCGGTCGTATTTGCCGCTTCCCGAGGTTTTGTCAACGCGCACGATAACGTTTCCGTCCTCGACGACAGTACCCGCATAAACGTAGCTTCCGGGCTTCTTGTGAACGGGCATTGACTCGCCTGTCATCGACGCCTGATTTACCTCGGCTTCACCCGCGGTAACAACTCCGTCAAGCGGTATCATACTGCCCGTGCGGACAGATATTTCCGCTCCCGCTTCGACGGTGTTTATCGGAACAAGAACTTCCGAGCCGCCGCTTATCATCCAGACTTTATCGACACCAAGCGACATTGTACGCGCGAGATCATCCACCGAACGCTTGTGAGTCCAGTCTTCGAGAAGTTCGCCGAGGGTCAGCAGGAACATCACCGATGCCGCCGTCTTTCTGTCACCGCGAAGCAGCGAAACGACTATCGCTGTTGCGTCAAGTATCTCAACACGTATTTCACGTTTCGCGATACATTTAAGCGCCTCTCCGATGTATTTCAGAGACTTTATCACCGCGATCGCAAAGCGTATTTTATCGGGCAGAAACAGCATCGAAAACGCCTTTTTGGCAAGCATGAATATCAGCCTGTTCTCGAATTGACGGTCAAGCTCTCTGCCGGTATGTTCGGGTGCAAGCGAGGTTATTTTTTCGTCTGTATAGTTGAATTTCGACAGCGCAGTAACAACGTCACACCTGCCGCCGCGATAGAATATCACAGCATCGCCGGTGCGGTCATACACCTTTACATCGCGGACGAATGGCTTCGAACGCAGATAGTATTCGAGAATGTCCGCTTGTTTAAGCGTCATTTTTCCGCGTCCGATATGTACCCTCATCCGCCCGTTTGATTCATGAAGAATGGTGCATTTCATCCCTCTTTCGTCTCCGTTTCATCAGCGGGCTTATCGCTTTCATCTTCAATAGTTTCAGGACATTCAGAACACTTCTTTTCGTTGATGTCACGCGCCTCTGCGAGAATATCGCCGCAGCCCTCACGTATCTCGTCCGCCTTTGTCATAACGCAGTCCTTCGCGCGAATCACCGCCGCAGTCGTGTGAGCATAAACCTTTCTTGCTTCCTTTGAGCCGAGAATTTTCACTCCCGCTGTACCGATAAGAAAGCCTCCCGCAAGTAATGCAATGTTTTTCCAAGCACTCATTTTTTATTCTTCCTTTCAAAAATATATTTAATGCCAAAAGGCATTATTTACGCAATTGCCCAGTTCTGTCCCTCGCTTTGCAGTCTCGCCATCTGTGCGAAAATGCCGTTCTTGGCGAGAAGCTCGTCCGGTGTGCCTTGCTCGGCGACAACGCCGTCAGACAGCACAACTATCTTGTTTGCGCCCGCGACTGTACGCATACGGTGTGCGATTATCAGAACGGTCTTGTTTCTTATCAGCGCAGATAGCGCCTGCTGTATCGCGGTCTCGTTCTCGACATCAAGAGAAGCCGTTGCTTCATCGAGAAGTATAACAGGTGCGTCTTTGAGGAACGCACGCGCTATCGAGATACGCTGACGTTCACCGCCCGAGAGCTCGCTGCCGTTTTCGCCGATCATAGTATTATAACCGTCGGGAAGCTTCGACACGAACTCGTCACAGTTCGCGAGCTTCGCTGCCTGTATGACTTCCTCGTCTGTCGCGCCTTTTTTGCCTATTCTGATATTCTCCATGACCGTCTGATTGAACAGCGTAACGTCCTGAAATACGATAGAGAATGCCGAGAAAAGCGTCTCGGGATCTACCTTCGAAATGTCCATTCCGCCCAGTGTTATCTTGCCGCCGGTGGTATCCCAGAAGCGCGCCGCAAGGCGGGAAACGGTAGTCTTACCGCCGCCGGAAGGTCCGATAAGAGCAGTAACTTCGCCCTGTTTAGCTGTAAACGAAACGTCTTTCAGCACCGCTGTGTCGTCGGAATACGAGAACGAAACGTGGTCGAACCTGATGTCATAGCCGCTGTTCGTCATCTTTTCGGCACCTGTCTGAATATCGTGCGAGAGAACTTCGTCAAGACGCTCACACTGCACCGTACTTGCAATTATCGCCGCGAAATTCTGTAGCGTTATGTTCATCGGGTCGTAGAGCCTTGAAACGAGCATCAGGAACATAAAAAATGTCAGCAGCGTAATCTCACCTGTTGCGAACAGAGCGCCGCCCACAAGCGCAGTCGTGGCAATTCCCATTTTGAGGATTATTGCGGCTGTATTCACGAAAACCGCAAGTTTCAGTTCCGTGAATAGAGCGTATTTTTCGACGTTCTTTATCTTCACATCTAGCCCGCACATATACCTGTCCTGCGCATTGTTCGCGCGCAGGTCGCGCACCGATTCAAGAGCTTCCTGTATGCCGTCGGCAAGCTCCATTTTAACACGGTTGTTTTTTCTCACCGCGTTTTTCTGCGCTTTCGAGGATGCAAAAATCAGCAGGAATGACGCGGGAATTACCCAGAAGCTCGCAAGCACTATACGCCAGTCAAAGAAGATGAACAGGCTTATCCCAACAAGTCCCGTTGAGAAGAGCGCGCCGATAAGCTCGGGGATCCAGTGGCTCGAAGCTGTCTCTATCATCGCACAGTCCGACATGATCGTGGTCGTAAGATCGGACAGGTCTTTCTTTCCGAAAAACGACAGCGGAAGTTTTCTCAGCTTCTCCGCAAGTGTGGTACGGCGCACGCCGCTCTCTCTGTACGTCGTTAAGAATGTCGCGTTGTACTGAATGTAGTTTGCTATCCAGATCAGGATAAGCACGCCTACGGAGCCGCCGATATAGATGGGCAGACGGTCTGTTGTGAGCCCGCCGTCAAGCATATCACTTATCAGCAGATAAAGAATACCCGCGGTCATCATGAACGTGATATTCGTCACCGTGACGCTGATACACGCCTTTATCATATCCTTTGCGCCCTCGCGGGAAAGCGCGAATTTGTGCTGTAAATACTTTATCATTTTATTAACCTCCTGCTCCGAAGGAGCAGCTCGTATTTGCTTTGGCGCTTTGCGCCTGAGCGAGTATTTAAAATCTTTGATTTTAAATACAAACTACCTTCCAGTTGACCGAACGTGTGTACTCATCAAACATCTGACTGTAAACACCGCCGCGTTCCATAAGTTCATCATGCGTTCCGTTTTCCGTGACCGTTCCGTTCTGCATCACATAGATGCAGTCGGCGTTCTTGACGGTGCTCAGTCTGTGCGCTATCATTATCA
>CAMVEM010000097.1 GCA_947166515.1 uncultured Clostridia bacterium | reverse complement strand
CGGCTGAGAGCTTCTTCGTAACTCCGGACGCAAATATTGAAACTCCCGCCCTGTCACTCACGGCAACAAGATAATTCTTGCCGTCCGAGAATATGCTGATCTCGGTGGTTTCGCCCGCAGAAAGCTTCCCGGCAGTCGCCAGACCGATGAACGCGCAGAAGCTTATAACGCACGCATAGACTGTTCTTCTTATGCGTGACTTACTGCGGCGTGAAACGATGACTACTACGGCAATAAACACCGCTGTAACGATAATAAACGGCATCATGACTTCGCTGTCCGTTCTGATATACCCGTACGGCAAGCGACAGATAAGCTTTATGATCCACACTATCGGCCTCGCGCAGTATGCTGCAGGGACAGCGAGCACAGCACCCGCAAGTCCGCCTGTTACGAGAAAAGCGAGCATCAGCAGCATTACCGCCATAAAGAACGGATAAACAAGCACCGATGTCAGCGGAGATAAAAGCGATACTCCCCCGAAAAACAGCGATGTCGCAGGTATCGTGCAGTAAGTCGCGCAGACAGCGGCGACAGCTCCTCTCAGCCGTCCCGGGATATTGTAATGTTCGCATACCGCCGGAGAAAGCACTCCCGCACCGAACGTTCCGCATATAGAGAGTATCAGTCCCGGATCGCGGCAGGCGCACGGTTCGGAAATAAGTATGACGAGCGCCGCGGCACCGAGCGAGTTCATCGGCGAAGATTTTCTCGCCGCAAGCAGCGAGCCGTAATATATTATCATCATGATACCGCTTCTGCGGACGGACGCCGTCATGTTGAAGAAAAGCATGAATGTTACGGCAAGTATCACCACGACGAAGAATTTCAGCTTACGTCTTCTGCCGAGCCCGAAAATATCCATGACCGAGACAACAGTCACTATCATGAGGGAAATGTGAAGTCCCGATACCGCCGTCATGTGAGAAAGACCGCTCTTTCGTATGCCCTCGGACATTTCCGGCATAAGACCGCTTTTGTCCCCGAAGAACATAGCGAGTATAAGTCCGCGGTCGTCGCCGCCTATATATGAGCTCAGCGCGGTTTTTATGTATTCCCGGTAACCCGAAAGAATACCGGCAATTCCCTCGTGTTCGCTCTCGTTCAGCACATTGAAACCATTTACCGCAGCCTGTACGAACACCCCGTCAGAATAGCTGTAAACGCTGTTGTACGACGCCGTATCTGTCGGCTCGGAGAATGTGACAACGGCTTCTATGCTGTCGCCTGCCATCACCCCGATATCCGGATAAAAGAACGAAAACTTTACCGGAACGCCGTCGTCCTCTGTCGAGCCGCTTGCGGTTATGCGCACGGAATCATTGCCGGTATTGCTGACGGATATAACATCTGCGGTTACAATGCGGGTCGTACCGTAAAGGCCCCGGACGCTCTCTATGAATACGCTTCCGTAAATGCCGTAAATAAGAAACGCCGCCGCAAGCGACGCGGAAAGTATCAGAACAAGCTGTGTCTTAACTTTTGCGAACACACAGAAAACAGCGCACAACAAAAGCACTGCCGCCGTAATATACGACAGCGTGCTCCCTATATATGATGAAACTGTAAATCCCGCAAATACCGCGGTTCCGATCACAGCGAACTTGTTGCGCACCGTTTTCTTCTTTTCCATTGCTTTCCTAAAAAATCACCCGCAGCCGTTGCAGCCGCGGGTCAATTAGTTTATAAATACTATATTATTATGCGAAGCGAGTCGCTTTCGCTTCCTTTCGCGTCCGAAAGGAAGCAGGGTGCGGGACAGAGTCCCGCTCTCAAGCGCAAGCGTCTTCTTATGCTTTCTTCTTATCGGGGTGAGCGTTCTTCCAGACTGTCCATGCGGGACCTGCAATGAATATCGAGGAATAAGCACCTGCGATAAGTCCAATGAACATCGGGAATACGAAGCTGATTATCGACTCAACGCCGCAGATCATCGCTACAACGCACATCGACAGTACAGCGATAGCAGTTGTGATAGTGGTCTTTATCGAACGTGTGAGAGACTGGTTGATGCTCTTGTTGACGAGCTCGTCGATAGTGAGCTTCTTTCCGTAGAGCTTGCGGTTCTCACGGACGCGGTCGTAAAGAACTATAGTGTTGTTGATCGAATAACCGAGTATTGTCAGTATTACCGCCATGAAGTTCGCATCAATAGAAAGTCTCATGAACACGAATGTAGCAAATACCATGAATACGTCGTTTGCGAGAGCCACGAGCGCGAAAGCGCCTGCGGACCAGCCACCTATATTCTTGAAACGAAGTCCGATATAAATTATAAGCAGTATGAACGAGAATATAACTGCAACAAAACATTTGAGGAAGAACGAGAAGCCTGCGCTCGGCTTTACGTCCTGGCTGTTTACGAGCTCAAGGCTGTTGTCAGCAAAAGCTCCCTGGAGTTTTTCGGTGACCTGTACCTGTACCTCAGCGGTAAGTCCCTGGTCAGAAGCGAAGGATACCTGAACTGTTTCAAGATCAGAACCGAATGCGGATCCGGTAGTTACGCCGACAGTACCGAGGTTCATTCCCTCAACTGTTGATTTTACTGCGTCAACATCGATCGTTCCCTTATAGCTGTACGTCAGCATGGTACCGCCCTTGAACTCGATGTCAACGGGAACTCCGATAATGAGCGCCGTGATTATCGTAACGAGCGCTATAACGATCGGAATGATGAAGAATATCTTTTTGTTCTTCAGGAAGTCGTAATTCTTAGTTCTCATTTACGGCACCTCCTGTCTTCTTCTTTCCGCCATAGAAAACGGGATTTCTGAAAGGCTTGAATCTTGACAGCGACATGGTCATAAGTCTTGTTGTCAGGATACCGAACAGGAAGTTCAGTACAACGCCGACTGCGAGAGTATAACCGAATGCGTAGATAGAACCCGCTGTCGAAACACCGAACCATGTGAATATCGGAGTGAGTATTATCGCACACCAGCTGTCGGGAGTTCCGAACGCGCCCATGAGTATTACCGCGATGATAAGCATCGTGATGTTTCCGTCGAAGATAGCGGAGAACGCACGCTTGAATCCGATATAAAGCGAACCGTCTATCGTCTTGCCGGCCGCGAGCTCTTCCTTGATACGCTCATTTGTGATAACGTTCGCGTCAACGCCCATACCGATAGCAAGTATGATACCTGCGATACCGGGGATAGTCATTGTGAAGCTGTCGTTGAAAGCGAAGAATCCTGTTATCGCAGCAAATGTACCTGCGACCTGACCGGAAAGCGAGATCACAGCGATCACGCCGGGCAGACGATACATGAATATCATCATCAGTGCGATAAGGCCGAAAGCGATAACGCCCGCAATAGCCATAGCGTCTCTTGCACCCGAACCAAGTGTCGGCGAGATCGTGCTGAAGCTGTCGGTTACAAGCTTGAACGGCAGCGAACCGCCGTTTATCTTATCTGCGAGAGCCTTTGCCGATTCTGCATCGAAGTTTCCGGTTATTATTGCACTTCCGTCAGCGATAGTGTCATTTACCTGAGGAGCGGATATTTCGATATCGTCCATCCAGATAGATATCTGACCCTTTGTCGGAGCCGCCTCTGCGGTAGCGTTCTTGAACGCTTCCTTACCGCTGTCGTTGAGCGTGAGCTGTACGACGTATTCATAATCGCCGTTGCTGCTTTCTCTCTGATAGCCTGCTCTTGCGCTTGCAACATCCTTACCTGTAAGGACAAGCTCAAGGTCTTCCTGGGTCTGACCGGAAGAGAGATCCGAGCTCGAACCCTTTCTGAATGTGAGCATAGCGGTTTCACCGAGCTCCTTTACAGCCTTTTCGGGATCGAAGCTTTCATCGTCCGACTGCCACGGGAAGCGGCAGATTATTCTCTTGCTGTTCTGGTCAACATAAATTTCGTAGTCAGTGATGTTTTTCTCGACCATACGCGTCTCGATTATCGAGCGTGCGCCGTCAAGGTCATCGTTGTCCACATCAACGGCATCTTCCGAGGGCGTGAATGTTACGTCAACACCACCTCTTATATCGATACCCCAGCGTATATCCGCTACGCCTCTGACGTGTACCGTCTTGATGTCACCGTAGTATGTGCTGAATCCCATTATCGAGAAGTATGTGAATACTGCGATAAGGATGAACACCACGAAAAACACCGGTTTTTTTACCTGCTTCAATTGATGTTTTCACTCCGTTTCTTTTGCATTCTTTTTTGGGAAATACTATATTATTATATTGCATATTTATAAATAAGTCAAGTATTTTCTTTAAATTTTAATTTCTGCTTATACAGAAAGCTCTGCTTTTTCGCCGAGTACGTCCTTGTTTGCATCAAGCACAGGCTTCACGCATTCCGTGAGGAATTCCTTCACCTGCTCGGGAGCGCGTCCCGTAAAATGTTCGGGCTGAAGCGTCGAAAGTATCTCTTCCTTCGTTACCTTGAATATCGGGTCAGCGGCGATGCGGTCAACAAGGTCGTTCTCTCCGCCCTCTTCCTTGACTATCCTGCCGGCTGCCATGCTGTGCAGTCTTATGTGCTCGTGGAGCTCCTGACGGTCCCCGCCCTTCTTTACTGCGTCCATGATGATGTTCTCGGTCGCCATAAACGGAAGCTCCTTCATAACGCGCTGTCTTACGACCTTGTCGTAAACCACGAGTCCGCTTGTAACATTGAGCATTATGTTGAGTATCGCATCCGCTGCGAGAAATGCCTCAGCGACAGCTATTCTCTTGTTCGCGCTGTCGTCGAGAGTTCTCTCGAACCACTGTGTTCCAGCTGTGAACGCCGGATTGAGCACATCTATCATAAGATATCTCGAAAGCGCCGTGATACGCTCCGAACGCATAGGATTGCGCTTATAAGCCATTGCGGACGAGCCTATCTGATTCTTTTCGAACGGCTCTTCGATCTCCTTGAAGTTCTGGAGCAGACGAATGTCATAGCTGAATTTCGAGCAGCTCTCAGCCATTCCTGCAAGCGCGGAAACTACCTGATAATCGAGCTTTCTGGGATATGTCTGTCCGCTCACCGCGAAGCAGCTCTCAAATCCCATTTCTTCCGCTATCATCTTTTCAAGCTTTTTGATTTTCTCGCCGTCGCCGTCGAACAACTCCACAAAGCTTGCCTGAGTGCCTGTGGTTCCCTTCTGGCCGAGAAGCTTAAGGCTCTTTGTCCTGTACTCTATCTCCTCGAGATCCATGAGAAGCTCCTGCATCCAGAGCGTCGCACGCTTTCCGACAGTCGTGAGCTGTGCAGGCTGGAGGTGGGTATATGCAAGGCACGGCATATCCTTATATCTGTCCGCGAAAGCGGCAAGGTTCGCTATCACATTTACGAGCTTTCTGTGTATTATGTTCAGAGCGTCGCGCATTACGATGACATCTGTGTTGTCACCTACATAGCACGATGTCGCGCCGAGGTGGATTATTCCCTTTGCTTTGGGACATACGAGTCCGTAAGCGTAAACATGGGACATTACGTCATGGCGGACTTCCTTCTCACGCGCCTCTGCTGCTGCGAAATCAATGTTGTCGATGTTAGCTTCAAGCTCGGCGACCTGTTCTTCGGTTATATCGAGTCCGAGCTTCATTTCCGCACGGGCGAGAGCAGTCCACAGTCTGCGGAAGGTGGAGAACTTTTTCTGCGCTGAGAAGACGTACTGCATTTCTTCGCTTGCGTAGCGGGTACAGAACGGGCTTTCGTAGGTATCATACTTGCTCATAATATCACTCCGGTAATTTTCTTCTATGATTGTTCAGACGATCACTGTTCACAATTTAAGCCAAAACAAGGATTTTCTTAATTTGCAGATATTGATAGAACAGTATGAATATTTTACCATAAAATAAGCTTATTTACAACCAAAATATCAAAAAAAACCTGTTTTTTTGAAAAAATCAGAAAAATGTCAAAAAAACACTTGACAAAACAGTCCTTATGTGTTAAAATTGAAAAGCTGATTAAGCAATATATTGCGGTGTAGCCAAGCGGTAAGGCACCTGACTCTGACTCAGGCATTTCCGGGGTTCAAATCCCTGCACCGCAACCAGGCCGCGAAAGCGCGGCGGCGACATGGTCCTCACGGAAGTTTCTTCTGTGGGGACATTTGTTTTACACTTGAGAATTAATCTGACTATTCCATCACCCACTGCCCCCTCCCCACGGGGAGGGGGTTCTCTTTTTGCGGGGCTTCTTCTGTAGGTCAGCCCTCTCTTGCACTTCGTGCCACCTCTCCCGAAGGGAGAGACACCACGCACCCCGCTGCATTTGATTTCCCACCTTGTACCCCGCATTCTATTCTTCGCCTGCCCGTTCATATATTGATCGGTGATATTCTTCCCTCGCCCGAATACAGCAATTTACAGCATATCTCGGGACATTTTGCGGTTTACATTTTGTCATATATTGTTATAATTATACATTTTGTTCTGCTTCTTTGCTCTTTCTCTGTTCTCACACTCGTGAAAAATGAACAAAATTTCACAAAATCACAATATTTATGAAAAATTATCTTGCAATTATCAACATTTTGTGCTAAAATGAAATAAATGAGACAGGTCGGAGCTTGCGGTGCTGTGCCGTTAAGCGTATCCCCCGAAAGGAGCTTCACTATGAGATGTCCCGAATGCGGTTACGAAGACAGCAAGGTTATAGATTCCCGCCCCACAGACGGCAGGATACGCCGCCGCAGAGAGTGCCTTTCCTGCAAGTGCAGATTTACCACCTATGAGATCGTCGAGAATATCCCGCTCATGGTCGTCAAGAAAGACCACTCTATCGAACCGTTCGATCCGATAAAACTCGCGGAACGCATACGCCGTGCTACGATCAAGCGCCCTGTAAGCTATGAAAGCATCGAAAATATGGTCGATGACATCGAGGCAGAGCTGAAAAACAAGCTCCAGAAGGAAGTTTCTTCCGAACAGATCGGCGATATGGTACTCGAAAAGCTCAAAAAGACCGACCATGTCGCGTACATACGTTTTGCCTCCGTGTACAAGGATTTCTCCGACGCGGAGAGCTTCATAAAGATAATTTCCGAGCTGGAATAACACATTCCGTCAACGCAAGCCATAATATTACAATAAGTATAACAAAAGGAGACCAAAACAATGAGTGACTGCTTATTCTGCAAGATAATCGCGGGCGAGATTCCGTCAACAAAGGTATTCGAGAATGACAAGATACTTGCATTCAAGGACATCAATCCCCAGGCTCCGGTACATATTCTTATCATACCGAAAGAACACTATGAAAGCGTGAACGCTCTTGATGAGGATTCCGCACCGATCGTTGCCGAGATCATGCTCGTAGCAAAGCGCCTTGCCGATGAATTCCACCTCTCAAACGGCTATCGTATCATCACTAATATCGGCGATGACGGCTGCCAGTCTGTGAAGCATCTTCACTTCCACCTTCTCGGCGGAACTAAACTCAGCGAAAGAATGGCGTGATGACGCTCTCACCCAGCCCCCTCCCTTCAGGGAGGGGGCTTTAATTTTTTTCTACGGGTAGCAGAGCTCCCCGTACCTCTCCTGTTTTTTATGCAAAACAAACATCCCCCACAGAAGTAACTTCCATGAGGAACGTGTCGCTGCGGCCGTCGCCGCTGGTTGGGCTGGCGGGATTTGACGGCGCTGACGCGCCTAACCCTTGTGGGTTCAAATCCCGAGACCAAATGAAAAAGCACCAAGCCGCCCGCGTAAAGCTTGCGGACGGCCTGCTGCTTTTTGGTTGGGCTGGCGGGATTCGGACCCACGGGATGAGGGAGTCAAAGTCCCTTGCCTTACCGCTTGGCTACAGCCCAGTAAAAACCGCCGTGAAACACCGTAAATGCGGCGATCACGGCGGATCATATCAAAGTTCGATCTTTCCGTAGAGTGAGGTGTTCTTCTCAATATCAACGGTTTCCTGCGAGTATTCGACCGGCTCGGAAGCCTGAGTGCGCTTGTATTCGCGCTCAAAGGATGTCGAGAATCCCGATGACTGCTTATAGCTTCTTCCGGGATTATAGCTTCCGCGTCTGTCTCCGCCTTTTCTTCCGCCTCTGTCGCCTCTTTCACTTCTGTTGAACGTCGGCTTGGTGTTGGAAGAAATAACTACCTTCCTGAAAGGCTCCTCACCGATAGAATTGCTGTAAACGCCTTCGATAGTAGCGACCTTGCTGTGGATTATGCGTCTCTCATACGGATTCATAGGCTCAAGAGTTATGCGTCTGCCCTGTCTGAGTACCTTGTTGGCAGTCTTTTCAGCAAGAGCTTCAAGAGTCTCTTTTCTCTTCTCTCTGTAGCCGTTGCAGTCAACAGAGATGCGGCAATAGGAATTCTCTGCCTTGTTGCTCGCAAGTATTGTCAGGTACTGTAGCGCGTCGAGTGTCTCTCCTCTTCTGCCGATGATGACTCCGAGCTTATCACCGACTATGTCGAGCAGCACGGTATCTTCCTGCTGTATGGTGTTGATCGTGTAGTTTTCGAGCCCGAGAGAATCAAGTACCTTTTTGAGATATTTCTGCGCATTCTTTACCTTCTCGCTTTCAAGCACATCAACATCCGCAGGGATCTCGGAAACTGTCTGCTCGGGCATCTCTTCCGCAGCATGAGCCGCTTCTTCAGCCTGAGCTTCTGTCTCGGCAGCCGAATCGGGTGCCGTCGCTTTGATCTTATAATCGCCCTTTGTTCCAAAGAGCTTCTTTACGGGCTGTTCAAGTGTTTCGAATGTAATGTCGTTCTCGCTTATACCGAGAGCGCGGAATTCATTTACAGCCTGTTCCTTTGCTGCTTCTTCGGTCTTGGCAACATAGGTTCTTTCCATTTATATCAACTCCTTTTTATATATCGTCATCATCATCCGGCGACTCTATATACTCTTCGCCGTATTTCTCCGCATCCGCTCTTCTCGCCGCTTCGAGCTTCTTCTTGTTGAGCTCTTTTATCTCTTTCTGGGACAGCTTTGAGATGCGCTCCGTCTTTTCTGTGGTATTTCCTTCCGCATCAACGGTGATTACCGTTGTTTTCTGCTCTTTTTTAGCCGCTTCTGCGTCCATTCTCGCCTTAGCTTCCGCTCTTATCTTATCAGACGGCCAGAACTTGTACATTATAAGGCTCTGGATTATCGCGAACAGATACGATACCGACCAGTAGAAGCCCGCACCGGCAGGTACGCTGAACACGATCCACAGCGAGAAGAAAGGCATGATGAACAGCATGATCGTCATCGAGCCCTGCTGCTTTGCGAGTTCGGGGTTCTGCTTCTTTGTTAGGTACTGCTGGAGCAGTATCTGCGCAAATGAGAAGATGAACGAGATTATAGGTATGATTATCAGCGAGTCAAACGCGAGTCTCGGCTGCTCTCCGAGGTTAATGCCGAGGAACACCATATTGCCGCTGAGCTTGTCAAATCTCGAAGCAATATCATCGCCAACGCCGGAAAGGCTCAGTATGAGCGCCTTGTTTCCTTCGCTGCGGTCATAGCAGTTGAGCGCACGAAGCTCTCTGTAAAGAGTGCTGTCCGCATAATTCATAACGATCTGCTGCAGAGCCGATCTCATCGTATCCGAAAGTCTCGACGAGTTGTCATACAGCGCCGCATAGCTTATCTGTACACCGTTGTTGTCCACGCTCTTTCCGTCCGCGAGGGATTTCAGAAGCGGTTCAAACGTTTTAAGAGCCTCTTCGGTCTGCTCTTTGGTTATTGCCTTCTTTGCGGCATTCAAGTCAAAGTCCTTATCGGTCTGTATTCTGTTGTTCTCTTTGTACTTCTTGCCGTTTTCGTCGGTCTTTTCTTCTTCTACATACGTTATGACCGACGTATCCTTCATATATTCGAGGATCAGGTTATAATCCTGTTCGTTTGCAAGAATGGTCTGAACTGCGTCAACATCTCTTGCAGCCGTAACGATCGAAGTTATATTTTCCGCACTGAAATGCTCCATATGTGTCATCGGCTTATATACAACGTCGATAACGCCGAAAAGAATGACCATGGTAAGGATCATCGGGAGACAGCCGCCTGCGGGATTATATCCCTCTTTCTGGAGCTTCATAAGCTCTTCCTGCTGTTTTTCCTTGTTATTCTTATACTTGGTCTGTATTTCTCTCACACGCGGCATATAAAGCTGAGATATTGCCGTGGTTTTCTGCTGTTTCAGATTCATCGGGAACATCGCGGCACGCATTATAAGCGTGAATATTATTATCGCCCAGCCGACGTTCTGCACAAGGGCATAGCACAGCCACATGATGTATCCGAGCGGTGTTCCGATCAAAGTGTATATCCAGTTTATTTTTTATCACCCTTTGTTTTTTCGCTACATTAAATATCTGCCGGACAGACTCAGCTGTCCGCCGCTATCTTCTCTTTCTCTGATGTTACTGCTCCGGACTTTGCTTTCCTGCGGAAGAAATAATACTCCTCCGGCACGGGATCATATCCTCCGGCGCTGAACGGGTTGCATCTCCCGATCCGCTTCAAAGTCAAACAGCCGCCCTTTACAGCGCCGAACCGTCCTATTGCTTCTATCCCATAAGATGAGCAGGTCGGATAAAACCGGCAGCATGGCGGCTTCAACTTTGATATTGTCAGCTTATAAAGCTTTATCAATGCAATAAACAGGTATTTCATCAATCATTGTTTTCCGGTGCAGGCGCTTTTTTTCTGCTGTCCGACGCACCAAGCAAAAGGGGCTTAAGCTTTACACGCATAGTCCCGAGGATCTTTGTAGACTTGAGCTCATTAGTCGCTTCTCTCGCAACGAACACGAAATCGAATCTCTTTTCCGTTTCTTTTGTAAGCTCGTTGTCGAATATCCTGAAAGCTTCGCGTATGACTCTTCTTGAACGGTTACGTATGACCGCGCCTCCGATCTTCTTTCCTGTCACGATGCCGCAGCGGTTCCTGCGGCGGTTCGTCTGTCTGAAATAGCACACAAACCCATAGCTCGGGCAGCAAGTCCCCTTTTTATAAAGGTATCGGAATTCACGGTCATTCTTTATCGCGTAGAACCGTTTTGAGAATTCACCCATTACTCATTAATAAGTGAGCTGTTTTCTGCCCTTTGCACGTCTTCTTGCGAGAACCTTGCGGCCGTTGGCGGTCTTCATTCTCTTTCTGAAGCCATGTTCCATTTTTCTCTGACGCTTCTTGGGCTGATATGTTCTTTTCATTTTCGTTACCTCCGTTCAGTATTTTAACAATATTTCCCTTATTTTCCCGAAGCTGCTCTCAAAAGAGCATACTTCCCCCTAAAATTAGTGACTATATTATTATAATAAAAAAATTCCTCTTTGTCAAGAGGAAATTAAGATTTTTTCAGAAATCGTTGTGTTGATATGTCAATGATATGTTACACTCGTCAGTCAAAAATAAGCTATGGTGCT
>CAMVEM010000096.1 GCA_947166515.1 uncultured Clostridia bacterium | reverse complement strand
CCAAAGGGGAGGGGGCTATATTTTTTCTATGCGGGGAGCAAAGCTCCCCGCACCCCACCTGTTCTTGGAGTATTTTCCCGCCCCCCTGTTCTTGTAGTGTTTTCCCGCACCCCACCTGTTCTTGGAGTGTTTTCCCGCACCCCGCCTGTTCTTGGAGTGCAGCCCCAGCACACCCTGTTCAAATAAAAAAACCACGGTCTCCGATCGGGAAACCGCGGCTGAAACATTTTTCTTATTCTACCGAAACGATGTAGTAATATACCGGCTGACCGCCGTTAACTAGTGAAAACTCGATATTTTCGCCGAATCTTGATTTCAGATATCCGACAGCTTCCTCTGCGTCGCCGTCCTGGACGTCTGCGCCATAAATAACGGTCACATAAGAGCTTCCGCCGTTCAGGAGGTGCTTTGTTACCTTGTACAGCACCTTGGTGAGATCGCGGTCAACTACGTTTAGCCTGCCGTTCTCCATTCCGAGGATATCGCCCTGACGTATCTTCTTGTCGCCCACAACGCTGTCGCGTACTGCAAAAGTCACAAGTCCCGTTCCCACGCTATCCAGCGCAGCAGTCATGTTCGCGCTGTTATCACGCACCGACATATCCGGATCGTACGAGAGCATCGCCGAGATACCCTGCGGTATCGAACGCGACTGGAGAACTATCACCTTTCTGTCGGAAGCGAGCTTCACAGCCTGCTCCGCGGCAAGGATTATGTTCTTGTTGTTCGGGAGCACAAATACCGTTCTTGCGGGAGTTGCCAGCACCGCGTCGAGAATATCCTCGGTCGAGGGATTCGATGTCTGACCGCCCTTTACGATGCAATCGACGCCGAGATCGGTAAACAGCGCCTCAACACCCTTTCCGCTCGCAACCGCAACAAATCCGATATCTTTTTCAGGCTTGACAGGAACAAGCCTCTTCTTGGACTCGTTCTTCGCCTTCTTCGCCTGAGTCTTATGTTGTTCTTTCATGTTCTCTATCTTCATATTTGTGAGATAGCCGAAAGTAAGTCCCTTTTCAAATGCAAGGCCGGGGTGATCGGTATGAACATGTACCTTTATTATTCCGTCGTCATCGACAACTACCACGCTGTCGCCTATGCTTTCTAGATAAGCGCGCAGCTTTGTGGTATCGTCTGCGGCGTCTTTCTTGTTTACTATGTATTCGGTGCAGTAGGTGTACTTTATGTCGGTCTCGAAAGTTCCGGCAGCATTTGTGCTGACGGTCTTAACCTCGCGCTTTTCGGCTGCGGCTTCCTGATTTTCAATGATGCCGTCGCCATTGATGACGCTGTAGATACCCTTGAATATCAGCAGAAATCCCATAGCGCCGGAATCCACTACTCCCGCCTTTTTCAGCGCGGGAAGCAGCTCGGGCGTACGTTCGAGCGAAGCTTCACCCTCTGTGATTATCGCCGAGAATACTTCAACAATGTCGTCGGTCTCTTCCGCCTTTTTCAGGCCGGCTTCGGACGCTTCTCTCGAAACGGTGAGCACGGTTCCCTCTGTGGGATTCATGACAGATTTATATGCCGCCTTCACTCCGAGATCAAGAGCCTCCGCAAAATCCTTGCCGGAAGCGGACGTCTTGTTTGCGAGTCCTTTTGATATTCCTCTGAACAGCAGAGACAGAATTACGCCGGAATTTCCTCTCGCTCCTCTGAGCATTCCCGCTGCGGCAGCTTTCGACACTGCGGCTACGGTCACTTCGTCGCCCATGGATTCAAGCTCTGCGAGACAATTCTTTATCGTCATGGACATATTTGTTCCCGTATCGCCATCCGGCACAGGGAATACGTTCAGTTCGTCCACCTTGTTCTTGTTGTTGATTATGTTGTTGGCTCCGGATATTATACCGTCCCGGAGCAGCTTACCGCTGATCTCCAAATCGACACTTCCTTCTGTTCGTTTGTTGGCATTTATAACTTATATATCTTTAATAAACTCTTTTATCTGCTCGGCCGCGGCTTCCTTATTTTTCTTCGGCTCTTTGAGGCTGAGCGTTCCGATTATCTCATTACCGCCGAGCTCCTCGATCATGTGCTTGAACGATTTCTTGGCATTTCCGCTTCCGGAGCAGGCAATAAGATATATCTTCTTGTCATTCAGCGGATATTCTTTCAGGAACGACGCGACCGCAGGCGGATAAGTGCCTGCCCAGATAGGATAGCCTATGATGAGCTTCTCATATTTTGACGGGTCATGCACAAGCTTTTTCAGCACGGGAGTTTCCTTCTTTATAGCACTTCCGCCGCCTTTCAGAAATTTGCCGAGTCCCTTTTTCGGAGGCTCATATTCCGGAAGAAGACGCTGTGTGTCCATAGACTTTATGCCGGCAGCTGTCTCCACAACGAACTGTGTATTTCCCTCAAATGAATAATAAACAAATAATAACTTCTTCATAAATTTCTCCGTCAGTGCGTCAGTCCGTCGATATAGACATCTATCTTTTCAACAGGCATCATCGTCTGCTCCTCGACCGCGTAGCAAAGCTTGTTCTTTATGCTGCTCACGACTGCCGATACGTTCACTCCGTACATCACGGAGATATGTATGCCGATATATACCTTCTTATCGTGTATCTTTACGTTCACGCCCTTCTTTATGTCAAGCGCGCGTCCGAGCGGCGGAATGATGTCGGCAAGACGTTCCGCGGGAGTTGACGCGTTCATTGCGGAAACACCGAAGCACTTTGTAGCGGTGGATGCTATCAGTGATTCAAAGAATGACCTTGTGAACTCTATCCCTCCGAGGTGGTTGTGAATTACTATCATATCGCAGACCTCCTTTTATTGGCTTTCACCACAAAATACTATTATACTATATTTTTAAAAGAATTGCAATACCTAAATTGCGTTTACCGCAAATTTTCTCTCATATCCGAGCTTTTCTGCCGCTTTGCGCGCTTCTTCAATGTTACGGAACACCCCGTACACTGCGCTCCCGCTTCCGGTCATTGCCGCTCCGAGAGCTCCGCTTTCAAGCAGGTCGCGCTTTATGTGCTCAATGCGTTCGTCTGCGTAAAGCATCTCAAACACGTTGTAAAGTCCGCCTGCGACCGCTTCCGCTCCTTGTCCAAGGCTTTTGATGTATTCTCGGAACCCCGGCTTTTCCGCAACAGGAGCTTCGTCATATCTGTGGTAAGCTTCGGCGGTAGAGCATGAAAAATCCGGCTTTATCAGGACTGCCGCGATATCGGCACAGTCAGCAGATCTCATAATATCGCCTATCCCCGTGCATACCGAAGTCCCGCCGACAATGCAGAACGGTACATCTGCGCCGAGAGAAGCGCCGAGACTGCACAGCTCCGCCATCGTCAGCGGCTTTCCGTACAGCTCGTTCAGCACGCAGAGCACCGCGGCACCGTCAGTGCTCGACCCTCCGAGTCCCGCTTCAAGCGGTATCCGCTTGGTAATGCGGATATGTGCTCCGACTGGCTTTCCGATGCGCTCGGAGAATGCTCTTACCGCCTTGAACGCGATGTTCCTTTCATCGCACGGAACGGCGGGTTCGTCACACTCCAGCGTGATATTTCCCGTGTCGTCGGCGCTCACCTCTATGTCATCATACAGGCCGATGCGCCGCATAACGGTGTTCAGCGTATGATAGCCGTCGGCGCGTCTGCCGGTAATGTCGAGCCAGAGATTGATCTTGGCGTATGCCTTAACCTTTGAGTTCACTGATAAATTCCTTTATACGCTTGAGTGCAAGCAGGATATGATTTATCGAATAAGCGTAGCTGACGCGGATATAGCCTTCTCCGCACTCGCCGAAAGCGTCTCCCGGAACGACAGCGACTTTCTTTTCCTCGATAAGTCTTAAGCAGAAATCCTGCGACGAAAGACCCGTTGACTTTATGCACGGAAATACGTAGAAAGCGCCCTCGGGCTCGAAGCAATCAAGTCCCATTTCGTTGAAGCCGTTAACGATCAGCTTTCTTCTCATATCATATTCGCCGACCATGTAGTCTATATCCTCGCGGCATTCCCTGAGAGCGGTTACCGCCGCATACTGGCTTACCGTCGGAGCGCTCATAATGCCGTACTGATGTATCTTGAGCATCTGAGTGATAACCGGTGCGGGACCTGCAGCAAATCCGAGCCTCCAGCCGGTCATTGCGAACGCCTTCGAGAAGCCGTTTATGACTATCGTACGGTCGTACATCCCCTCTAATTCCGAGATAGAAACATGTTTTTCGTCGCCGTACGTCATCTCGGAATATATCTCGTCCGAGATCACAAATATGTTCTTGTCGCGCAGTATCGCGGCTATCCCTTCAAGATCTTCACGGCGCATTACCGCACCGGTCGGATTGTTCGGATACGGGAGCACCAGTGCCTTTGTCTTCGGCGTTATCTTTTCGAGGAGCTGCTCGCGCGTGAGTCTGAACCTGTTCTCAACTCTTGTTTCGATCGGTACCGGTATGCCGTCGGCAAGTCTTATCAGCGGATCGTAGCACACAAAGCTCGGCTCGCACACCAACACCTCGTCGCCGGGATCGAGTATAGCCCTGAACGACGCGTCTATCGCTTCGGAACCGCCCACCGTCACGATTATCTGATGCTTCGGGTCATATCCAACGCCGATAGTCTCTTTCAGATAACCCGCGATCGCCGCTCTGAGCTCTTCAAGTCCGGAATTTGACGTATATGCGGTCTTGCCCTTTTCGAGAGTGCGTATAGCCTCTTTTCGTATGATGAAAGGCGTCTTGAAGTCCGGCTCGCCCACTGAAAGACTGATGACGTCCTTTACCGACGCGGCGATATCAAAAAATTTCCGTATGCCAGAAAATTTGATTGCCTGTGTCTTTTTCGAAAGTAACTCTTCGTAGTTCATCACGGACCCACCATCTTTCTTTCGTCGTCCTCGATAAGCGGGAACTCGATGCCCTTTTCCTTGAAGCGACGCAGAATGAAGTGCGTTGTCGTCGAGAGCACACCGTCGATAGGCGCAAGCTTATCCGACACGAACAGCGCGACCTCACGCAGATTAGTGCCGCGTATTGTAACGGACAGGTCGAACGAGCCGCTCATCAGATAAACGCTGTCAACCTCCTTATACTGCGCGAGCATGGTCGCGATCTCATCATAACCGTGCTCTGCCTGAGGCGACACTTTTATCTCGATGAACGCGGTAACGCAGTTGCGATCGACCTCCTCTTCGTTTATAACGGCGGAATATCCGATTATCATTCCCTCGTTTTCAAGACCGGCGATCTCCTTTTCGATCTCCGCGGGAGTCTTCCCGAGCATTACCGCGAGCTCATCGTTCGTGAGACGCGCGTTCTTTCTGAGCAGTTCTACAAGCTTGTTCATTTCAAGTCTTCCTTTCGTATGAATTATGCGTTGGCTGTATTATTCTTAATATGTCAGCGGGCTTTTCCGCGATGTACGAGGCGCCCGCCTTTTCAAGCTCCTCAAGGTCTCCGTATCCGAACAGCACACCTATGGAGTCAAGTCCGTTTTCGTTCGCGCCGATGATGTCATGTTCTCTGTCGCCGATCATTATTGCCTCAGACTTGTCGGAAACTCCGAGCTTTTCCAGCGCATAGCGTATGACATCAGCCTTTTTGTTCCGCGTATCATCCATAGTGGCGCCAGCGGCAAGATCAAAGTATTCATACAGTCCGAAATGGCGCAGTATCCTTACGGCAAATTCTTCCGGTTTTGAGGTTGCTACGGCGAGCGTCTTTCCTTTTTCTTTCAGAGTGGCAAGAAGCTCCGATATGCCGTCATAGACCTCATTCTCAAAAATTCCCGTTTCTCTGAAATATTCCCGGTAATAACCGACCGCGATTTCAGTCTGCGCTGGCGGGAATCCGCAGAAACGTTCAAACGAATCCTTGAGCGGCGGACCGATGAACCTGTACAGCGAAGTGCGGTCATCAACATTGATATCGAATTTTCGCAGGGCATACATTACGGAGTTGGTTATGCCGATCCCCGGGTCTGTAAGCGTGCCGTCAAGATCAAACAATAAATATCTGTACATATTTCCGCTCATATTCTGACAAACTCCGGTACCCGCTTTCTGAAAACGGCTATCCTGTCAAAGCCGGCTTCTTTTGCAGCTTTTATTCCCACTTCTATTCCCTTGCCAAGATCGTCGGTACAGTGCGCGTCGGAGCCTATCGTCAGTATCTCGCCGCCAAGCTCACGGTAGCGCCTTACAACATCCGCGTCCGGAAACGTTCTCCCATACTTCTGCCGCAGTCCGGAGGTGTTTATCTCGATGCCTCTGCCGTTTTTTATCAGAGTACGCAGTATCTCGTCGATCACGCTGTCAAACTGTGAAAGGTCAACATCTATCCCGTGATCTCCGGTGATATACCGCAGCGGGTAGGTGATATGCCCCATAACGTCAAATCTTCCCCACTCCGCAGTTTCAAGCAGCTCGTCAAAATACAGGCGCAGGAGCTCCGGAACATCGGTATCTTTATAGTCAAGGAAGTAAAAATCCTCATGGTCTCGTATGTTATGCGTGGAGCCGATAACAAAGTCGTAGTCATTCGCCGCGAGCAGCTTTTCGGCAAGAGCTTTGTCATGTACTCCCTGCCCAAGCTCGACGCCGTAAAGGAGTTCCGTGCTTTCTGCGTATTCTTTCTGCAACGCCGGAATGATCTCACGCGCGCCGTTCACGGTGGCTTCGAGATCAAAATCCTTATCGGGGAAATCGCCGAGATCTACATGGTCGGTCAGAGCGTAATGCTCTATACCGAGCTCAGCGGCGCGCTTTGCCATATCTTCAGCGCTGCTCTTACCGTCAAATGACAGCGTACAGTGAGTATGAAAGTCAAACGGTATCATAAAACGCGGCATATTCCCCTTTCAAAGCATATTACTTTATTATTATACTATATTTTTCAAAAAAAGTAAATATTTTTATAGACAAAAATAAAAAAATGTAGTATAATATTTGAGATATGACTCTGAAAAGATCAGAGAACCCCCATAAAGAAAGGATCAGCAGATATGAGAGCAGTAGTAGCGGTAATAGGAAAAGACACAGTCGGCATTCTTGCCAGGATATGCGCGATATGCGCGGAGGGCAATGCCAACGTCATGGACGTCACACAGACCATAATGCAGGATCTGTTCGCCATGACCATGCTTATAGACATATCAAAGATAAGCGAGGACTACAGCGTGCTTGCCGACAAGCTCACAAAGGCGGGCGAAGAAATGGGTCTTCAGATACACGTTATGCACGAAGATATTTTCAACGCGATGCACAGAATATGAGAGGTGCCCGCGATGATACTTAATTCAAACGACATTCTTGAAACGATAAAGATGATACAGGAGGAGAACCTCGATATCCGCACTATAACAATGGGTATCAGTCTTCTCGACTGTATCGACAGCGATATTGACAGATCCTGCACAAAAGTCTATGACAAGATGATGCGCCTTGCGTGCAACCATGTAAAGACCGGCGAGGACATAGAAAAGCGCTATGGTATCCCGATAATCAACAAGCGTCTCTCCGTAACTCCGATCGCTATGCTCGCTGCGGCAGCCAAGGGAAATCCCGTAAAATTCGCGCAGACATTACAGAAGGTAGCGGACGAGACCGGCGTAAACTATGTCGGCGGATACTCGGCACTCGTTCACAAGGGCTGCTCCTCTGGCGACAGAGAGCTTATCGAGAGCATTCCCGAGGCGCTTTCTGTTACAACAAAGGTCTGCTCGTCAGTGAACGTAGGCTCCACACGCGCCGGTATCAACATGAACGCGGTCGCGCTCATGGGAAAGATCATCAAGCAGGCGAGCGAAGCCACAAAGAACGATCACTGCTTCGGTGCCGCAAAAATAGTTGTATTCTGCAACGCTGTCGAGGATAACCCGTTCATGGCGGGAGCATTCCACGGCACAGGCGAGCCGGACTGCGTCATAAATGTCGGCGTAAGCGGTCCCGGCGTGGTACGCGCGGCTCTCGCGAAGATGCCCGACGCGTCGATAGACGAAGTTGCCGACACGATCAAAAAGACAGCGTTCAAGGTAACAAGAATGGGTCAGCTCGTCGGAACAGAGGCCAGCCGAATGTTAGGCGTTCCGTTCGGAATAGTCGATCTGTCGCTCGCGCCTACTCCGGCTGTCGGAGATTCAGTCGCTCATATTCTGGAAGAGATAGGACTTGAAAGCTGCGGAGCTTACGGAACGACCGCCGCGCTTGCGCTCCTCAATGATGCGGTAAAGAAGGGCGGCGTCATGGCGTCGTCAAGAGTCGGCGGACTCTCCGGTGCGTTCATTCCCGTTTCGGAAGATGCAGGAATGATCGACGCGGTGAACGCGGGTTCTCTGCGCCTTGAAAAGCTCGAAGCGATGACCGCAGTATGCTCGGTCGGACTTGATATGATCGTAATTCCCGGAGATACACCCGAAGAGATCATCTCCGCCATTATCGCGGACGAAGCGGCTATCGGAATGGTCAACAGCAAAACGACGGCAGTTCGCGTTATCCCCGCTATCGGAATGAAAGAGGGCGAGACGCTCGAATTCGGCGGCCTGTTCGGAAGCGGCCCCGTTATGCCGGTCAATAAGTTCTCCCCCGCAAAGTTCATTTCCCGCGGCGGTCATATCCCCGCTCCTTTGCAGAGTCTCAAGAACTGATCGTTTGAGAAGTCGCATATGCTCGAGACCGGGGAGAGAAGAGGATGGGAACCCCCTTTCTCGCGGAGAAAGGAGTTTCCCTCCCTCTCCCCTCCCCGGACCCCTTCTCTCTCCCACCTTCCTGAAAGACGACTCGCTTCGCGCTGAAATTTATAACTTTATGTAATAAAAAAGACTGTACTATTGAATTTACTGTACAGTCTTTTTAATTATTGTGTAAAGTTTTTTGGAAGGGGGTCTGGGGGAGAACCTTTTGTTCCACAAGGAGGTGCAGGAGAAGTTTTCCAAAAGCGCGCAGGACGCGCGCTTACAGGAGAAAACTTCGATTCACAAAAGGTTTCCCCCAGTCTCAAGCGTAAGCGTCTGATCTCTTATCTCATCTTTCCGCTGTCGTCAACGTGTTCGTCCTTGGCATATGCAGTAGTGTAATCGCCGAAGTGCTCGGCTATCTGCTTACATTCGTCTTCCGCTTTAAGGAACGCGTCCGCAACAAGCGGGTCGAAATGCGTTCCCGCACCCTCGCGGATTATGCTCTGCGCCTGCTCAAACGAGAACGGCACCTTATAGCTGCGCTTTGACACCAGAGCGTCAAACACGTCCGCTACCGCCATTATACGGGCAGAAAGCGGTATGTCTTCCCCTGCCCTGCCCTCGGGATAGCCTGTGCCGTTCCACTTTTCGTGGTGATAATGCGCAAGATTCTTTGCTTCATTAAGATAGTCCGATTCCGGAACAAGAGCTATGACCTGATCTATAATGTCGCTTCCTATGCTCGTGTGGCTCTGCATGATCTTGAATTCGTCGTCGGTAAGGCGTCCCGGCTTGTTAAGTATCAGATCCGACACCTTTATCTTTCCGACATCATGCAAAGGCGCGGTATTGCCGACGTTTGCCATGAACTCATCGGTGAGCATATCGGAATAATACCCGAGCTCGCGCATCTTCATCATCGTGACGCGTGCATACGCCGCCGTCTTGCGTACATGGTCGCCGGTGTTCTTGTCGCGGCTCTCCACCATATCCGCAAGAACGAGTATCAGGGCGTTCTGCATCTTATCTATCGTCTCGTTCTTCTGACGTATTGCTTCGAGCTGCTTTACGCTGTCGCCGCTCATTTTTACGACCGCGCCGTACAGATTCTCGATCTCATCACCGGTATGTATATCAAGGCTTTCAAGATTGTTTATACTGCTGTCGAGCGCCTCGTCAGAGCCGAACGCGAACTGACCCGTAGCCATGGACATAGAGTTCACAGGGAGAACTATATGATATTCCACCACCCACAGCACAACTGCAAATATAACTATGAAGAACGCGAGGAACAGCGATACCATGCCTGTTATGAAGTTCCTGTCGTAAGCCTTTACATATTCCATTGACACGTCGCAGCCTACATAGCACACACATTCGCCGGCGCTGTTGAAAATCGGTCTGTAAACCGTCAGGCACTCAACACGCGTGCCGTTTATATTTCTGAATGTTGCCACAGGCACGATCTCTTGACCCGCAAGGAACGCGCCTTTCTGGTCAGCAAACACTTCGTCGAGCGGAACGACCTTTCCGATAAGAGTGCCCGCTTCGTTCTCATAGGGCTGGCAAATCGTTATACATCCCTCATCGGTGATCCTGTAAACATAGATGCACTTTATATCATCGTCGCTGCTTTTCAGTCTCGCGAAATCCTTCATCATTTCGGAATAGTCCGGAGAGCTGCCTTTATCGGCGAGCCAGCTGTCAACTTTGTCGCCGTTGATAAATCCCGCTGCAACATTGCACACACCCGTTACGAGCTTTGTGTTCTGCTCCATTGCCGCGTTGCTGAAAAGAATGAAGCTAATTCCCGTAGCCGCCGCGCCGAGGATAAGAAGTGCCGCTATCAACACAGACATTATCTTTGTACGCACGGACATTTTACGTATGCTGATGTGCTTTTGCTGCTCGCTCTCTTCGCTGGTCAAAGGTCTCTGCACCCAGCCGCAGAAGCTAAGCTTTCTGCGCACGCGCTCCGGTATGAGCGTCATTATGGTGACTGCTATAAGCACGACTATCATCTTGTCGAGCACATCCATTATCAGGTTGCCCGCAAACATGGCTCCGGTCTCGTTGAAAATACCGGACTCGACAAACACATTTATGAACGACTCGCTGTCAAATGTCAGATCGTCCAGGAACCACGGGATTAGAGTTCCGAGCCCGCCGCCGATAAGCGCCAATATTATCGAAAACAATATCAGTTTAAGCGGCTTCCTGAACGACAGCCATCCTCGCTGTGCAAGATATGCCGACACAGCGGCGATAAGCACGCTCAGCACGCCGTAATAGATAGAGACTGGATCATTCAGCGTATTCACTATGTTGGTCAGGAACCCTGAAAAAATGCCGGGCAGATAACCACACAGCGCGGATACGAGCACCGTGCCGCAGATATCGAGATAAAGCGGCAGTTCAAGCAGATTCACTACCTTGTTGAGCAGAAAGTTCATCGCTGTCCCCACTATTATAAGGATCAGCGTGATCGCCCAGTTTCTGCGTCTTTCTTTTATGTAAGCGGGCATAGCTTCCTGTGTCATAAAAAGTACCAGCTTTCCGGAAATGGACAATACTGCAGGACATTGTTCCAAAAAATTCATATTTATTATAATACTCTAATATCCAAAAGTCAATACACTCAGAAAAAAACATCTGTCATATACTGTGTTTTTGTATATTTTTCCCGAACCACGGTGTTACTTCATTATTGACTTTATGCTTCAAAAATGTTATAATGCATAAATAGGATAAACATAT
>CAMVEM010000095.1 GCA_947166515.1 uncultured Clostridia bacterium | reverse complement strand
GCCTGATTATTTCAAGATGACCGTTTGTTACCGGATCAAAGCTTCCCGGGTAAATGGCTTTTTTCATACATTCTCCGTTTCTTCGTCCTCACAGGGCTGATCTTTGCGCCGATATACCGTAAGGGCGATCTTGCCGTATTTATGCGTCTTTGAGATCACGAATCCGTTTTCCTCTTCCGGAAGCCTGCATTCTGCCTCATGCTCGCATATTATTATGCCGTCGCTGCTCATTATCTCTGTCAGTGCCGGCAGCGAACGCTGTATCAACTTCTTACCGTAAGGCGGGTCGAGCAACGCTATGTCTATCTTTTCCTTTGCCGAACGCAGAAATGCCGAGTTAGGCGTATTCACTATCACAGCGTCCTCTTCGAGCTTCGTGTGTGCGAGGTTTTCTTTGACCACCGAGATCGCAGTCGGACTGCTGTCGACGAAATATACTTTTTTCGCTCCCCTGCTGAGCGCTTCGATGCCGAGCTGTCCCGAGCCCGCAAAAAGGTCGAGTACGACAGCGTCTTCGATATCAAACTGGACTATGCTGAACATAGCCTCTTTCACCATATCGGCAGTAGGGCGTATCAGCTCTGTTCCCTCAAGAGATTTGAGCTTCATTCCTCTTGCCTTTCCTGTGATAACTCTCATAACTTTCTCCGGTCTGATTAAAATACAAATTGTTTTTTTCGCTCAGAATGTGTTCTGAACCAACACATAGAGCTCCTCCGCAGTCTCGCGGCTTATCTTCGCGGTCTCCATGAGATCTTCCACAGAAGCCGCCTTTATCCCCTGCTTTGTCTTATACTGTTTCAGCAGTGCGAGCGCTTTCTTCTCGCCTATTCCCTTCACCTTTGTGAGGTCAAGCTCATACTGAGACATCTTGTGCTTCTTGCGCTGATAATTTATCGAAAATCTGTGTACCTCGTCCTGTATCTCGGTCAGCATCTTAAACAGGTTCTTGTTGGAATTGACCTGTATCTCGCCGCCGTCAGCCGCTATCGCGCGCGTGCGGTGCTTGTCGTCCTTGACAAGTCCGAACAGCGGAACATCTATCTTCATTTCATCAAGCACTTCCCTGACTGCCGCAACGTGACCCTTACCGCCGTCGAGCAGTATCAGGTCCGGCAGCTCCGAAAAGCTTTCGTCGCCGTCAAGATAATGTGTGAAGCGCCTGTGCAGAACTTCCTGCATACACGCGTAGTCGTCTATCCCGACCACATCTTTTATATTGAACTTCCGGTAGCCCGCTTTGTACGGTCTGCCGTTTTTATAGGTTATCATTCCCGCGACTCTCGTCTGCTCGCCCATATTCGAGATATCGTAGCTCTCGATAAGCACGGGGATTTTTGAAAGTCCGAGCAGCTTCTGCAGATCCTGCAACGCCGTGATCTCATGGCTTGTCCTGCCGACCTTAAGCGCGAGGTATTCGTCTGCGTTGCTCTTCGCGAGCGTTGTGAGCACGAGGTTTTCTCCGCGTTTCGGAACAGTGATCTCGACCTTATGACCGGCTAATCCCCTGAAATATTCGGCGAGTAAATCGTTGTCCTCTGTATCGTCGTCTATCAGTATCAGCTTCGGTATCTCGCGGCCGTTCTCATAATAGCGCATCATGAACTCGCTTCGCATGAACGCGGCCTCATATTCGTCGCCGATGAAGTAGTTTTCCTTGTCTATGAGCTGTCCGCCGCGGTATTTTACCACCGCCGCCGCGGTAAGTCCTGTATTGTGCGAAAGCGCAAACACATCGCAGTTTATATCACGCCCTGAACGTATCGACTGCACCTTTGACGCGCGTTCTATCGCGGCGATACGGTCGCGGAGCTTCGCAGCCTTCTCGAATTCGAGAGCCTCTGCTGCTTCGTTCATCTCGGCAGTCAGCCGCTCGACGCTCTGCTTGCTTCCGTTTTTTATGAAATCCGCAGCCTGTGCGATTATCGCGGAATATTCCTCTTTTGTGATTTTTCCCCTGCACACGCCCATACAGCGCTTGATGTGGTAATTAAGGCAGGGACGCTCTTTTCCGAAATCCCGTGGAAATTCCTTATTGCAGGTCGGGAGCATGAATATTTTGTTGCATTCCTCAATGCTCTGTTTTACGGTAAACGCGCTCATGAACGGCCCTATATACGTTGAAGCGGGATCGTCGTTGCGGAACGAATGCTTTATCTTAGGAAAATCTCCGCCGGTTATCCGGAAATAGCTGAATCCCTTGTCATCCTTTAGCAGGATATTGTACTTGGGAGAATGAAGCTTGATAAGGCTCGCTTCGAGCACCAGCGCGTCCAGCTCGGTATCAGTGACAATAAAATCGAAGTCGTTTATCTGGGAAACAAGCTTATATGTCTTGGCATTGTGAGCTTCCACCGCGTGGAAATACGATGTTACGCGGTTTTTGAGCAGCTTTGCCTTTCCGATATAGATTATCTTCCCCGTTTTGTCCTTCATCTGATAGACGCCTGGACGCATCGGCAGCTTGTTTGATTTTTCCCTTAGATAATCAAGTCTTTCGAACATAAACTTCACCATGATGACCGGATTTTCGGAAAAACTTCCTCATCATAAAAACATACACATACATAATACCACAAAATCTTCAAATTGTCAAATAAAAAGTAGTGCGATCCTATTTTTGAAGTATTTCTGATTTTCCCCAATGGTCGAGTATGCACACAATATTGCAATCTGAACGTAAAAAACAGCCTTTTTTACAAAAAAATCGCAAAAACACTTGAAAACATACTAAACCTATGGTATAATAAAAATACTATCTTCTGTTTAAGGTTGAAACGCAGATTTTATCTTATATTCAAATATGAACAGAAAGAGTTCCACTGAAATGGAGGTATTATTATGAAAATCTCGACAAAAGGCAGATATGCGCTTCGTATGCTGACAGATATCGCTTTGCACGAAGATGAAGGCTTCATTTCACTCAAAGAAATTTCCGAGCGCCAGAATATCTCGAAAAAATATCTCGAACAGATAGTGCCGCTTCTTTCAAAAGACGGGCTTCTTCGCACGAACCGCGGAAACAAGGGCGGTTATTCGCTCGCAAAAAAGGCCGACGAGATAACAGTCGGCGAGGTACTCCGCGCGACCGAGGGCAGCCTTGCGCCTGTTGCGTGCCTTGAATATGACGTCAACACCTGCGCGCGTGCTGAAAACTGTGACACGCTTTATATCTGGGAAGGACTCTACAAGGTCGTGACCGATTATCTGAACGGCATAACTGTACAGGACATTATCGACCGCAGTGGCGCGTCCGGCGGAGATTACTGCATCTGATCGAAATGAAAGGAACCCGACATAATGTATCTTGAAGACATACTGATAAGTTCACAGAAAACCGTTGAAAATATCATAATAGACAAAGAAGAAATGCTCGATTTTGCGAGAAAATATAACCCCGTGAAGATACACACCGATGAAGAATTCGCAAAACAGACGCGTTTCGGCGACGTTATAGCTGCGGGAATGATGTCGTTCCTGTCCGTCTGGTCGCAGTACGTTCAGGTAGATTTTGCAGGAGACGATCTTGTTGCGGGAAAATCCACCTCCGTGGAATGGTCAAAACCTGTCTTTGCAGGCGATGTTCTCAGAGGAGTCGCAACGGTAACGGGACTTTCTTTCCGCAACGAGCACAACGGTCTTCTTACCGTGACAATCGACGTTTTTAATCAGAACGACGAGAAGGTTCTCACAAGTGTTGTAGAATCCATAGTTAAGCGCAGGCCAAAGAACTGAAAATGTACATAAGCAGCTCTGGAAAATGAACAGAAAATGTAACTTTTCTGAATAAAAAAACAACTGCCGTTCCCGATATGAGAACGGCAGATTTTTTGTGTTTTGCTGAAAATTATCAGCTTCCGGAGCTGACAAACGGAGCGATAGCGCCTGCAACAACGTTCTTAGGCATTGTCTGGAGCCATATCTTTCCGGGTCCTGTAAGTACTGTGTTGAAGAAGCCTTCGCCGCCGAACAGAGCGTTTCCGATACCCTTTACGGTCTGGATATCAACGTTTACGGTAGCTTCCATAGCTGCAAGGTTACCGGTATCAATTATCATCTGCTGACCGGCAGCAAGATCATATTCAATGATGCTTCCGTCTATTTCAAGGAATACTACACCGTTACCTGTGAATTTCTGGAGAATGAAGCCTTCACCGCCGAAGAAGCCTGCGCCGGCTTTCTTCTGGAAATGTATTGACATTTCAACGCCCTCTTCACTTGCGAGGAATGCGGTCTTCTGAGCAACGATATTACGCGAAGGGCTTATTTCAACAGCAAGGATCTCTCCGGGGAAAGTTGAAGCTGCTGCGAACAGACCCTGTCCGCCCTGGCATGTATAAACGTTCTGGAACATAGATTCTCCCGAGAACATTCTGCCGAAAGCCTTTCCGATGCTTCCGCCTGCGTTTGTGGACATCTGCATATTCGGCGACATCCAGCTCATTGCGCCTTTCTGTGTTTTGATCTTTTCACCGTCCTGAAGGGTCATGATAACGACCGGCAACGGCTGTCCTTTGATCTCATACTGCATAGTGATTTCATCCTTTCATCTTACATATATTGTGCATCATCTGCGCACTGTTATTATTATACCACAATCTGCTGTAAATTTCAAGACTTTTTGTACAAATTTATTGTCTTTTTCACAATGAACAGACAGAGTTATGAAAATCAGCTTCCGGATAAAGAAAGACACACCGCTGACCGTGTTCTATTGACAATATGCCGTCACAGTGATATAATGTATATTATGTATAGTATGGAGAAGTATCCCCATTAAAACAAAGACACAGCCCGAATAATAACAATTTTAAGGATCACAACAATGTATAGCGTATTGATCAAAATTCAATATCTGTGTTTAATCTCTCTGTTTATCGAGGGTTGGCTCGTAATCCGTAAATGTGAGAGCAAACTTCACGCTTATCTTCTTTTCAGTATAATTGCAAACATCGTAAACAGCGCAGGTTATCTCTTCGAGCTGAAGGCCGAAACTTCTGAAGCGTACATGACAGCACTGAAGCTTTCATATTTCGGGCGCGTATGGGTCGCTTTCTCCATTGCGCTTTTCGTGACAGAACTGTGCAGAAAAAAGGTTCCGAACGCGGTAAAAATTGCGCTTGCACTGCTTAATATCGCAATATTCATCACCGTCCTCACGACCCCTGCACACGATCTTTTCTATAAAGACATTGATTTCATCAGAGTTGACGGATTTATCCGTATGATGCGCTCTTCGGGAATAGTTCACAAGATCCAGTCTATAATGGTCGCTTTCTATATGATATACATACTGGTAATACTGTTAATGACCCGGCATAAAGAGCACAACAAAAGAACAAAAACGTGTCTCACGACAGTTTTCATATCAATGATAACACAGGCAGTCTTCACCACTGTTCAGATCTTCGTTCCTACCCCGATAACATACATCTATGACCTGACAATGCCCGGATTTGCTATCGGTACTGTCATAATGCTGATCGCGATAAGGCGCTATGACCTGCTCGAAACAAGCGAGCTCGCGCGTAAATTCATGATAGACAGACTTTCGGAGTGCATCATCGCAGCTGACGAGGAAGGGATCGTAACATTCTACAATCAGCCTGCGCTTTATCTTTACCCGCATATCGAGCTGCCCTCCTCACATGTTCCCTCCAACATAACCGACGCTATTGCAAACGGGACCACGATCACGATAAACGACCGCATATACAGTGCGGAGAAAAAAGAACTCACACAGCGCGGTAAGCACATCGGTACGCTTTACGCTCTCGTTGATGAGACCGAGCATTACAAATATATGCAGGCGCTCGAACAGCAGAAGCAGCTTGCAGACAGCGCAAATCAGGCAAAGAGCTCATTCCTCGCAAATATGTCACACGATATACGCACGCCTATCAACGCCGTTCTCGGCATGAATGAAATGGTGCTCCGCGAATGCGACGACGAGCAGATACTCGATTATTCCGAAAAAATAAAGAGCGCGGGAAACACGCTGCTCGGACTGATAAACGATATCCTCGATTTCTCGAAGATAGAAGCGGGAAAGCTCGATATCATACCTGTAGATTATGACTTAACGTCCGTGCTCAACGACCTTGTGAATATGATACAGCCCAGAGCCGATGCAAAAGGGCTCGCACTTGTCACAAAGATCGACGGGAATATACCGAAGCTGCTGCACGGCGACGAAATACGCATAAAACAGATAATCACAAACATCCTCACGAACGCGGTGAAATACACCGAAAAAGGTACCGTGACATTCTCCGTCGGGTATGAGAAAAAAGACGAAAACAGCATAGTGCTGAAAGTAAGCGTTGCCGATACCGGTATCGGCATAAAGCAGGAAGATATCCCGAAGCTGTTCTCAGACTTCGAACGTATAGACGAAAAGCGAATACGCAATGTCGAAGGAACAGGTCTCGGAATGAGCATAACTCAGCGGCTTCTCTCAATGATGGACAGCAGCCTCGGAGTCGAGAGCGAATACGGCAAAGGCTCGGTATTCTCGTTCGCGCTCACGCAGGAGGTCATTAAGTGGGAGCCCGTCGGTAATCTTGACGACGCTCTGCGCCGTTCACACGCGGACAGAAAGAAATACCGCGAGAAATTCACCGCTCCCGACGCGGATATCCTTGTCGTTGACGATACGCCGATGAATCTCGAAGTATTCACAAATCTGCTGAAAAAAACGCTTGTGCGGATAGACACGGCAGAAAGCGGCGAAAAATGCATCTCACTCGCGTTTGAGAAAAAATATGATATCATTTTTCTCGACCACATGATGCCCGGCAAGGACGGTATCGAAACTCTCAGCGAAATGAGAACCATGAAGGATATCCCGAATGCGGATACTCCCGTGGTATGCCTCACGGCGAACGCGGTGTCGGGATCGAGAGAAAAATATCTGGCCGCAGGATTCAATGATTATCTCACCAAACCGGTCGATCCGACGCGTCTTGAGCAGATGATAATGGAATATCTACCGGACGAAAAGATCGTCAGAATGTCCGCACAGCCGGAAGCACCGGGCAATACGGAAGAAACAGGCTCAGACAGCGAAAAAACAAGGCTCCCGGACTGGCTTAACGAAATTGCGGAAATAGATACCGGAAAAGGTCTGCTCCACTGCGGAACCGCCGAAACATATCTCTCAACGCTTACGACATACGCAGGTTCAGTTGCCGCAAGCGCGGATGAAATTGAAGGATTCCTGAAAAACGGCGATATAAAGAACGCTACCGTGAAGATACACGCTATAAAAAGCACCTCGCGCGTTATCGGCGCTATGGACCTTGGAAGTCTCGCCGAAGAACTCGAAGCTGCGGGAAACACAAACGATACCGACAAGCTGAATGCGCACACAGACGAACTTCTGTCGCGCTGCAGGAAGCTTGGCGAACAGCTCTCCCCCCTGCTGAAAACCGACGATCTGCCGCCAATATCCGAAGACGAACTGAACGAAGCGTTCACACTGATACGGGAATTTCTCTCAGTTGAGGATTTCGAGAGCGCTGTACAGGTCATCGGAGGGCTTTCAGAATACAGCTATCCCGAAAACGAGAAACAGCGCTGTGAATCTCTCAGAAAAGCCGCAGCGGAATTTGACTACGATGCAATGAGAAAAATAATGGAACAAGGAGAATAAATTTATATGACAAGCAATATCCTCATAATCAGCCACGGTTCGGCTTTCATGACCAACGCGCTCGTCAGCAGCCTCCAGAAAGCAGGATTCGTCACCACGGTGACCGAACCCGACATCAAGGTTATAGGTCAAAAGCGTAAGGAGACCGACATATATCTGTTTTATGCGGGCGAATACATATTCGATAAAGCTGATATCCTCGTTTATATGAAGGACGTATGCGCAGAGGACGAAAAGCCTTTATGCGTTGTCGGTTATGATAAGGAGATCACAGAGATAAAAACCACCATTCCCGCCAAATATATCTCGCGCGAATTTAAGCGCCCGTTCGATATGAAGGACCTCACAAGCGCGCTTTTAAGTCTTGCGGAAGCGGACGAGGAGCGCAGAAAAGGCAGACATATCCTGCTTGTTGACGACGATCCGACATTTCTGAAAATGATGCAGGACTGGCTCTCGATGAAATACAACATCACTTCCGTGCGCTCCGGTATGCAGGCTATAACATATATTGCGACGCACAAGCCGGACCTTATCCTGCTTGATTATGACATGCCGATAACTCCCGGTCCGCAGGTAATGGAAATGATACGAAGCGAGCACAATGCGTCGGAGATACCGATAATATTCCTCACCGGAAAATCCGACAGAGAAAGCGTTCTCACAGTAATGGCGCTTAAACCGCAGGGATATCTGCTGAAAACAATGAGCAAGGAAGAAATAGTCGAGGCAGTCGATCATTTCTTTGAGACAAAGAAGTGGAAGAACGCAAACTGAGCGTAAACCGGAGACATATAAAATGAACTATCAGGTCATAGATAAGGATACATATTACAGAAAAGGCGTTTACCGCCATTTCACGGAAGACTGCAAGTGCTCCGTTTCAATGACTGCAAGGATAGATGTTACCGCGCTCGCTGAGTCATCAAAACGCGCGGGTACGAAATTCTATATTGATTTTCTGTACTTACTAACAAAGGTCCTTAATTCACGCGAAATGGCATATCTCTGGCAGAGCGACGAGCTTATCCGCTATGATGTCATCAATCCAACGCAGTATATTTTCCACGAGGATACTGAGACCTGCACGCCCGTGTATTCGCGGTATTATGAGGACTATGAGACGTTCTACCGCTGCGCTCTGGAGGATATTGAGAAAGCAAAGCAGACGAGGGAATATATGCTCGACCCGACAGGTCATCCGAACTGGTTCGACGCATCATACATATCGTGGCTTTCTTATGACAGCCTGAATGTGGAGCTCCCGGACGGTTATCTCTATTATCTGCCTATTGTGAACTGGGGTAAATACCGCGAAGAAAACGGCAGACTTACGATGCCGCTGACTGTAAGGCTCAATCACGCAGTGGCAGATGGGTTTTTGCTGGCTAATGTATATCGTCTGTTAGAAAACAAAACGGAAAAGTTTATTGACCAGAGGCCGCGGACGCGCGGCGGCGAATAGCGCTTCGCGCATTCAATCGGTATCGCAGACGCATGGACCCGATCACGCTTCGCGTGTATATCGACTTAATATTTTGTTAATTTTTCCAAAAGCTTAATAATAAATATAATGACAGAAATAAAAGAACAAAAGAAACTATTCGGTTCAAAAAAATTCTACGGCAATGCACTTGCTGTCGCCGTACCGATAATGCTCCAGCAGCTGATACAAAGCCTTGTTTCCCTCATAGACAATTTCATGGTAGCCGGACTCGGCGACATTTCTATGTCCGGCGTGAATGTTGCGGGACATGTGCTGTTCGTGTTCTTCGTATATCTCAATGCGATAGGTATGGCGGGCGGGATATTCATGACGCAGTATTTCGGAGCAAAAGACAAGGAAGGAATGCGGCATGCTTTCCGCTTCAAGCTTGTTATGGGATTTGCGGCGTTCATACCATTTGTAATGGTGTGCATAGTGCTTCCGCGGCAGGTGCTTTCACTTATGCTTATCGGAAATACCGACGCCGAAGCTATTCTTGACGAGGCGATAAAATATATCAATATAGCCTTCTTCATGGGAGTTCCGATGACATTATCTGTATGCATCGCAAGCTCTCTCAGGGATATGGGACAGGTAAAGCTCCCGCTTATCGCTACTGTTGCGGCAACTCTCACCAACACGCTGTTCAACTGGCTTCTTATCTACGGAAACCTCGGACTTCCCGCCCTCGGAGTACAGGGTGCTGCGATCGCTACCGTCATTGCGAGAACGCTGGAGTTTGCGATACTGCTCGTGATATATATACGAAAAAAGCCGGACTTCGCGATAAAGCTCACCGGAACATTCTCGCTCAACGGAAAGCTGTTCCGTAAAATGCTGAAAAAAGGCTCTCTCGTGCTGTTCTGCGAAATGGTGTGGATACTCTCCGAAACCGTGACTACTGCGATATACAACGGCAGAGGCGGCGCTGACGTCGTATCCGGAATGTCATCGAGCTTCACGATAGCTAACCTGTTCTTTGTCGCATTCGGAGGAATATATTCCGCAACGGGAGTAATACTCGGCAAGACTCTCGGAATGGGAGAGCTTGAAAAAGCCAGGAAGCAGAAAACATGGCTGCTTTCCGGTTCGGCTGTCTTCGGACTGATGATGCTTGTCTTCGGACTTGCAACCACGCTTCTGATACCGGTCGTGTTCGGAAAGCTCAGCGAAAACGCGATAGAAATATGCCGACAGATGGTCATACTTATGTCGCTTTTCATGCCGGTATGGGTATATCTCAACGCTCAGATGGCTGTTGCGAGAGCCGGCGGAGATACCGCCATGGGCGCGTATGCAGATTCGGGAATAACGATATTCGTGATGCTTCCTATGATCTTAATGCTCGGAAACCTTACCGAGATCGGACCGGTCATGATGTATCTCTGCATAAAACTGCTCGATCTGATAAAGATAACGCTGTTCCATTTCTGGCTGAAAAAAGAACGCTGGCTTAAAAATCTGGCCGCCAAAAAAGCCGATGAACTATAAAGACAGCATACCGTTAATCACAATATTAAACATAACAGTCGGGACCGCTGCATTTCAGGCAGTCCCGGCTTTTTATACTATAACATGACTGTTCACTATTTAAGCGAAAAAGCAGGATACATAAACATGAATTCTTTTAAGTAATAGATAGTAATATATAATACTTGACATATCAGCGGTTTTATAGTAAAATACCTATGTATGCATATATATTATCTATAGCGTTCACTATGACAAGGAGTGCCGGAAAATGCATGAAGAAAGAATCAGGCTGATAAAAGAATATCTTGATCGGATCAAAAGAACAGACAGCCGCGAAAATCTCAAGGTTTTAAATACCGAATATTCCCTGCTGTTTACTGAACCGAGCGGCAACGAAGACGTTGACTACATCTGCGATAAGCTTTATGCAATGATATCCGAGCTTGTTATTCTGCGCGAGGAACGTAAAAAAAAGACTACCGTCAACAGCACCGATCTCACCGAGACGGAACACTCCGAAATCTTTCTTGTACAGAAGCTTATCGACTATAACCTTTTCACATATCATTTCCAGCCTATCGTAAGAGCTGACAACGGCGAGATATATTCGTATGAGGCTCTTATGCGTGCACGCGATATGCAGGGCATCACGCCTTTCCACATACTGAAATATGCCGAGATAACCGACCGACTGAACGAGGTCGAGCAATATACATTCCTGAATGTACTGAATTTTGTAAGAAAACACGGAGATCTGTTCGAGGGCAAGCTTGTTTTTATAAACAGTATGCCGAGCGTGCATATCAACCCCGAAAAAGAATCGGAAATATCAGTG
>CAMVEM010000094.1 GCA_947166515.1 uncultured Clostridia bacterium | reverse complement strand
GGCAACGACTATAAAGGCGATCCGGCTTCCGCTATGCTCGAAGTTCTCGACCCGGAGCAGAATTCCACCTTCACCGATCACTATTTCGAGATACCGCTCGATCTGAGCGACGTGCTGTTCATTACTACCGCAAACACGACCGACACTATCCCCGCTCCCCTGCTCGACAGAATGGAGATAATAGAGCTTTCGAGCTACTCGCGCGAGGAAAAATTCAACATAGCGAAGAAGCATCTGCTCCCGAAGCAGCTCAAAAAACACGGTGAAAGCCGCAAAACGCTGAAAATCAACGACAAGGCTCTTTACGAGATAATCGACTGCTACACAAAAGAAGCGGGAGTCAGAGGTCTCGAAAAGAAGATCGCCGCGATATGCCGTAAAGCCGCAAAGAAGATAGTTGACGGCGCTGCGTCCGTATCCGTTACCGACTCGAATATGAAGGATTTCCTCGGCACTCGCAAATATCTCCCGGAGACTATCTCCAAAACGGACGAGACAGGTATCGTAACGGGACTTGCGTGGACTTCCGTCGGCGGAGTTACCATGCCGCTTGAAGTTATTGTGCTTGAAGGCGACGGAAAGGTCGAAGTCACCGGCTCGCTCGGAGATGTCATGAAGGAATCGAGCAAAATAGCGGTAAGCCTTGTGCGCAGCATTGCAGGAAACTATAACATTGACCCCGAGTTCTACAAAAAGAAAGATCTTCATATCCACGCACCCGAGGGCGCGGTTCCGAAGGACGGTCCCTCCGCGGGAGTTACGATGACCACAGCGCTCGTGTCAGCGCTGTCGGGAATGCCCGTAAAGCGCGACATAGCCATGACAGGCGAGATAACGCTGCACGGAAAAGTGCTTCCTATCGGCGGACTTAAAGAGAAATCCATGGCAGCGTATAAGGCGGGCATCAAGACGGTCATAATCCCTAAGGAGAACGAGCCCGATCTTGACGAGATTGACGAAACAGTAAAGGATAACGTTAAGTTTATCCCTGCGGAGAAGATACAGACGGTGCTTGATAATGCACTGGTCTTCCCTGCTGCGAAGAAGGAGAAGAAAGCTCCGGCAAAACGCGGAAGAACTGCAAAGACCACCCGCCGCACAAAACGCGGCAGCGCATCGGTTTCCACTTCTGAATAATTTTTTGTGGGGCTGCCGCCCCAATGCATGAAGCATTGAGTAATCGCCCAAAAGCGCGGACGATGCGCTCATAAAAGCAGACAACAGTGGACCTCCGGCCGCGAGCGCGCGGCGGCGAGTAGCGCTTTGCGCAAAGCATATCATATATTCAAAACTTTGTTTTCCCTTGTCGAATGACAGGGGAAAATCTTTAAAGAGGAAACAACATGAACTTCAACAAAGCAGAATTCACCGCGTCATACGGAACATTCAGCCAGATACCAAGCTCCGACCGACCGGAATTTGCATTCTCCGGGCACTCGAATGTCGGGAAATCCTCGCTGATAAACAAGATACTTAACCGGAAAGGACTCGCAAGGGTCAGCGCTACTCCTGGCAAGACTGCCACAATCAATTTTTTCTCGGTTGACAGTGTTTATTTTGCCGATCTTCCCGGCTACGGCTATGCAAAGGTGTCGAAAGCCGAGAAAAAACGCTGGGCTGAGCTTATCGAGGGTTATCTGCACGACGACAGAGATCTCGCGCTCGTTTTTCAGCTCATAGACTACCGTCATAAGCCTACCGAAGACGATGTGATGATGATAAACTTCCTGATAGACAGCGAGATACCGTTTGTTGTCGTACTCACGAAAGCGGACAAGCTGAAAAAGAAGGAGCGCGAAGCAAGACTCGAAGCATTTAAGACCGAGATCCCCTGCTTTGAGGATATCACGGTCATTGAGTTCTCCGCCGAGACAGGCGAGGGCGTTGACGGGATTAAGGAAATAATCACTGACATAACAGAAGGCGGGGACGAATAAAATGGGCACAAAAACAGAAAAGGCTATCGAAAACCACAAGAGCTTCAATTCCTGCTCAGTTTCGGTACTGCGCGCATTCGCCGAAGATGCGGGCATCTCCGACAATGAAGCAAAGACTATCGCTGCTCCGTTCGCAGGCGGAAGAATGGGAAAATGCGGCGCTGTTCTCGCAGCGGAATATGTGATAGAGAAGAAATTCGGCGCGGACTCCGAAGAGATAAAAAAGCGCTTTGAGCAGCAATTCACGGATATGAACAGAACGCTTATGTGCAAGGAGCTCAAAGGCGCGCTTACCGGAAAGCCGATACGTTCATGCAGAGGCTGCGTGACCGACGCGGCAGAGCTTCTTGAAAAGATCCTATCGGAATAAAGTGTTGACCACCCCTTCTTTCGGAAGTTTTCTTTCGTATGCGCCGCCTCCTTGCGGCGCTTTGGAAAACTTCCTTACGACATCCTTGTCTTAAAACGAGGGGGTTCTTTTTTATAGCTTCACCGTTACTGCATCACACTGCCACAACAGGTGCGGTGTATGGAGCTCTGCTCCCCACATAGAAAACAAAAACTCCCCTCCCCTTTAGGGGAGGGGCTGGGTGCAGGGCTTTATCACTCATTTCTGATAGCTTCAAGAGCGCTGATGCGCACCGCACGATTTGCCGGATAAAATCCGGAGATAAGCCCGATCACAGTTGAAAATACAAGGGCGAGCAATACGAGCCATACCGGAATAATACTCACCTGACCGCCGCCCTCGGTGTAGATGCCGAACATATCGGATAGTCCGGAAGAACCAAGAGAATTCATCACCGCCGAAATAATAAAGCTTATTATCGTTCCGATAATCCCGCCGAGCAGACCGATAAGTCCGGCTTCCATAAGGAATATTATCCTTATGTTTCCGATAAAACAGCCGAGCACTTTCATAATCCCGATCTCTTTCGTGCGCTCGTATATCGACATTATCATAGTGTTGGTGATGCTTATTGCCGCTACGAGAAGACTTATCGCAGCAAGTCCGCCGAGCACCATCTGTATGACACCGAGCTGACCCTGCATCTCGTTTCTTTCTTTCGCCATGCTTACCGCGTTGAATCCGAGCTCTTCTACAGCCTTATGCACTGCTTCAACATTGTTGATGCTATCGACCGAGAGCTTCACCTGTGAATATTCGGGATTTCCCGCGTTCTTCACATTGTTCAGGCGGTTATAATCCGATATTATCTTTTTCGCGGCTTCAATATCTATAAGCAGAGAGTTCGGAGTCTCCCACAGCGGGTCCTGCTGAAGCACGGTGGTTCCTGTAAACTTGTATTCATACCCCTTGCCACCGTACTGATATGATCCGTCTTCATTCTGCTTTTTTGAATTGTTGATCGCGATCTTTATCGTTCCGCCGACCGTTTCAATGAACGGTTTAGACCAGCTTCCGTCCGGAAGCTGCTGTTTATATGTAAATGCAGCACTACCGTGCTTTTTTGTATCCATGAACTGATAAGCTATCTCAGAGCCGAAAACCAGTGCGCTGTCCTTGTTTTTCGCAGTTGGCATTTCGCCCTGTTCCGCAGTATATTTCATCTTATCGAGAATAAGAAGGTCAACGCCGACTATGTTTGCCCAGGTAAGCTTATATCTGTCATTCTTTCCGGATACGACCGTTACCATTTCGGCCGGCACTTCCATTTTCGGAATAATATACGATACATGATCTATTGATGAAAGCATTGCAAGAGCCTCATCGTTCAGCTTCGGCTTATCCTTGTCGGAAGACTGTGTGCTCATACCGCCGTCGGCATAGTACATTCCCCCGCCTCCGCCGTTATAGATCGTGACAGCGGTAAGATCGCCCCATGTCTCCATCATGTTGTCCATAGCCTGGCTCATTCCGAGACCGAGCGATATCATCACGATAACGGCACAGGATCCGATCACAACGCCTATGACAGTCAGCAAAGTGCGGCCTTTTCGTCTCCACAGATTGCGAAGACACATTATAAGCATATCATATATCTTCATCGTCGTCAGCTAACTCCGCTTTTTTCTTTTTCTTCATTATAACTATTACAACAACAACCGCCGCCGCTGCAACAACACCGCCGACAACAACGAACCATATCCATGTATAGTCGCCGCCTTCTCCGGTATTTCCGTTCATGCCGCCGTCCATGCCGCCGTCTGTGTAACCTCCGTCCATATATCCCCCGTCGGTAAAGCCGCCGTCCATACCGTCATAGTTCATGCTCATGGTCTGGAATGTGAACGGGATGCGCTTTTCCTTCGCCTCGCCGTTCGCGTCCTCATAAGTGAATACGAGCTCACCGCTCACTTCACCCTCATTGAACGGAGTTATCTTAGCGTCATAGTACTCCTCGCTTCCGCTTCCTATGTTGCCGATATAATATGAGGGAGTCTCAACGCTGAATCCTTCGCCCTCTACTGTGGCGGTCACGTTATATACGCCGCTCTTACCCTTATTTACAAGGCTTGTGTTGATCGTTACCATTTCACCGACACCGACTGCCCATGAAGGGACCTCGGGATCGTTTATCGTGAGTCTGTCCTCCTGACGAAGCGGTATAGTGATCGTCTCGGTATGTCCGCCTGCCTGGAAACGCTCATTACCGACTGAATATTCAAATGCAAACGCCACCTCGACCGGATAACTGTTCGGAAGAGCGTCGGCTTTAGCGAGAAGATCCATTTTTATATCGGTCGTCTCTTTTGAGCCGAGCTTTTCAAAGAAGAATGTGTTCGACGAATTAGCCGGTGAGAACGCAACGGTCATATCCGAGCCGGAAGCTCCGCCTGAAATGGTGACTTTAAGATTTTCTATAACTGCCGATGAAGAAACGTTCTTTATCTTCATTGTCAGCGGGAACTGTGTACCAGCAGTAACGAACGCATCGCCGAATTCATAGCTCTCGATGATGATGTTCGGCGCGAATATCTTCCTGCCGTCGTCGCCGGTGCCTTCGCCGTCGCTGGGCGCACATTTTACAGTAGCGTTTATAGTGTCGGTATTTCCGCCGTATTCAAGCTCTATCGGTATGACCTCGCGCACGGAATTTATCCCGCCGCAGCCTACCAGGCTGAACGCGATCGTCTTGCTCTCACCCGCTTCAATGTCGAATATCCTGTAGTTGAGTCCGCTGTCAACAGCAAACTTCGTTCCGTCAAGACCAAGCAGGCTTATTCTCGCCTTTTCTATCTTTCTTCCGCTTGAATTGAGTACATCTATGCTAAGAGTGAACAGAGTGTTCTTTGAAATTTTATCGGAAGAAACAGTATATCCCGTGACTGTGAAAGCGTCCTTTGCCGCAACCGGAGAACAAGTGACGACTGCGCCTACCACCGACGAATTGCTCCCGAAATCTATTTTGATCGGAATACTCTCACGCGCGGCCGAAATGCCTGTTCCGCCGATAAGCCTGAATGTCAGTGTTTTGGTTTCACCCGGTTTAATATCAAAGTCTCTGTAAGCAAGACCGCTGTCTATCGAGAATTTGCTTCCGTCAGCCTCTACGCTTACACGCGCGGCTTTTATCTCGTTTCCGCCGTTGTTCTTCACATCGACCGAAAGCTCGAATTTTGTTCCGTCCTTGATGCTTTTGCTGCTTACGTTATAGCCTGTCATAGTAAGGTCATGCGCGCCGTATTTATCTGCCGCCGCTTCTTCCGAAGGCTCGCATGTGAGCAGTATCGAAGTGCTTACCGAGCGTGCGGTATCCGGTTTCTTCTTGTCTATCATATACGAGAGAGTAAGCGCAAGGTTTTCGCGCACATAGGCTATCCCGTTCTGCGCTATGAGCGAGAACTTTACCGTACCCTGCGACCTGTCCGGGATATTGACATACTGCTTTGAAAAACCGGTATAAAGTATGAATTTTGAAGGGTTGAGTCCCGTAAGTTCAAGCTCCGCGTCATATATATCCGCGCCGCTCGTATTTTTCAGAGTCACAGTCAGGTCAAAATAATCGCCCGGCTTTATCACCGGCTTGCTTACCTTATATGAATCTATCGTGACCGCGGATATGTCAAGATCGCTTGTAACATGCATCTTTACAGTGAATGTCTGTGTTTTTGTTTCTTCATTATCAATGCCGTGCATTTCCGTTGTGATGATTATTTCGTATATTCCGGCATCTGCAGAAACGGGAGCTTCTATATCAAACGTCAGCGGCTTACTTAAATTGTCAAGACGCTTTTCAGTCTTTTCGACCGTCAGTTCGGAAGAACCGGACGACGCGCTTACACTGATATAGCCGTATTTTCCATTGTTTTTCAATGCGAACTGTACCGGTATATATACTTTCTTACCCGCTTTCATGTAGAATTCGTTATCCGATATCAGTTTAAGATCGGGCATAACATTTTCTTCATCGGAAATACCCGGGTCGCCGTCATATTCAGCGTATGATACAGGCACCATTGAAAATGCTGTTATTGCCGCAGCGAGCATTCCCGCTATAAATTTCTTCGCAAGCTTCATGTTGTTTCTTCCTCACTTTTCCGTTCTTTTTCTTACTTTTTTTCAGTCTGTCCGGGGTCATTTTTTTCTGCGGATCGTTCTGTTTCTGCGTTCTTTTCCGAAGCTCCGGCTTCATTATCCTTTTCCGGATCATACGACGAAACGTGATCTTCTATTCCGGTAACTTCGCCGTCTGTTATATGTACGATCCTGTCCGCATAATCCGCTATCTCAAGATCATGAGTTACAAGTATAAGCGTTATGCCGTATTTCCGGCACATTCTTACCATAAGTCTCATTACGTCGTCTGTGGTCTTTGTATCGAGGTTTCCGGTCGGCTCATCGGCGAAAACGACATTCGGTTTTGCTACAAACGCTCTTGCTATACCGACACGCTGCTGCTGACCGCCGGACATCTGATTGGGCCGGTGCTTCTTTCTGCTTTCAAGACCCACGAGCTTCAGCATTTTTTCAGCCTGTCTGTCACGCTTTGAAGGCGGAACACCTTTGAACATCAGCGGCATTCCGACATTTTCGAGCGCGTTGTACTGATTTATAAGATTATATGACTGAAAAATGAATCCCGTATTTTCCTGTCTGAATCTCGCAAGCTTTTTTTCCGAAAGCTTTGAGATGTTTGTGCCGTTTATGATTATATCTCCTCTTGTCGGCTTTTCAAGTCCGGCGAGCATATTAAGGAGCGTGGATTTTCCCGAACCCGATGTTCCGAGTATGCAGCATATCTCACCTTTCTCTATTTCAAGGTCTATCTTTCTCAGCGCATAGACCTTCTCGTTTCCGAGCTTATATACTTTTCTGAGGTTTTTTACTTCTATAAAAGCCAAATTCTCACCTTCTCTCCGGGGTTCTATACATAATAACGTATTTCAAACCAAAACAGTCACACGATTTCCGGAAAATTTTACTCATAATATATATTTTTGTATCATTGCACTAAAAAGAAGATATATTGTTTAAATCTTAATGCAAAAAGCCGGATAAAATATGGCAATATCCATACTTTATCCGGTCATTTTTATTTCTTTGTGAGTATATAATCGGCTATGCTTGCGGCGAACCACTTGACTTCCGGAAGCTCCGCTATCTCCCACAGTCTTGATGTGCAGACCGTAAGCTTTCCGAAGCCGGTATCCTGCTCATACAGAAGTCCGAACCGTTTCGCGCGGTCGGGATTGTCTATCACCCAGACGTCCGGAATAATATCAGTTCCGCTCAAATCCTCGCAGTGGCTGTGCGTTACGATATTGTACCACTGCGCCGACGAGAATGTTTCCGACGGAAACTCCTTCAGCACAGGCTTCCTGTTATCTATCAGCAGGCCCATTGTCCCGATCGGCACGGGCTTGTTCATACTTTCGGATATCGAGCGGAACATAGGATAGCACCAGAAGTCAGTGCAGTACGTTCCCGGGAGCTTATCTCCGCTGTCGGGGATATAAAGCGTCTTTATGCCCTTTTCGAGCGCATCGGAAGCTTCTTCCTGTGTGCGGGCGATCTTTACAGCGCCTTTTTCCGTCGTGATCTCCGACTTTGTGATCTTAACATCAACGTCAGGATATACCCAGAACTCGTAGGTGTTGGAGATATCCGTTCCGTCAACGGTAAGCGTCAGCTTGTACGACGCAGGCTTTTCGGCATAATCCGGCGAGAAAACTATTGTGCCGAGACTGTTCAGACGGCGTTCTTTCCGGAATTTAAGATGACCGAAGAGCTCCACGCTGCCGCCGCTCTCTATCGTGTAGCTCACACGCTTTGCGGTAAGACCGGGGTCTGTGTTGAACAGTACAACATCAAGCTCGATATTCTCGGACGATGAGAACACAAAACGCTCGAATTCCGCCATTATAACCGTCGAATTGCAGAAGTGCCGCCATTCCTCGGCAGTTATAGTTCCCTTCGGCTCCATCAACGAGTTAAGAACGCCGACAAGAGCTGTTCCCTGCCCCGTGAAATCCTGTATATCAAGAAGCTGGAAGCCGGAAAGCTCCTCCGATTTCAGCGCGGTCTCTATCTCTCGCTTGTAGCAGTCAACAGCAAGCGCGCCCGACGCATGGAAGAATTTATCCGCATAGTCTCCGAAGCCGTTCTGTACGGCTTTTTCGTGATAAAGCTCAATATTCTCCGCTTTCAGCGCTCCGGTATATTTTTCCGGCTCTTTAAAATCGGGATAAGTCTCATACTGGCCGACCTCGTGCGAGATGACCGGAACTTCCGGTATAAACATTTCCGCGCTGTCCGCATCGACCTCTTTCACACCGGTGCCGAACTGTATCATTATCTTGCCGCCGGAAACAGATTTTCCGAGATTTTCCGGCACTATTATCATATCATAGTTGTGAACGGTGTTCGGAGCCTCCGTCTGTATAAATCCCTGCGGCGCGTCGCACATAGCGTACGAACCCCTGTACAGTCTGTCCTTCGAGAGACGCACGCCGCTCAGAAAATCGGCGTTTTCAAGCACGCACGGCATGAACTGATAGTTGTTCGAGCCGTCGGTGTAGAGATGACGATCGTCCTCTTTCTTATACCTTGCGAGTATTTCGTTCAGAACTTTTTTGCTGCCCCAGAGCTCGTTTCCGAGAGACATCATCACGAATGACGGGTGGTTCCCGAACTTTTTAAGAATGCGCGAGCCTTCTTCGATAAGATATTTCTGCTCGTCGTTCAGCTCGTCCTCGACGGTCCCCCAGAACGGGAGCTCAGGCTGCATATAAACGCCGAGTATATCCGCCGCGGTAAATGCGGCTTCCGGCGGACAGCAGGTGTGGAAACGATAGTGATTGATGCCGAACTCCTTCGCTGTTTTCATTACTTTCAGCCAGCCGTCAACATCGGTCGGTGCGTATCCCGTCATCGGGAACAGCATTCCGTCGTGCTTTCCGCGCAGGAATGTCTCTCTTCCGTTCACAAGGAGTTTTCTGCCCTTTGTTTCAAGCTTTCTGATACCGAAGCGTACAGAGTGCATCTCACCGTTCACCGCGATGTTCAGCTTGTGTACCTCCGGCGAGAACTCGTCCCACCGTGCCAGCGGCTTGTCGGGGATATACTCGACGATGTTGCTGCCCTTTGCGAGTTCGACAGTTATCGTCTCGCAGCCCGAAACGGTGACATATCCCTCGCAGTTATCCGACGCCGTGCACGAAAATACAACTACCTCCGGAGTGGTCTCGGAAAGTACCTTTATATCGTCAACGCATACCTTCGGCCTTATGATAAGGTCGATAGCGCCCGTGATGCCGTTCCAGTTGGTCTGGGTATCCGGAGACGTCATGTGGCCGCCCTTTGTGGGATATCCGACATTCTTCACGCAGATATCTATGGTATGGCTTCCGGAAGCAAGCTCCGGGAGCTTATACAGGTGCGGAGTGCAAAGAGAATCGTTTTCGCCGACTTTGCTTCCGTCGATATAAAGCTCGGTCATTCTCGTCCGTTCGAGACTGATGTACAGATCGTTTATCCTCCACTGATCCCTGATGAGAAACTCACGCCTGTACCACGCATGGCCTTCGAATTTATACGGGTCTGTCAGAAATCCGGCAGCCCGTTCATCGTTCTTTTCACCCTTGCGCGCATGAGACGTCGTATCAGGAAGAACGATCTCGTCATTATAGTTTTCGGGGATCTTCCCCGTTATATCCTTATCAAGATAAAGCTGCCAGCTTCCGCTGAGATCTACTTTGTTCATATATGCTCCTAAAAGAATACATTATCATTCGCCGAATGAAATGCCGATATTTCTTCCCGTAACAACAAGCTCATCGTCCGGAAGAACGAACTTTGTCTTCATTGCGACATCGGACAGCTTGTTCTCTGTTATCTTTCCGTCAACCTTTGCAACTGTATATCCGAATTTCTTGTCTCTGATGAGCTCTGCGGCTCTTGCTCCGAACTTTGTGGCGAGAACTCGGTCATAAGCCGACGGACTTCCGCCTCTCAACATGTGACCCGGAACGACCGCTCTCGTTTCAAATCCGGTCATAGCTTCAATTTCCTTGGTGATACGTCCGGTGACAGTTGTGTATCCCTGTTCGGCGCGCAGTCTCATGCGTTCTTTTTTCTTCATCTCGGCTTCTTCTGCGCTCATGGCGCCTTCCGCGCAGGCAATAATCGAGAAGTTCTTGCCGCCCTCGGCTCTTTTCTTTACCGCACCGACAACCTTGTCGATATCGTATGGTATCTCCGGGATGAGTACGATGTCCGCGCCGCCCGCTATTCCGGAATAAAGTGTGAGCCAGCCCGCCTTGTTGCCCATTATCTCTATTACCATGACTCTGCCGTGAGAGCACGCCGTGGTATGTATGCGGTCTAAGACGTCTGTCGCGATGTCAACTGCCGTGTGGAATCCGAACGTAACGTCTGTCCCCCAGATATCGTTGTCTATCGTCTTCGGGAGACCTATGACATTGAGTCCCTCTTCTGAGAGCAGATTAGCGGTCTTGTGCGTACCGTTTCCGCCGAGAGTGAGCAGACAGTCAAGCTTCTGCGCCTTATAAGTCTTTTTCATCTCCGACACTTTATCGACGTTGTCTTCCTCAACGACCTGCATCATCTTATAGGGAGTGCGCTTTGTGCCGAGGATAGTTCCGCCTCTTGTGAGGATCCCGGCAAAATCTATCGGAGACATTTTTTCGCAGTCATTGTGGATAAGTCCGTAATATCCGTTGTGGATACCGACGATCTCGACCTTGTTCTCACCGAACATCTGATAGCAGCCCTTTGCGGCTCCTCTGATCGTAGCGTTTAGGCCGGGGCAGTCGCCGCCGCTTGTAAGAATTCCTACTCTTAATTTTGCCATTTTTGAACCCTCCTGAATAGTTATTTTAACATATCGTGATTATTATTTCTTTACAATAACACCACAAGTCATATCTGTATTTAATTATACACGTTTTTCTGAAAAAAGTCAATATTTTTTGCAAAACATTTGTATGTAATACACAAAAATCGCTGTTCCCCGTTCATGTCGAAGAACAGCTTACAGACTGCCAAAGAAGTCGCTTTCGCTTGATAGTTTGAATTTCAGAGAAACCGCTGCGCTTGAGAGTTTCAGAGAAACCGCTGCGCTTGAGAGCAGGGCTCTGCCCTGCACCCGCTACTTTTCGTACGCGAAA
>CAMVEM010000093.1 GCA_947166515.1 uncultured Clostridia bacterium | reverse complement strand
GTCTGGGGGGCGACCGGAAAGCCCCCCAGAAAAACCTACAAATTATGATTTATATTATTTAAATCAACCGACACAGCCCAGTTTTATAGCTTTATCGCCTCATAAAGCGCCTTAATGCTGTCAACCTCATATATTTCGCCGGTATCCCTGCCGTACTGCGCAGAAATCGCGCATCTTCGCTCTGCACGTCTGCGGTCGGAGAGCCCGTCCGAATTCACATGTATTCCCGCCGTTCCGCATGCAAGAGCTATACCCATATCAACATCGAAATCGTTCCCCACCATTACCGTTTTCACGGGATCGAGTGAGTGCTTCTTTATCAGCTTTTCAAAAAATGACGCTTCCGGTTTCTTTACACCGATATCCGACGACAGAAAAATATCGTCGAACATTCCGGTAAGTGAGAACTGCTCAATTTCCGGAACCGTGAAAACTGCCTGTGCGTTCGACAGCATATATACTCTCCTTCCGGTGTCGTGCAGCAGCCTGAGAAGCTCTGGTACTGCGGGATAAAGGCTCATTCTGTGGCGGGACATGAAACGAAACGAGTTGGATATGTAGTATGCGAGCTCATCGGTGTTCTTATCGATCTTATGTGCCGTAGGATGAGTTTTCTTTGCTTCGGTAAGAAGACGCAGAAACACCTTTTCGAGCTTTACCTCCGGGATAACACAGCCCGTTTCCGCTATGAGCTTATTCTCTTCCTCGCGCGTGAGACGCTTATATTCCTTACGAAGTCCCGCGGCCGTGTAGTCCGCACCGTAAACGGAATAAAGCTCCGCCATTTTCTTCCAGAACACAAGACCCTCTTCGTCCGTCTTCATTCTTATAAGCGTGCCATAAAGGTCAAACACATACGCATCGTATTTTTTCAGTTCCGCCGTCAGGCTCATTTCATCATCCGCCTTTTTTGTTTTCCAATGAGATTCACGCTCCCGTTACGCTTTCCGCAGCCTTGAAAAGCTGCGTCAGGTTCGCCGCGCCTATCACGCGTATCCCCGCGCAGTCGCGCTTATCGAGTGACGACAGCGACGATTTCGGAAGTATGCATGTTTTAAAACCGAGACGAGCGCATTCGCGGACACGTTCGGAAGCGTGCGACACAGCGCGAAGCTCGCCGCCGAGACCTATCTCGCCGAACACCGCGAGGTCTTCGGGAAGCACCCTGTCGCAGAGCCCAGAAAACAGCGATAATGCCACAGCCGCGTCTGCAGCGGGCTCGGTAAGTCTCATGCCTCCCGTGATATTCACATATACGTCGAACTGTCCGAACAGATAGCCGGTGCGCTTTTCAAGCACCGCGAGTATCAGGCACAGCCTGTTGTAATCAAATCCGTCAGCCGAACGCCGGGGATTTCCGAAGCCGGTCTTAGTGACGAGCGATTGCACTTCCGACAGCAGCGGACGCGAACCTTCAACTGTGCAGAGGACACTTATACCGCTTATCCCGGACGGACGTCCGGACAATAGCATCTCAGACGGATTTGCGACTTCTTCAAGCCCCTTGTCGGTCATTCTGAACACACCAAGTTCATTTGTTGAGCCGAAGCGGTTTTTCACCGCACGCAGTATGCGGTATGAGAGCTGTTTGTCGCCCTCGAACGTCAGCACTGTATCGACGATATGCTCGAGCACTTTCGGTCCCGCGATGCCTCCGTCCTTGTTGACGTGTCCGACTATGATTATCGGGATTCCGTATTTCTTCGCTGTCTGCATGAATACCGAAGTGCACTCGCGCACCTGCGTGATGCTGCCCTGTGCGGAAGAAATATCGGTTATCTGCATAGTCTGTATCGAGTCGATTATAACGACATCAGGCTTTTCTTCTATAATTGAGGCATTTATTGCTTCGCAGTCGTTGTCGGACAAAAGCCACAGGTTGTCGCCCGTGACGCCTAAGCGGTCTGCGCGAAGCTTTATCTGCCGCTCGCTCTCTTCTCCGGAAACATAAAGTATCTTGCCCGTCTTGTCGAGAAAACTGCATATCTGGAGCAGCAGCGTGGATTTTCCGATACCGGGATCGCCGCTCAGAAGCACGAGCGAACCCGCGACAAGTCCGCCGCCAAGCACCCGGTCAAGCTCGCCGGAACCGGTCTTAAAGCGCACATCGTCCTTTACGGATATCTCACCGAGCGTTTTCGGTTTCAGCGTTCTGCCGCTCTTAACGTGCGCTCGGGGAGTTTCCTCCTGCTCGGTGACTGTGTTCCACTCGCCGCATTCGGTGCATCTTCCCACCCATTTGGGGTAAACGTGCCCGCACTCACTGCATATATAAGAGACCTTCTGTTTCGCCACTTTCTTTTTTCTCCTTGCTTTTTACGTCCTGCTTTGTTTGATCATCCGCTTCTTCGCCGAAGAATTTTTCGAGTCCCGTAAAAATAGTGAATGCCACCTTTTTGCGGTACTGCGGATCGCTGAGATTCGCCGCGTCGTTCGGATTTGAGAGAAATCCGCATTCTATCAGAAGCGCAGGCTGCTTCGTGTTCTTAAAAAGATAAAGCCCGTTGTCGATCAGCTTTATCTCACGGTCATTACCCGGCTGGATCTGAGAGAAAAGCTCCTGCATCGTCCGCGCAAGCCTGAAATTTGCACTGTTGTTGGTCGTATAGAACATCTGACCGCCGAAATACTCACTCTGCGTGAACTGATTCTGATGTACGGAGATAAAAACGCTGTCAGGATAACTCTGAACTATCTCAAGCCGGTTCTCCATATCCGAGACCTTCTGATTGCGAACACCCTCGACCCCGTCGTCGTAGATCGAGATGTCCTCCGTGCGGGTATAGACCACATCATAACCGTTCAGCGTCAGCAGCGCGCCGAGATCTTTTACGATATCAAGATTGACGTCCTTTTCATAGGTGCCGTTTACCGCGACACAGCCGCTGTCAAGGCCGCCGTGCCCCGCATCGAGAACTATCACCTGTTTCGGTGACACGACTGCGGCAGCTTCCGCAGCATCAGCGCTGTCCGCCGCTCTTACTCCCGCCGCAAGCCCTGCTACTGTAACGCAGCACGCGAGCGTAACGATAAATGGCAGCTTATTTTTAAGCATCTGTATGTTCATCATATCCTTGTCCTTTCATAGCTTTTGGTAAAGAATATGAGACAGGCTGCCAGGATATGACTTTTATATTATAGCATATTGATAGAAAATAATCAAGAAAAAAACCGAAAGCAGATGCTTTCGGTTGTAGTGTGTAATACACGTTGTCGTTATACAATACCATATTGCCGTTCTGACAATGTTTGCGGTTATCTTTTCAGGTATGCATATTTAAGGCAGCATAACAACTGCGCGGATTTAACCGGCAGCCGCAGCCTTTTCTGCAGAAAGTCCTTTTCGGTAAAGCTCCATGTATCTGCTGATTCCGTCAATGTCCGACTGCTTCGGAGATACGGTGCTGCCTTTCATTCCTGCGAACACCTTGTCATTCAAGAACTGTGTGAGCGTTTCGGATCTGTCACCGCGAGACATGTATGCAGCAAGCAGAGCTATGCCCCATGCGCCGCCCTCGCCCGCGCTGCTCATGAGCGTGATATCCGCACCGAGTGCCGCTGCAAGAATGCTCTGGCTCGGAACGGGATCCTTGAACAGACCGCCGTGCGCGTAAATCATGTCAAGCGCAACTTTTTCCTCGTCGGTGAGAATGTCCATGCCTATTTTAAGAGTTGCGACACAGCCGTAAACGAGGCTTCTCATAAGGTTCTCTATCGAGAACGGAGAGTCCGGATTCCGCATTATGAGCGGCTTTCCGCTTTGTATGCCCGTAACAGGCTCGCCGGCATAGTAGTTGTAGGATATTACTCCGCCGCAGTCGGCATCTCCTGCCGCTGCAAGCTCATACAGCATTCCGTACAGCTTGCCTTTGGGCATATCAACGCCCGCTTTTTTCAGAAGTCCGTCAAATACTCTCACCCATGCGTCAAGATCGGTCGTGCAGTTGTTGCAATGTACCATAGCGACCGGATCGCCGTTGGGGGTTGTGACTATGTCGATCTCCTTGTGTACAGACGAAAGGTTCTTCTCAAGAACTATCATTGAGAATATCGACGTACCCGCAGAAACATTTCCTGTTCTTGGGGTGATGCTGTTTGTCGCAGCCATTCCCGTCTGTGCGTCTCCCTCGGGCGGACACAGCGGAACACCCGCCTTGAATACACCTGTCGGATCGAGGAGCTTCGCGCCGTCTTCGGTGAGCGTTCCGGCGCATTCGCCGACGGGAACTATCTCCGGAATTACATCGGTGAGCTTCTCTTTAAACGGCGTACCCGATGTGAGTTCGTCGAATTTCTTCACCATTCCTGCATCATAGTTCTTTGCATCCGGATCTATCGGGAAGATGCCCGACGCGTCGCCTATACCGATGACTTTTCTGCCTGTGAGCAGATAATGCACATATCCTGCGAGAGTTGTGACAAATCTGATATTTCCGATGTGCGGTTCATTATTCAGAATAGCCTGATAAAGATGCGCAATGCTCCAGCGCTGGGGAATATTGAAACTGAATTCGGCTGTAAGTTTGTCTGCCGCCTCTTCGGTAATGGTGTTGCGCCATGTGCGGAACGGCACGAGAAGATTGTCGTTCGTGTCGAGAGCAAGATATCCGTGCATCATTGCGGAGATGCCGATACCCGCCGCCTTTTCAAGCTTAACGCCGTACTCGCTTTCAACATTTTTCATAAGGTCGGCAAAGCAGGTCTGCAGACCGTTTTTAACAGCTTCGAGCGGGTATGTCCAGATACCGTCGGAGAGCTCGTTCTGCCAGTCGTGAACGCCTGCTGCGATCGGAGCGTTGTCCGGACCGATAAGCACTGCTTTTATTCGTGTCGAGCCGAACTCGATACCTACGACCGCTTTTCCGTTCAATATATCATTTTTACTGTCCGACATCTGCATTCTCCTTGACCTCAGTCTGTTTCTGCTTGTTGTTTGCTTTCTTGCGGCGCGCTATGATGATACTCTGAACTACAAGGAATATGCAGAGCATAGCTGCGATAGTGATACCTGTCCACCATGCCTGGTCAAGTCCTACCGACCGGACAATGTTCTGAATAAGTGCAAGGGACATTGTTCCGAAGAAAGTTCCGACAATGTTTCCGACACCGCCGGTGAGCATCGTTCCGCCGATTATCGACGACGCGATAGCGTTCATCTCCGCGCCGGAAGCGTGCGACGGCGAACCGGAGCCGACGTGCATAAAATACACAAATCCGCCGATACCTGCAAGAAGTCCGCAGATAACATAAGACATGAATGTTGTTTTCTTGACGTTTATACCGAGCATAAGTGCGCTCTGTCTGTTTCCGCCTACCGCATAGAAGTTGCGCCCGGTCTTTGTCCATTTGAGTACCACAAACAGTACCGCAACTATAAGCAGCGCTGTGATAACGCCTATCTCAACATAAGCGTCAACATATACGCCGTTTTTGTTAACCGATCCGAGGAACGGGATATTGACTCTTGTGTCTTTGAGTGCAACGAACGCTTCGTTCTCGACATTGAAAGGTTCCTTATATACTATCGTCGTCATACCTCGTGCGAAGAACATTCCCGCGAGCGTTACAATAAACGGCTGTATCTCAAGATAAGCGATAAGGAATCCCTGTACAATACCGAAAGCGAGTCCTATGCCGACAGCTATGAATATGGCGCCGATGACATTTCCGCCCTGCTTGTCGAGGAATACCGCGCAGCACATACTGATGAGCGCCGTAACGCCGCCGACGGAGATATCGATGCCGCCGGTAATCATAACAAGCGTCATTCCGCTTGCAAGGATTATAAGTGCCGCATTTTCATTGAGAAGATTGAAGAGCATCTGCGGCTTTAAGAATCCCTTCTGCAGGAATATGATCGCGCAGATATACATAATGACAAATACCGCTATGGTAATGGATGTGAGAAGGTTGGTATCCGTCATATTTCTCAGCAGACCGCGACGTCTGCCGTTCAGATTATTTACTGACATAATGCGGACACCTCCTTATGCATGATTTTCCGCGGTATTCTTTGATGAGCGGATCTTTTTCATAAGACGCGAGAGCTTTTCTCTTACCACGGGAGCGCTCAGTACAACGAGCACTATTACGACTACCGCTTTATAAGCCGGAAGCGCTGTAGAGGGAACCTTGAATTTATACAGCGTTGTCGTGAGGAACTGTATAACATAAGCTCCGAGTATCGAAGCCGCCATGTTGAACTTTCCGCCGCTGAGCGAATTTCCGCCGAGCGCGACCGCAAGGATAGTGTCCATTTCGATGTCCTTAGCGATTACCGAATAGTTGATAGTGGAGATACGGCTGACCTTGATAAGTCCGGTAACTGCCACGCACAGTCCGAGTATAACGTATGTGGCAAGCTTGATGAGTTCGGGGTTAAGACCGTTAAGACGGGCTGTTTTTTCATTGATGCCGACCGACTGTGAGTACAGTCCTATATTGGTGAATTTGAGCATCGCCCAGGTGACTATGAAACAAAGTATCGCTATAAGGAACGGCGTCGGTATCGGGATACCGGGAATAAATCCGCCGAATACCTTGAATTCCTCGCCGGGCGCGATAGGAAGCTGGTTGTTGTTTATCCATGCCGCTATCGAACGTCCCGCAGTGAACAGTATCAGCGTCGCGACCATAGGCTGTATCCTGAAATAAGCGACAAGCACGCCGTTGAACGCGCCGAACAGCATCGAAGCTACCGCAGCTACAAGGAATGCTACGATTATCGGAGCCTGTAAAGTCTCGGGGCTGTTATCCGTGCCGCAGAGCACGCGGAGTATCACGCTTCCGCTTATTGCGACAGCCGCGCCGACGCTTATATCCTGCCCCTTTGAAGATGCTGTGACAAGTGTCATTCCTATCGCGAGGATAGCAAGCTCGGAACCGTTGTCTATTATCGATATGAGCTGTCCCGACAGAACGGGATTGCCCATGTTGTTTTCCTTTAGTGTTATTGCAAAGAAGGACGGGTCCGCTATAAGGTTGAATATTGCAAGCAGAAAGAGCGCCGCGAGCGGGATAAGTATCTGATTTCTCATCACGCGCGACAATACGGATCCGCCGCCGTTTACATCCGGCAGTTTACTCATTTTCTGTCACCTCCGGCTATAGTTTCCATGATCGTGTTCTGCGTGAGCTGATCGCCGGTGAGCTCGCCGACAACTTTTCTGTCACGCATAACTATAAGTCTTGAACATGTACGGAGCATCTCGTCTGTCTCGGATGAAATGAATGTGACGCTCATACCCTCGGATGCAAGCTTTAATACGAGCTTCTGGATATCGACCTTTGTGCCGACATCTATACCTCTCGTAGGTTCGTCAAGTATCAGGTATTTCGGGTCTGTGAGAAGCCAGCGCGCAAGTATAACCTTCTGCTGATTTCCGCCCGAAAGTGATTTTATCGGTGTATTGGTTGAAGCTGTCTTTATATCGAGCAGCTTTATGTACTTTTCGGCATATTCGTTTGCCTTCGCTCTTGAGAACGGCCTGAAGAAGCCCGTTTTTACCTGAAGAGCAAGTATTATGTTCTCACGGACAGACAGATCGCCGACTATACCGTCGCGTTTTCTGTCTTCGGGCAGATATGCGATGCCATTTTTCATAGCATCTTTCGGCTTTGTTATCTTGACGGGTTTTCCGTCCATTTTAACTGAACCGCTTGTTACCGTATCCGCACCGTATATCGCGCGCACGCACTCGCTTCGTCCGGAACCGAGAAGTCCGGTAAATCCGTTGACTTCGCCGCGCTTTATGTGGAAATCGAACGGCTTTATGCCCTCCGAGCTGCAGAGGTTCTGCGCTTCATAAACCGGAGTGGAGCCGTCATCGTTGAATGTTTTCGTCTCGTTCTTGATGTCTGCCATATCGTCGAGTTCCTTGCCGAGCATCTTTGAAACGAGCTGCAGACGCGGAAGGCTCTCGATCTCGTATTCACCCACGAGCTGACCGTCACGCAGAACGGTTATCCTGTCGCAGACTTCATACACCTGGTCGAGAAAGTGAGTTACGAAGATTATGCCTACTCCGCGCTCTTTGCGCTGACGCCTACGCTTGAACAACTTTGCAACTTCGGATTCGTCGAGAGAGGAAGTAGGTTCGTCTAGTATCAGTACGCTGCACTCCATATCAACCGCTCTCGCAATAGCGACCATCTGCTGAACAGCGATAGAGCAGCTTGCGAGCTGCTGTGTCGGTTTTACGGCAATGCCGAGGGAATCGAGGAGCTCCGCCGATCTGCGGTTCATCTCTTTCCATTTCACACCCACGCCCTTGCTTCTGCCGATGAAAATATTTTCCGCGACCGAAAGATTCGGGCAAAGAGTGATCTCCTGATAAACGGTGCTTATTCCGACGCGCTGAGCCTCCTGCGGAGAACGTATCTGTACCGCGCCTTCATGACCTTTTATGAAAATATCGCCCTCGTCCTTGATATGTACACCTGTTAGCACCTTTATCAGCGTTGACTTGCCGGCGCCGTTCTCACCCATAAGAGCGTGTATCTCACCTTCGCGCAGTGTAAAATCAACATTCTGGAGCGCTTTCACTCCCGGGAATGTTTTATAGATGCCGCGCAGTTCAAGCAATGATCCCTGCTGCATTCCTTTCCCTCCTTAATTGTACCGATAGAGTAAGTGCGGGGAGATGTTACCTTAAACGCTCCTCCCCGCACTTAACTCATTTTTGGTTATTTAAGAACTATGGTTCTATCAGATTCCGTATTTGTCAACATCTTCCTGAGTGATTGTAGCAGCGTCAAAGCCCTTTTCGTCCATGATTATGGTCTTGGGTTCGATCTTCTGGCCATTTTCGAGCTTGGTGATGATGTCCTTGATGTAGGACGACTGGAAAGGATTGCACTGACCGTCATAGTTCCAGTTCTTGTTGAGAAGCTCTGTGAGTGCCCACTTGTTGCAGTCAAAGCCCATTACGATAACGTCCTTGCCTACGCCGTGAGAGATGTTTGCCTTATCAAGAGCTGCAACTGCGCCCTTAGCCATATCATCGTTCTCAGCATAGATTACGTTGAACTTTGTGCCGGAGTCGATAGCAGCCTGAACTATCTGCTGAGCCTTTTCAGCGTTCCATTCAGCTGTCTGCTGGCTAACTATGTTCCAGCCCTTTTCCTTGGCTGTTGTATCGAGAGCGCCGGAGCGGCCCTTCTGAGCTGCAGTACCCATCTGACCCTGGATGTGGATGATGTTGTATTCGGAAAGTCCCTGAGCAACAAGCCAGTCAACCGCTGTCTGACCTTCCTTAGCCATATCGGAAACTATGGAAGCTTCATAAAGGGAAGCGTCAGCATCTATAGTACGGTCGAAAAGTATTACCTTTATTCCAGCCTTCTGAGCATCCTTGAGAACTGTATCCCAACCTGCTGTATCAGCTGCGGAAAGAAGCAGATAGTCAACTTCATCCTGGATCATCTTCTGAGCTGCTGCGATCTGTTCATCGTTTGTCTTGCCGTAAGCGAAAGTCGGTTCATAACCGTTTTCCTTACTGAAAGCTGCCTTAAGATCATTGTCGTTTGCTGTACGATAGCCGGACTCGTTAGGGTCGTTATTGATTATGCCGACCTTGATGGTCTTGCCGGAAGAAGCTGCGGGAGCTGCCTCTGCCTTCTTGGTTGTTGAGCTTTTGCTGTTGTCATTACCGCTGCATCCTGCTACCATTCCTATGCAAAGGAAAGCGCTTATGACACCGGACAAGATTCTCTTAAGTTTCATAAAGATATTCCTCCATTTTGAAAAAAATATTATTTAACGACTTACTCGTTAATTAACTTGTATTTACATTATATCTAATATGTACATACATTTATACTAAAATTATTACTGTAAATGTTTAATAGTTTACGATTTCGTTTTTTTCATGCACGGACATTTACAATGTACTGATATTCTCTCGGCGTCATTCCCGTGCACTTTTTGAATATCTGGCCGAAATATCTGTAATCGCGGAAGCCGACATCATATGCGACTTCATACACCATTTTCGATGTACAGCTCAGGAGCTCCTTGGCCTTATGAATCCTCACCGTTTTAAGCTGTTCGGAAAAATTGACTCCGGTCTCCTTTTTGAACAGTGCGCTAAGATATGACGGGCTGAGTCCGACCGCCTCGGCTACCGTGCTCAGAGAGATATCACAGTTCATATAATTCCGGTCTATATATTCGCTTACAGCTTTCATTGCACCGCCGCCGGCGCTGCAGACACAGTCCGTACGCCATTCAATGCACTGCGTCAGCGTCTCGTCAAGGAAATCTATCATATCTTCGCAGGAGCTGAGCCTTGTCTCAAGTTCATCAACACTTCCGAAGCGTTCTGCGAACTGTTCGTCGGATATGCCGATATCCTTTGAAAAGCTTCTTGCGGAAACGAAGATGTCCATGCAGGTATAAAGCCGGACTATAAGCGAATCCATTTCGCGGAAATGTATCACGTTCAGAACATTTTCGAGCACCTCGCGGCACTCAGACGCCCTTCCGCTTCTGAGAAGCTCTGTTATCGATTCGGTGTCGGGTCTCATTATATTCAAACAACTATTGCTCACAGTTGATGTCATACAGATTCCTCCCTGTCAGATCAGGCCTTTATGCGTTTGTCTGCGGCATCGTCACGGAGAACTTTTACCGACTCTCTGACGACGAGCTCGGGCTCAAAAATGATATTCTCCTGCGTCCCGCCGTTCGGATCAAGAAGATGCAGCAGCGCGTTCGCGGCGGCTTCGCCCAGCTTTCGGTGCGGGTGCTTTACCGTTGTAAGCGGCACCTCGCATATCGGCGCGTAACTCGAATCGTCTATTCCCGTGACCGAAAGATCATCCGGGATGCTTATCCCGTTTTCGCGGCAGAATTTCATAAGTCTTACGGCTATCATATCGTTATAGCATACGACTGCGGTCACCCGTCCGAGGAGTTCAAGCAGCTTGGATCTTATGCTGCTGAAAGGATCCTCCTTTTCCGCCGATGAATACCATATCACATTTTTTTCCGAGTCCTTTACGCCGTTGGCGAGAGAGCTATTGATAAAGCCGCTGTAGCGCTTATGGCCCTGGATATCGTCTATCAGGAATATGCCCGCCACGCGCCTGTGTCCGCACTCAAAGATATAGTCCGTGACCATTTTTCCGGCAGCCTCGTCGTCAAGCGCCACATACGGCATATCCGACCAGGGATACTTCGCATTAAAGAAAACAACGGGTATATTGCTTCGCTGCATCTCGCGGTAAAGATCAATATTAGGGTTAGGAAGCGCACTTTTCGACGGCTCGATTATAAGTCCGCGCACGCCGTTGGAAAGCATACTTGTGAGCGCCTGGGTCTCCTCGGCGACTCTGTTATGTGTAATAGCGAGCTGCATGGGGCATGACGCGTTATTCAGCACGCTCTCTATACCGGTAACTATATGCGGAAAGATATAGTCGCTGAAATAAGTAGATATAACACCTATATTCATACCGGTGCGCGAGACCGGTGGAGTCACGCTTTTTACAAACGTTCCGCTTCCGCGCACACGGTAAAGAACGTTGTCACGCTCAAGCTTCATAAGAGCCTGTCTTACCGTCTGCCTGCTCACATTATGTATAGTGCAGAGCTCTTTCTCGGTAAGGAAGCGGTCATTCGGCTTAAGGCCGTTAGACGCGATATAATCTTTAATCCACTCGACTATCGCAGTATATTTGTAATCTTCCATAAAGGTCTCACTCCGTATCAGTATCCGCAGTCCCGC
>CAMVEM010000092.1 GCA_947166515.1 uncultured Clostridia bacterium | reverse complement strand
GTTCCGGCGCTTATAGCTACATTGAGCGGCGACACATCGGTCGATGCGGACGCGTTCTGTATCATGCTTAGCATTCCGGATTCTTCGCCGCTTCCCGAGCCCATAGCGGCATTCATCGCAATACTGTTGAGCGCCAGCGGATTAAACCTGTCAACTCTGAACAGTGCGAGCAGCATAGGAAGGAACGACTGCATGAGTATGCAGATAACAATAGCGAGTCCCGAACGTCCGGTGCAGATGCCGACGCAGAGCTGAACGCAGGTGAAGAACGCGAGATAAAGGCCGGCACACAGCGCGGAAACGGTTATCATTCCCCAGTCCGTCGTACCACCGAATATCATCATGGCGAGTCCCGCACCTGTAAATACCGCAAGAACGGTTGTCACGAATATAAACAACGGATAAATTATGAATTTCGGCAACGCGTAGCTTACAGCGGACAGTCCCGAGCACTGCGGGATTATTACCGAGCGCTTCTGCTGTTCGCCGCCGGCTGCGCCTTTGAGAATGAACAGGAAGACGATCGCGCCGAACTCGGTGACATATTCTATGGTGTACATATTTACTTCCGAAGCTGTCATGTTCGTGAACAGCGCGAACATCGACTTGAATGTCTCTTCGTCATACATGCTCTCCATGACCTGTATCATCGACTTCATCATGCCGAACATCACGGGCGACATTCCCGCAAGCACAAAGGTCACTATAAGCATTATCGCGAGCTTTCCGCCGCGCGTGAAAAACATTAGTTCTTTTCTGAAACCGTTTATCATTTCCACGAACCTCCCACTATGCTCATATATACCTGCTCAAGGGTCGGATGCGACAACTTGATCTCCGAAACGTGTATCGAGTTTTCGGCGATGAGTTTCAGCGTTTCTGCCATTCCAGACTTTGCGTCCCCTACATCGAGTACGACAAGTCCGGTCTTCTCGAAATATTCAAGCTTGGTGACGAAAGGAGCGTTCCTTATAAGCTTTATTGTTTCCTCGTCCGGCTCGGTTAGCTGTATCTCGACGCTGTCGGAACCGTAGCTTCTGATGACCTCGTCTATCTTTCCCTCAACGGCAAGCTTCCCGTTCGTGAGTATGCCGACGCGGTTCGCAACGCGCTCGACATCGTTAAGGATATGCGTACACAGGATTATCGTCGTTCCCGCATCGGAGAGATTGCGTATGATGTTCATGACTTCCGCGCGTCCTTCGGGGTCGAGTGCGGAGGTGGGCTCGTCAAGTATCAGCAGCTCCGGCTTGTTGAATATAGCCGCTGCTATACCGAGCCTCTGGTTCATGCCGCGGGAATATCCCTTTATGCGGCGCTTTGCGCCCTCGGTCATGCCGGTAAGAGCGAGCACTGCGCCTATGCGCTTTTCGACGTCGCCCTCGAAATGTGAGCAGTAGGCGATATATCCGAGATACTCATAGCCGTTCATATAATCGTAGAGCGACGGAGTCTCGGGCAGATAGCCTATCTTTACCTTGTTTGTGCCATCCTCGCCGAGGATTATCTCGCCGTCATCCTTGGGTATAAGGTTGCAGATAATGTTCATCGTGGTGGTCTTTCCGCAGCCGTTCTTGCCGAGAAAGCCGTAAATATCCCCTTTTTGTATGAACATATTCAGGCCGTCGAGCACTTTCAGGTCTTTATAGCTTTTGTGAAGATTTTTTATCTCAAGCACGTTCAATACCTCATTTCGTTCTTGGCTTGCGTCCGGTAAGGAACTCGACCGAGCGCTCTACAGATGTCCTAACATGCTCCATTTCCGGCTTGTGGAGACTTCCCGCGTTGCGGTAGTCAAAGCTGTTGCAGAAATCATTGACGTCGGAATTCAGGTTCTTCACATATTCCTCGACAAGCGTATCGAGATCTTTCTGGAATGCCGCGGCATCGCCCTTCTGCATCTTTTCCGCCGCCTTTGTTGTCAGCAGATTATAATGCGGAACGCAGACATATTCCTGCGCCTTGAACAGATTTCTGAACTTCCCGTCCTTGACATACATCGTGAACACTGTCTCAAGCATATGGTCTATGCCCCAGTTCACCTTACCGCAGACAAAGCAGTTATTCTCTATCTCCGCCGATCTTCCCGCCTTTGCTTTTTTGGAGAAGAACAGACCCTTCTTCTCGAAGATGTTCTTCCGGGAATTTTCAAGGTAAGTGTTGAGCATCAGCCCGAGCGACAGGCGGTTGTTCTGCTGCAGGAGCATCTCAAAGTGCGTGAAGCAGAAGCCCTGCTCGTTCGTTTCCATGCGGACATCGGGCTCCATCATCGCGGCGCCCATTATATATTCGCAGATGTGCTGCTCGACCGTGTCCCTCATCCGACAGATCGGACATCCCTCTTTCGGCTCGAATACCTCGTTTACGGGTATCGTAAGAATACTTTCTCTCATTATTACCTCCGGTTTTTTGAGATTACGCCGCTTCGCTCGAGATCGGGGGAAACCTTTTCTGAAGAAAAGGTTCTCCCCCGAACCCCCTTCCAAAAAACTTTACACCTGTATTTTAGAGACTGTGCGATCAAACGCGCCAGTCGATAGGCGCAATGCCCTTGCTTTCAAGAAACGCATTGCATTTTGAAAAATGCCGGCAGCCGAAAAATCCGGAATACGCGGAAAGCGGACTCGGATGCGGCGACGTCAGCACACAGTGTATCGGGTTCGTTATAAGCGGAAGCTTCGACTTCGCATTGCCGCCCCAGAGAATGAATACAAGCGGCTTGTCGCGCTCGTTCAGAAGCGAGATCACACGGTCAGTGAATATCTCCCAGCCTTGCCCTCTGTGACTGTTCGCCTGTCCGCGTCTTACGGTCAGCGATGTGTTGAGCAGAAGCACGCCCTGCCTTGCCCAGTTTGTAAGATCGCCGGTCTGAGGTATCGGCAGCCCTAGATCATCGTTAAGCTCTTTATAAATGTTTTTCAGGGACGGCGGCGGTTCGATCCCCGGACGGACGGAAAACGCAAGCCCGTGAGCCTGTCCCGGCTCGTGATAGGGATCCTGTCCGAGTATTACCGCTTTCACCTTTTCATACGGCGTAAAGCGCAGCGCATTAAATATATCATACATGTCGGGGTAGATCGTGAAGTTTTTGTACTCCGCTTTCAGAAATCCCCGGAGCTGTATGTAGTACGGCTTGTCAAACTCGCCTTTCAGTAATTCGTCCCAGTCGTTTCCTATATTAACCATGGTTTATCTTTCTTCGGTCAGGCGCAGGCGGTCTGACATTCGATCACAAAACGAGTAAAGTTTTTTGGGGGGGGGTGTGGGGGAACCTTTTTTATCCAAAAAAGTTTCCCCCTGATCTCAAGCGTAAGCGTCTTGTGTTCTCGAGCGAAGCGGCAGCTCTCGAGCGCAGCGACCTTTAATTCTCTATCCAGACTTTCTTCATAACGACGGGGGTTACGGGCTTATCGGAATAATCGGTCTCGCAATCTGCGATCTCGTCAACTACCTCTATGCCCTCAATTACCTTGCCGAACGCTGCATACAGACCATCGAGGTGCGGAGCATCCTCGTGCATGATGAAGAACTGGCAGCTCGCGGAATTGGGGTCCGCAGCTCTCGCCATGGAGATAACTCCTCTTGTGTGCTTAAGATCGTTCTTGAATCCGTTCTTCTCGAATTCACCCTTGATATGCTCGCCGGAATTGCCGGTGCCGTTCCCGTTGGGGCAGCCGCCCTGTATCATAAATCCGTTTATTACTCTGTGGAACGTAAGTCCGTCGTAAAATCCCTTGTTTATGAGCTTTTCAAAGTTTGCTACCGTCTCCGGCGCGATGTCGGGATAAAGTTCAAGCTTTATCTGCTTTCCGTTTTCAAGTTCAATTATTACCATATCATTTTTTCCTTCCGTTGATGATTACTTTTATCAATATCGCGGCTGCTGCAGCAACAGCGCATATAAGTGCCGCGATTATTACAATATAAATTGTGTCCCTGTCCTCCTGGGGAAATTTGTTTCCGCTTCCATTTGCAGCCGTGCCGACAGCCGCAGAGCTTTCGCCCGCCGACACAGCGGCTGTGGTCTGCTCAGGCTTTTCGGACTGCGACAATGCGGTCATGCCCTCTGCCGTCGTATCGCCCGGAACAGCGGTCTCTTCCTCGGAGCCTGCCGGCTCGGAACTCTCGCCCGACTGTGCGGCGGGCTCTGTGATGATCTGCGTTTCAGACTTTGCCGCGAAGTAATTCCTTCGCTCGGCTTTATCGGCGCGGTGATTGAATGAGAGCACCTCGTCTGAAATGTCAAAATATTGTGTCTTCGGGTGACTTTCGCTGTATTTGCCGTTGTTATAACTTCCGCAGCCGTCCCAGCAGGCATCTGCCCAGACCCAGCGGTCTTCCTTCTCATACCAGAACGCCGCAAATTCGTGGTTCTGCACACCGTCGCCCAACTGATCGTAAGAGACCGGCCGGTCGCTGCTTCCCGAAGTGACGCCGCCTTTGATATTTACCGCGTCTATTCCGACAGCCTCGGCCATTGCGCAGAACAGATTTGCAAATCCGCCGCATACCGTCCTTGATCTTTCCAGCACATTATAAAGCGCGATAGTGCTCAGATCGGCATCTTTATCCCGCGCATCGAAATCGTAGCAGATATTGTTCGTGACGTAAAGCGAGATAGCCCTTGCCTTTTCGTAGTCGTCGTCCATTCCCTCGGTGACCTTTTGCGCGATCTCCGAGATCTTCTCCAGTGCGGAGTTTATTTCCGCGGGGTCGTCATTGCTGCTAAGATACAGGGCTGCCGCTTCTGCAGGGGCTTCATAGATGTGGTCGAAGACCTTCCGGTTCGATTCCACAAGTTCATTTACCGGGAAATACCACCCTCTTGCCGGATCATAGAAAATGAGGTATTTCACATCAATGCCGGAGCTCATTTTCAGATAAACGGCGGATTCTCCGTCTTTGGGCGGAACTACCGTTATCTCCGCTTCAAAGCTGCCGTCTTTCTGCGTTCTGAACTTAAAACTGCCCGTCGTCTCGTCACAGCCGAGCAGGCTCATTCCCGCGACCTTGTCAAACGTGAACTTTCCTCTGGCGGTAACGCTGTTCCCGGCGCACTCGAAGATCACGAAGTTATCCGCGCTGTATGATGTGCGGACAAGATTGGTGCGGCTGCGCTCCGGCTGTGGTTCATTTTCTGCGGAAACGTGCAGCGACGGTATCGCGAACAGCACAAACACTGCGGCTAATATTATTAAAATCAGTTTTACCCGCCTCTCATACGAGAAGCGGGCGATTGAAGTTTTCAAGTTTTTTGGACCTCCGGTCAGAACAGTGCCTATCAGAGCATCTGCTTGAGCTCTTCTCTGTCAGGGCTGTAGGTCAGAGCCGTTTCGCGTGTGATGACGCCGTCGCGGGACAGACGCTTCAGGCTCTCGTTCATAGTTCTCATGCCGAGCGAAGCACTTGCAGCCATGACCTGTTCGATAAGGTGGGTCTTCTCTGTACGGATATCGTTCGCACATGCATCATTATTGATGAGTATCTCGAAAGCTGCGGTCCTTCCTCTTTCGACATTGGCACAGGGAAGGAGCATCTGGGAGATAACGCCTCTTAAGTTCTGCGAGAGCTGCATTCTGATCTGGTTCTGCTCTTCGGACGGGAATACGTCGATGATACGGTTGACCGTCTGAGCGGCGCCGGTCGTATGGAGAGTACCGAGAACGAGATGTCCTGTTTCTGCGGCGGTGATAGCAAGACGGATAGTCTCAAAGTCACGCATTTCGCCGACAAGGATAACGTCGGGGTTCTCACGCAGGCCGGAACGAAGCGCTTCATTGAATCCGACAACGTCTGTGCCGATCTCACGCTGATGTATCGTTGCGAGCTTGGGTTCGTACATATACTCGACAGGGTCTTCTATCGTAAGAATATGGCAGGCACGGGTAACATTTATCTGGTCCACCATTGTAGCGAGGGTCGTGGATTTACCGGAGCCGGTAGGTCCGGTAACAAGGATAAGGCCTTTGAGCTCCTTGGTGAGCTCGATTGCTGCTGTCGGGAGCGAAATGTCCTTGAAGGAAGGGATCTCTTCGTTCAGCAGACGTATAGCGGCAGCAAGCTTTCCGCCATTCTGATGATATACGTTGACTCTCTGACGTCCGCCGCCGGAAGCTGTGAACGAGAAGTCTATATCGATATTCTCGCCGACCTTCTTTTCCTGTTCTGCCGAGAGCATCGAGAGTATGGTCTTGTGGACATCATCCTCGGTCATTCCGTCGAACTTCTTGAGCTCGCCGTTGATACGGATAGATGTGGGAGCGCCTACGGTAAGGTGGATATCCGATGCGTTCTTGCTTCTTGCAAAATTTATAAGCTGGTCTATCTTGTTTGACATTTTATGCTACACTCCTTAAAAAGATTACTTTATTTTGTACTGAATGCCGCTTACCGAAAGATAAACTTCCTGTGCCGTGTTGGCTATACGCTGGTTTACCATACCGAGTATATCCCTGAACGACGCCTGCTGGCCGCTGAGCGGATATACAGAGAAGCCGGGCTCTGTGGTGATGATGACCATAGCGCCGTTAAGCTCCATGACTTTATCCATGCAATCTATGATGCTTTTCACGACCTGTGCGCGTACTTTTTCGTGTTCTTCGGGAGTGATATTGTTGATGTCCTTGGCTGTTGCTCTCATGACATGGTCAACATATCCGCCCAGGTTGTCGAAGATGAAGAACTTATGATCCTTGATAAAGGGTACAGGATCGGTGACATTGTCCACTATTTCCCATACAACATTATTTTCTCTGTTTGAAAAATCCATTCTGTTTCGGGTCTCACTCGGAAGCGCGGCGCCTGTATTCAGATACAGAACATTATCGCACGTTCTGAAATATGAGATCGCCCATCTGCTCTTGCCGCTTACCGCTCCGCCCGTTACCAGGGTTATGCTAGCCATATTATCAATACCTCCCGAAACTTGAATTGTTGCAGCGGCGGTGACCGGTCTTCCTGTGCTGTAAAAAATGAAGAGAACGGCGCCGTACGCTGTATGAATTACAATGATCTGTGTGTATATGTCGATACACACATTAATTATATACCATTTTTCTCATAAAGTCAAGCATTATTTCAGCATTTATGCCAAATTTATGCAACATAACGTTACAGCGCGGAAAATATGGGCTTTTTCTCGATCGGGAAGAGCGCGTTTTGTTATTTTTTACAAAAACGTCAATCTGAAATATGCGCTATTATATGATTTTATAAAAATATTGATTATAAATCGTGACAGTTGAAACAAATAGATTGACAAAACGGTTTTGCACTAATATAATATATCTCGTAGGAGTTTTTTCCGAAATAAATAATCTCAGGATATAAGGGTCTGCCCCACAAAGATCGCGCCCGGATCAGAACCGGCACTTTGCATGGCATTTCCCGGATATTCATCAAAGGAGCAGCTATGTTACAGCAATTGATCCCTGCGGCAGTTATGGTGCTGTCGCTTTTAACACTGGCGCCGACAGTGTTTGCAAGAACCACCGGCTCAAGAAAATGGGCGGTCGCCGCAATGATCGGCTCACTCGTATATGGCGCGGCAAGCTATATCACTCTTTTCTCCTCGGTCGAATCGTTCGTAATGACAAAAGCCCTCGCGCTTTCCGCAATTGCGGTAATGAGCATTTCGTATGTGTTCGCTCTTGCCGAAGCAGGAAAAATAGGCGTTACCAAGCCCTTAAGACTCGGCTTTGGCGCGGTCACATTCATGATAATCGCAGTAATGGGGTCTATGCGAATACATGGCCTCTGCCTGACTGATGTAAAAATAGACGGACCCGATTCAACCGGCGTCCGTACCATTTCGTACATCAGCAAACCGCTTTATTTTGTCGCGATCGGCATCATGATCGCAATTTCTATGGCAGGCATCATTTATGTCATTGCCGGAATGTCAAAGAAGATAATGAGGACTCCGTCTTCGCTGAAATTCGTTTCGACTCTTTCAATTTTCGTTATCTTAGGCATCACAGCCGGCGAGCTTATCTACGAATTCACCGGTATGTCGCTTATAACTCCTGTCTGCGTATGTGTCGGCGACCTTCTCCTTCTTCTTGCGACCAAGAAGATCGACAAGTCCGATGTTGTTGACTTCGGTAAGAACTGCGGCGTTGACAGCACAAATGACGGTATCATCGTCCTTGACAAGAAAAATAACTTCCTCTACGCCAACAAGGCTGCAAAGAGCCTTTTCCTTGAGCTTTCGGAGACAGATACCTCAAAGATCACACAGTTCATCTCCACGATCGCTGACAAGGATGACATCAAGCGCGGAGAACGCACTTTCGGATTCAAAAAGGGTAGCTTTACCGATTATAACGGAAACGCTGACTGCAACATAATAATGGTATATGACAAGACCGAGCAGGCTCTTCGTGACGACAGACTCAGTGAAGAAGCCGCGATCGACAGCATCAGCGGACTTAACAGCCGTAGCAGCGTTGTCGAGATACTTGCCGAGGTGTGCGCAGATACGACAGGTATCCTGCTTGACATCAGCTTCGACGGATTCAAGTCTATCAACAATCTGTACGGTCATGAAGAAGCCAACAAGATCCTCGCATCGTTCGGTACTATCCTCAAGAACAACACAAACTCCGATGACGTCAGAGGAAGACTCGGTGGAGAGATCTTCACAGTATTCCTCAAGAACTGCACCAGCGAAAGCGTTGTTGCTCATCTCACCATGAGACTTGAAGAACAGCTCACCGACGCACTGAAAAAGCAACTCGGCAAAACATCGGACGTTTCTGTCGGCGTTTCCGTCGGAGGCGTACATGTTCCCAACTACGGCAGAGATTATGAAAAGCTTGCTGAACACGCTGCTTCCGAGCTTAAAAAGATCAGGAACAGCGGCGGTCACGGATATTCGATCTGCGGCGGCGACACAGAAGAAAAGCCCAAGGATACAGAAAATGAAACTCTTGTGCTGGATGAAAGCAACCACTGAGCCGGCATACAAGCAGCTTTCGCTTGAGAGCAGGGCTCTGCCCTGCACCCGCTACTTTTCGGACGCGAAAAGTAGCAAAAGCGACTCGCTTCGCAAATTAAATATCAGGTTACTACTTTTTCGACAAACAGCAACGACCCTCCGTCACAGATGTGCCGGAGGGTTATTTTGTGTATTTTGGGGCTTCGCCCCAAGCCCCTTTGAACGATGTTTAGGTAGAGGCTTCGCCTCTATAACTCTGACCAGGACGATGTCGCCCTGGTCCTCCGGCCGCGAACGCGCGGCGGCGAGTAGAGCTTCGCGCAATAACAAATCAAGCCCTGATAAAATGCATTATCACAGAGCGGAAATCTCCCCACTGCTCGGGGATTATCACGCCCGCGTGCATCAGCGCGGCTCCGGAATATTTCTTGTCCGGCGCGCTCTCATCATAGTAATATGCGTCCGGATCAAGCCCTTTCAGCCTTATCCGGCGTGAGTGCATATTCGGGCGCCTGAGCACCTGCACAAATTCGAGCAGCGCCTCGCTCTTATCCTTTGCCACAAATTCCCACGCATCCCATGTGTTGTCCTCAAACATATTCCCTATGCGATAATGGTCGCCCGTGCGGACAAGGGGATTGTACTTTCTGAACTCCTCTATCTGCGCGGGGATAGCGTCGCGGTCTTCCTGCGGTATCCTTGTAACGTCGAGCTCATAGCCGAACGTTCCGACCATAGCGACATGACCGCGGGTAGCAAACGGAGTCTGCCTGCCGACAGTATGGTTCGGGCAGTCGGAAACGTGCGCTCCCATTGATGAGCAGGGGTAGCACAGCGATGTTCCGTGCTGTATTTTAAGCCGCTCTATCGCGTCGGTATCGTCTGAGCACCATATCTGCGGTGAGAAATATAACATTCCGGGGTCATAACGTGCTCCGCCGCCCGAACAGTTTTCAAGCAGGATATACGGATAATCGGTCGTGAGACGATTCATCAGGTCATACACGCCGAGAACATAGCGGTGCCATATCTCGCGCTGGCGCTCCTTCGGCAGGGCGTTGGACGCAGGCTCGGTTATCTGACGGTTCATGTCCCACTTTATGTATTCTATGTTCGCGCTGTCAAGTATTTTGCGCATCATACCGTAAATGTAATCGCGGACGTCCTTGCGGGAATAATCGAGCACATACTGCTCGCGGCTCATTGTGAGCGGCCTTCCCTTTATCTGTATTGCCCAGTCGGGGTGAGCTCTGTACAGCTCCGAGTCCGGCGATATCATCTCGGGCTCGAACCATATACCGAACTTCATGCCAAACGAGTTGACCTTGTCCACAAGAGCTTTGAGTCCGCCTTCAAGCTTCTTTTCATATACGAACCAGTCACCGAGCGAGGAATTGTCGGAGTCGCGGTGCCCGAACCATCCGTCATCCATTACCAGCATCTCTATGCCGAGCTTTGAAGCCTGTTCCGCTATCTGCACCAGCTTTTCCGTGCTGAAATCGAAGTATGTTGCTTCCCAGTTGTTTATAAGAATCGGACGGCGCTTGTCGCGGTATTCGCCGCGTATCAGGTTGTTTCTGTACAGGTCGTGGAATGTCCTCGACATCTTTCCGAGGCCGCTGTCGGAATATACCATTACCACTTCCGGAGCCGTGAAGCTCTCGCCCGGTTCAAGCAGCCAGCCGAAATCTACAGGGTTGATGCCCATTACAAAGCGCGTGCGGCCGAACTGCGTAGTCTCTGCCTCGGAAACAAAGTTGCCGGAATATACGAAGTTGAAGCCGTATGCCTCGCCGCTGTCCTCGTCCGCATTGTGCGAGCAGAGAGCAGTGAAGGGATTGTACTGATGTCCGGGCTCTCCTTTCAGAGAATCAACGGACTGTTTTCCTCTGCGCAGCCGGCATCTGTCCGGGTGACGTTCTCTTGCCCACGAGCCGTTGAGCGTTATCATATCCATTTCGTCGTTGTCGAAGTCAACACACGCCGAATATACGCGCGTGAGCTGGACATTCGCAGTACCTGCATTCTTTACAATGAGCGAGCGCGTTATTACGTCGAGATTTGTGAATGCTGTGTAAATAAGCGTGGCTTCAAGTCCGGCAACCTTATCCTCAAGCGTTACCTCAAGTGTCTGCGCCTCGGACGGATCGTTTGCGAACGTCGCAGGAAGTCCCTCAAGAACAGGCTTACCGTCATATATCTTATGTGAATTATAGCGCAGATCGGCAGCAGTAGCTCCGTTTTCGTCAACTATCGAGAAAACGTGCTCTCTGTAATCTCCCACACCGAAGCAGGGATATTCAAGCGGCAGGCAATCCATATAGCTGGAGCGGTCGCGGTCATTGGTCTCCGGCGTGAACGGCGGTTCAGTAAGCCTGAGCAGGTATGTGAGATCGTCGTCGGGCAGCGCCTTCCCGAAATAGGTATGTGCGAGATAACCGCCTGGGGCGACCTGCATAACGTAGGTTGTGTCTTTCGCTGTCAGTTTGAAGCTCTTCGCGGCTTCGTTAAAAGTAATCGGCATAATAGGATACCTCCGTTTTCGTTTCTGAGAGCATATTGTTTATATGCAGCATCTAAACGAAAATCCCTCAACCTATATGGTTAAGGGATTTTCTTGGCTCCTGTTACTGGACTTGAACCAGTGACATCTTGATTAACAGTCAAGCGCTCTACCGACTGAGCTAAACAGGAAAATTTACAAACAGAGAAGCACGTAAGTGCTTCTCTGTTTGTGTCGGCGACGATCTATCTTTCCGGGCCGTTACCAGCCAAGTATTTTCGACGCGGGTGAGCTTAACTGCTGTGTTCGGAATGGGAACAGGTGGACCCTCACCGCTATAGACACCGACAAGTGTGAAAGGATGCAGCTTCGAGTGAAGCAATACGATTCTTTCAAAATTGAATAACGAAACGATGATACATAGTCAAATAGGATAAGCCCTCGACCTATTAGTACTCGCAGGCTAAACACATCACTGTGCTTACACCGTGAGCCTATCAACCTCGTAGTCTACAAGGGGTCTTAACTTAAAAGTGGGATATCT
>CAMVEM010000091.1 GCA_947166515.1 uncultured Clostridia bacterium | reverse complement strand
ACTGCCGCACAGGCGATAGGATATAAAGAGCTGAAACCGTACATTCTCGGCGAGAAAACGCTCGATGAATGTGTGGAAACATTGAAGCGCGAAACAAGAAGATATGCCAAAAGACAGCTCACATGGTTCAAAAAAGATAGTCGAATTGAACATATTTCGACGGAAGATGACTCGAATTATGATAAAATTGTAAAAAATGCAGAAAAATTAATAAAAAAATATAGCTTTTTATGAAAAAGTGTGATATAATAATCATTATGGTATAGTGATATGGTGTGTCATTATGCGTATAAAGCGCACCGGAGCCGTAATATAGAGTAATAAAACGGCTTGTGATCACTGTTGGGACAATAGAAAAGGACGGATAAAAATGGCAAAAGAACTCAATCTTCAGGACGTGTTCCTTAATCAGGCACGCAAGGACAGAATCCCGGTAACGATCTATATCACCAACGGATTCCAGTTCAAGGGTATTGTCAAGGGTTTTGACAACTATACGGTCATTCTCGACACGGACGGAAAGCAGAACCTCATCTATAAGCACGCTATCTCTACGATAACACCGCTCAGGACAATTTCCCTGCTTGATGCTTTCGATAAGGAAGACGGAGACATTAAGGAATAATAACCAATGGAAGAATCCGACAAGAGACGAGCCCTTACCACCCGGATAATCTGGGCGGTAATTGGTGTATTCTTTCTGCTTATGGTAGTCAGCCAGGTAATGATCTATTTCGGCACGCCTGTCAGAACAGAGACCGCTACGCTCTACACGGCATCCGAATCCATAAGCTTCAAGGGCATATATGTGCGCGACGAAAAGCTTGTTTCGTACAATACCGACGGGATCATCAGCTATACTCACACAGACGGTTCAAAGATAGCGAAGAACTCGGTGATCGCGCAAGTATATAGGACCCGCGCAGACATATCTGTAAGACAGCAGATAGACGATCTGCTCAGACAGAAGGAGATACTCAACGACGCACAGAGCCTTGTCGGCGCCGACTCGTCTCAGCTCGAATCCTTCTCACGTCAGATAGGCGAGAAACATTCAAAGCTTCTGCAGTATATCTATGACGAGAATTATGAAGCCGCGTCGGATATGAAGAGCGAATTTCTGAATCTTCAGAGCAAGCGAGAGATAGTAAAGGGCAATGAGACTTCCTACGAAAATAAGATCAGAGAGATAGACGACGAGATCGTTTCTCTCAGAGCAAAGATAAATTCGGAGCCCTATGACATACTCATCCCGGAAACGGGATATTTCATAAGCCATGTTGACGGCTATGAGAGCAGGCTCAACAGCACGTCGGTGTTTGAACTGACTGAGGCGGAAATAGACGCGATCACCTCGGCCGACGAACCTGATGAAAATCCGAAAGGCGTGATAGGTAAGCTTGTCGGGGATTATACATGGTATATGGCTGCGGTGCTCGATACCGTAAAGCTCGGAACAGTGTTCGAGGGCGCTCAGGTGTCTCTGCGCATCGGCTCGTCAAACCAGAAGGTAAAAGCTGAGATAGTGAGCCTGAAACGTCAGGCGGACGGACGAAGCATAGCGATATTCAAGTGCGATATGTTCCTGGCGGATTTTATCGGAAGCCGCGTTGAGCAGGCAAGACTGATACTTGACGATCATCAGGGAATAATGATCCCGAATGCTGCACTGCGTTCCGGACCGGACGGGTCCATGGGAGTTTTCATTCAGGACGGTATAGTAGTACGGTTCAGGAAGATAAGACAGATACTCGCTCAGGAGGATTACACGCTTGCCGCGGACACTTCCAGTCAGGAAGGTTATCTTTCGCTTTATGATAATATAATTGTTGAAGGAAGGGATCTGTATGACGGAAAGATCATCGGATGACAGACTTTCCTTGGTCGCGGATAACATCAAACGAATAAACGAGAACATACAGACTGCGCTCCTCAAAGCGGGACGTACGGATAAGGTACGGCTCATGGGAGTCACAAAGACGGTCGATCCGGAGATAGTCTCCTTTTCGGTAAAGAACGGCGTGACGCTTCTCGGAGAGAACAGGGTGCAGGAGTTTCTTGACAAGAGGGAAAGATATGAGGGCGACCCGGAGGTTCATTTCATCGGCGGGCTCCAGACAAACAAAGTAAAATACATCATAGACAAGGTGAAGATGATACATTCCGCGGACAGCGAAAAGCTGATACGCGAGATAGATCATCGCGCAAAAAACGCCGGTCTTACAATGGATATACTGATCGAAGTAAATATCGGCGGTGAGGAGAGCAAGAGCGGGATAGCTCCGGAAATGCTCGACGAGCTCGCATATATGTCGGCGGAACTCGGCAATGTAAGAGTCAGAGGGCTTATGGCAATACCTCCGGTGAACGTTGACGGAAGCTCGGCAGTGTATTTCGACAGAATGTTCAGGCTGTATTCGGATCTCAGAGACAAGACAGCGGGCGATGAACGTTTCAGTGTGGACACGCTTTCCATGGGAATGTCCGGAGATTATGAAGAAGCGATAATGCACGGCTCGAACATTGTACGCATAGGAAGCGTGCTTTACGGTTACAGAAACTACGCAAAATAAATATAAAAATCTATCATTCTGCCGTGAAAGGCAGAAGAAGGAGGACTCAGAAATGGGATTTATGGATTCATTCAAGAAGATCACGGGCCTTAACGGAAACGACGAAAATTATGAAGAGGCACAGGGTTATGATGATATGCCTTCCGCTATCAATTTCGACGATTACGATACCCAGAGACCCACGATCAAGAGCAGCAAGATGATGAGTATCCCTGCGACCACACATCTGCAGGTCATCGTCGTTAAGCCGGAAAAGTATTCCGACGCTGCGGCTATCGCGGATCACTTCAAGAACAAGAAAACTGTGGTCCTGAATCTTGACAATACCAACAAGGACGTTGCTAACAGACTTATCGATTTCCTCGGCGGTGTGGCTTATGCTGCTGACGGAGACTTAAAGCGCATTGCGAGCACGACCTACATAATCGTACCTGTGAACGTTGATATTTCCGGCGATATGATAGAAGAACTCGGCAATAACAACGACTTTATCTGATGAGAGAAAGCGTATCGGCTGACGGTATCTCAGCGCGGTTTGAAGATATGTATGAACTCGCGCTGAAACGCGGGAGACCGGTTTATTCTCCGTTTCTGAATGAGAGCGAACAGTATGTCGCTGTGCAGCTTCTCGGAAAGCGGCACGGGATAAACATCCGGTTCTGGGGCGGCGACAGTGCGTGCATACGAAAGATGCTGTGCGTTGCGCCGGACGATATCTATTGCGGCGAGGACGGGGGATATGACGATTTCCCGGTATTCCCGGTGACTGTTTCTTTCCGCAAAGCGGACAAGCCCGGACACCGAGATATACTCGGCGCAGTAATGGGTCTCGGCATTGAGCGCGATACGGTCGGCGATATTTTCATAGGCGAGGGAGCTGCGGCATTATTCTGTACAAAGACTGCGGCGGAGCTGATATGCGATCAGCTCACATCGGCGGGACGCATAGGCGTTTCTGTATCGGAAGGCCTGAGCGAAGCGCTGCGGCAGCGGTTAAGCCTGCGGCGTGCGAAGAGATAATAATAAATATTGCTTCCGAGAGAACAGACTGCATCGTAAGCGGGATAACGGGACTTTCAAGAGAGAAGTCCGCCGCTTTCATACGAGCGGGAAGTTTCATGCTCAATTATGAGGAATGCAACAACATAAGCAGAAATGTTTGTGAGGGAGATGTCCTGACACTGAGAGGATACGGTAAGTTCATCGTATCAGGAGACCGGGTCTGCACAAAAAAAGGAAGAATCAGACTTACACTGAAAAAATATATCTGAAAGCCGCGCGGCGGCATCGGAACGGAGGACAAAATGGAGATAAACAACATTATGGAGAGAAACTTCACAGAAGCCATGAGAGGCTTCAAGAAGGAAGAAGTTGAAGAATATCTCGGCGATCTTGCCCGTGAGTTCGCACAGCTCAAGAAAGAAAATGAAGACCTTGAAAAGAAACTCCAGGTCTGCGCAGACAAGATCAGGGAATACCGCGAGGACGAAGACGCTCTGAAAGACGCTCTGCTCGGCGCACAGAAGACAGGTAACGCTATTATCGCAGATTCCAAGGAAAAAGCGGCTAATATCGTAAAGGAAGCCGAAGATCACGCTGCGGACAGAAAGCAGGAAGCAGATGATTATGTTGCCGACAGAAAAGCAGAAGCCGAAAAGATAATTGAAGATGCTCTCGCTGAGAAAAAGCGCATAGAAGCGGAAGCCAAGAAGGCTGCCGATGACATACATGCTCAGATGGAGATACAGACTGAGCTCGATAAGGAAGTCCTTGCAAGAACCAAGCGCGAGGCTGAGGACTTCAGAACACGCATCATCGTGGAATACAGACAGCACATGGAGATCATAAAGAAGATACCGGAACAGTGTTTCAACGAGTTCGTGCTTGAAGCTACGACAAATCATACAAGCAATGCGCTGCGTGAGCTCATCGCGGCTCAGCAGGGAGAAGCTGCACCGGTGATCCCAGGTATCGAGGAATCAAGCAGAAAGCAGGAAGATGAAGAAGACCGCGATTCCGATGTAAAGATCGCTGATTCGTTCGAGCACATAGGTGTTTCCGACAGCTCTTCCGACGATGAGGAAGATGACGGATCCGATGCTCCGGCAGAAAACAGCGAAGAGGAAGATACCGTGGGAAGCTTCACCGTTGAGAACGCTTTCGGTGAGAGCGATGACGGAGACGGTGATGACGATACTCCTGATTTCCTGAAAGCAAGACCCGGAAAGCAGAACAACGGCAACTCGAAGTACGAGAAGCTCGAATTCGGAAGCAACAACGGAAATGATTACAGCAATTTCCGCAGCAACAAGAAAAAGAAAAGATAAATAATTATTACAGAGCCGTGCGTTGAATAAGTATCAGGCACGGCTCTGAATAATAAAACGGGATTTTTTAGATGATCATTCCCCTCGCTCACGGCGGTGGAAATACATGAAAAACGGTTTTGTCCGAATTGCGGACGAAAAAAAATACGGAGATAGTTTTGAAGAACAAGACACTGATGCTGAAAATTATTTCCGTCGCGTTAAGCTTGTTTCTGGCAGCGGCGGATCAGCTTACAAAATTTCTTGCGGTGCAGTATATAAAGCCCGAAGGCTCAATACCGCTGATAAAGATCGGCGATACAGAATGGCTGAATTTCACTTATGTCGAAAACACAGGAATGTCGTTCAGTCTGCTTGAGGGAAAAAGATTTATACTGATCGCGGTACCGATACTGCTTATCGGACTTGTGGAATGGTATATCTTTTCCGGAAGAGCAAAACGCGTGGATATGATAATAGCGCTTTCAGCTCTGGCAGGCGGCGGTCTCGGAAATCTCATAGACAGGACGTTCAATGAGAACGGCGGCGTTGTGGATTTCATTGACGTTCGCATAATCAATTTCGCAATATTCAACTTTGCGGATATTTGTGCGGTCTGCGGTGGAATTTACTTCGGCATTGCGGTGCTGATAGATGAATTCCGGGAGGAAAAGGCTAAGAAGGCTGCTGAAAGCGGGAACGGAAAAGCAGATAAAGATGTTCCCGAAGATCCGGAAAACACGGGAGCCGTGAATGAGGAAGTTCCGGAAGCAGCAGAAGGCGAAGAAGAGACCGGAGAAGTTCCGGAGAATGACGATGAACAGGCTTGAATTTACAGCGGAGGCGGCAGGCGATCGTATTGACAAAGCGATTGCTGAAATGTCGGACGGAGAGCTCACGCGGTCGTTCGCGGTAAAGCTGATAGAGGACGGCGGCTGCACTGTGAATGGTTTCGCGGTCGCAAAAAACTATAAGCTGAAAGCGGGAGACGAGGTAGCGGTAGATATTCCCGACCCGCAGGAGACAGATATCCTTCCCGAGGATATTCCGCTCGATATCGTGTATGAGGACGGTGACCTGCTTGTTGTGAACAAGCCGAAGGGAATTGTTGTTCATCCGGCTCACGGGCATTACAGCGGCACTCTGGTCAATGCGTTGATGTTTCACTGCGGGGACAGCCTTTCCGGAATAAACGGCGAGCTCAGACCGGGGATAGTCCACAGGATAGATATGGACACGAGCGGGCTGCTTATAGTTGCGAAGAGCGACGCGGCGCATAAAGGACTTGCGGAGCAGATAAAAGAGCACAGCTTTTCGCGCGAATACGAGGCAGTCGTCTGCGGAAATGTTAAGGAAAACGGCACTGTGAACGCTCCGATAGGCAGAAGCAAGACTGACCGCAAGAAGATGTGCATAACGACCGAAAACAGCCGCGAAGCGGTCACGCATTACACGGTTATACAGAATTACGCGAACTACACGCACCTGAGACTTAAGCTCGAAACAGGAAGAACGCATCAGATACGCGTTCACATGGCATATATCGGACACCCTGTAGCGGGGGACGCCGTTTACGGAAGCGGGAAGCCCGCGTCGCTCGGCGGACAGTGCCTGCATGCTAAGCATATCGGATTCGTTCACCCGATAACCGGGGAATGGCTCGAATTTGAGAGCGAGCTTCCGGAGTATTTCACGAAATTTCTGAAAACGTTGGAAGCAAAGAGCACGCAATAACAGGGAGAGAGATAAAAATGCCGGTAAGAGTTATATTAGCGCCCGAAAAATTGCTTAAACAAGGTTACAATACCCAGATATGGTTAGGAGAACGTGGTAAACTCTTTGAGTTCGACCGTCTTGTAGCTACAGGCCTCGAAGATGAGATCACCCGGAAATTCGGCAAGAAGTCGGTAAAGCTGAACGGTTACGATTACACGCAATATAACATAGACGGGTGGAGCTTTTATCCCGTGCAGATGATAGTAGCCCGCAAAAATATGGGTGTTGTGTGGATAAAATGGAAGTGTGAGCAGGAAGAGTTTTACTTTGCGTTCAATGGTCTGAGAGAATGTGACTTTAAATACAAACCGACCGTTTTCGGAATGTGCGGTGACGCGGAAACCGAGCGGCTCTCGCGGGAATATCCGCAGCCGTATTTAGGATACGATATATCTGATATAAAATATCTGAAGATCGTTCCGCCCGGTGTCAACGCACTTAAAAGCTTTTCGTTCTGTTATGAGTTTTGCAGGCAGATGACAGACAGATTTGTTGAGCTTACCGGAGATCCGAAAATAAAGGAAAAAATATGCATATCGTGGGTAGGCACCGGAAATCCCATAACCAAAGACGGCTTTTCGTATGGCATAGTTGGTATAAGTCCAAAACCGTACAGACAGATGTATGCAGATATGTGGATAGAAGTAAAATGGCGGTCGAATACCGATAAAGAGTATATTTCGGACAGTGATGTCATAAACTCTGACGATGTGACATTTGAGTTTTCAGATATTGTTCCGGAGAAAATAAAAGATACAAAGAGTTTGCTTGCTGATAAGGACGCAATCTTAAAATTAGCGGAGGAAAAGCCGATAGCAAGCTGGCTTTTGGACGTAATATAATTTATGGACTTTAAAAATGTATTTCTGATGACCGACCTCGACGGCACGCTGCTCGACGACAAGAAAAATATCGCCGAAGCCGATTTTCGCGCGATAGACGAGTTCAGAGCCGGCGGCGGGATATTTGCGGCGGCGACCGGACGCGGGGTGGCAATGGCAGAGCGTGTGATAGGGCTGCTCAGTGTGACTTCGCCCTGCGTGATATTCAACGGTGCGGCGGTGTATGATTTCAAGGCTGACAAATTTTTATGGCACAGCGATATGCCGGATATTGCGGACAAATATATCCGCATGCTTGAAGAAAAATTTCCCGACATCGGGATAGAGATACTGCACGAGAAGCTCGTGTATGTGACCGACAACAATCAGACGGTCGTGGAGCACATGGCGTTTGAGAAGCTTGTACCGTGTTACCGCAAGCTTGAGGAAGTCCCGCAGGACGGGCGGTTCAAGGTGCTGGTAGCGTACCCTGCCGAAAAGATGCGGGCGGTGATAGACTATACGCTCGAAAACTGCAAAGAGGGTGTGAACTGGGTACATTCATCGCCCATGTATTATGAGATGCTCCCGCCCGGTGTGAGCAAAGCTTCGGGAATGAAAAAGCTGATTGAGCTGATGCACTATCAGGACAAGTTTGTGGTGGCTGCCGGAGATTATGGAAATGATCGTGATATGGTCGCCGAAGCCGACCTCGGAGTGGCGGTCGCAAACGCGCTTGAATATGTAAAGGAAGCAGCGGATATTGTTGTCAGCGACAACAACCACGCGCCGATAAGCGAGATAATTGAGTATATAAGAAACATGTAAAATACATAATAATAAACGAAAGGAAGAAAACTATGGACGCAAAACTCAGAAAAAACCTTGAGATCACCGCGACCAAGGTACGAATGGGCATCATCGAGGGCGTTTACAACGCAAAGGCGGGTCATCCCGGCGGATCGCTCTCTGTTGCCGACACACTCACATATCTTTATATGGCGAGAATGCACGTTGATCCTAAAAATCCCGAAATGGAGGACAGAGACAGACTTGTTCTCTCAAAGGGACATACTGCTCCAGCACTCTACGCGGTGCTCGCGCAGAGAGGATTTTTCCCGGTTGATGAGCTGAAAACGCTCCGCAAGCAGGGCTCCCGCTTACAGGGCCACCCGTCGCTCGGAAAATGCCCCGGTATTGATATGAGCACAGGCTCGCTCGGTCAGGGAGTTTCGGCAGCGTGCGGAATGGCGCTCTCCGGTAAGATATCCAACGAATCATACAAGGTGTATGCTATCCTCGGCGACGGTGAGATCGAAGAGGGACAGGTGTGGGAATCCGCAATGTTCGCGGCTCATTATCAACTCGACAATCTCGTATATGTCGTTGATAACAACAATTTACAGATCGACGGACCTATCGACAAGGTAATGAACCCGTACCCGATCGACAAGAAGTTCGAAGCTTTCGGTTGGCACGTCATCAACATCGACGGTCACGACTTTGACCAGATCGAAAAGGCGTTCGATGAAGCTGAAACAGTCGTAAACCAGCCTACGGTGATAATCCAGAAGACAACAAAGGGCAAGGGCGTTTCGTATATGGAGAACAACGTTTCGTGGCACGGCGCGGCTCCGAATGAGGAACAGTACAACATCGCCATGAACGAGCTCAAAGCGCAGCTCGCCGAGCTTGAAAAGTGAGAAAAGGGGGATAAATAGTTATGGATAAGAAAGCTACTCGTGAAAGCTACGGAGAAGCGCTTATAAAGCTTCTCGACATTCGCCCCGATCTCGTTGTGCTCGACGCGGACCTTGCCGCCGCAACAAAGACGGGTATATTCAAGAAGGCCGCTCCCGACAGACATTTTGACTGCGGCATACAGGAAGCAAATATGATGGGAGTGGCGGCAGGTATCGCTACTACCGGAAAGCTCGTGTTCGCGAGCTCGTTCGCTATGTTCGCTGCGGGACGCGCGTTTGAAATTGTAAGAAACAGCATCGGCTATCCGAACCTTAATGTTAAGATAGGCGCAACTCACGCGGGAATCTCCGTAGGTGAGGACGGCGCGTCGCATCAGTGCTGCGAGGATATCGCGCTTATGTCGGTAATACCGAATATGACGGTGATAAATCCTGCTGACCATGTGGAAGCAACCGCGGCAGTGCTCGCTATGGCTGACTACAAGGGACCGACATATCTGCGCTTCGGCAGACTCGCGGTGCCGGTATTCAACGACCCGGACACATATAAGTTCGAGGTAGGCAAGGGCGTTACGATAAAGGACGGCAAGGACATCACTATCGTCGCTACCGGACTTATGGTCGCGGAAGCTATCGAAGCCGGCAAGGCTCTCGCTGAGCAGGGGATAGATGCCCGTATCATCAATATCCACACGATAAAGCCGCTTGATCGTGAGCTTATCGAAAAGGCTGCACGCGAGACAGGAAAGATCATCACGGTCGAGGAACACAGCGTTATCGGAGGCCTTGGCTCTGCTGTCGCTTCCGCAGTCACGGAGACATATCCCGTTCCCGTTATCAAGATCGGCGTTAAGGACGTGTTCGGACATTCGGGTCCCGCGGTCGCGCTGCTAAAGGAGTTCGGACTTTCTGCGGAGAATATTGTTGCAACGACTAAAGCGGCACTCGGACAGTAATTGATATTATAAAAGGCTCCGCGTTTTGCGGAGCCTTAATGTTCGGGAGAAGAAAATGAAAAAGAGTATGTAGAGGCGCTTATGAGAAAAAAGAAAATCATATTATTAACTGTAATAATAGCTTTATTTGTAATAGCTGTTATTTTTGTTTTATATTACATTACTCATCAGCAAACAATTAATACAATAAATGAGCTGAAAAGCAAATATACATTTATAAATGATATAACATATAGGCATGTAAATTCACCTACAGTATCATTTTCGGTATATACGAACAAAATAATTGATGTTGATGAGGGTGAAATGGTTTTTTCCAATTTTTTAGAGCGATTGAACAACGGTCTCCTCAAAGAACTTCATAGCATTTATAAAGACAGGTTGCACTTTATTATAATCAGTTTTTATTTGGAGAATCAAGATAATTTTCTTTTAAGATTCAGTGCAGACGGAAACGATGACTTTAATAAATGGGGATTGGAATGCAGCGAGCGTTTCTTTAGCATTGGTAGTTCTAATCCCGTTTATACATCTCACAGAGAGTACTTCAGGCTTTAGATTACAAATAATGGTACGAGCTTGAATAAAAAAGCAGCCCCTTTCGGAGCTGCTTTCTTTATCTGTAAGAATAACTTACTTGAGTTCTGCGAAGTACTTGATAGTTCTTACCATCTGAGATGTGTAAGAGTTCTCGTTGTCGTACCACGAAACTACCTGTACTTCGAAGAGGTCGTCAGCTATCTGAGCTACCATTGTCTGTGTAGCATCGAAGAGTGAACCATATCTCATACCGATAACATCGGAAGAAACGATCTGATCCTCGTTGTAGCCGAAGGACTCGGAAGCAGCAGCCTTCATAGCAGCGTTGATGCCGTCCTTTGTGAGGCCAGCCTTCTTAACAACAGCTGTGAGGATTGTTGTGGAACCTGTCGGAACCGGTACACGCTGTGCAGAACCGATGAGCTTGCCGTTGAGTTCAGGGATAACAAGGCCGATAGCCTTAGCAGCACCTGTGGAGTTAGGAACGATGTTAGCAGCGCCTGCTCTTGCTCTTCTGAGGTCGCCCTTTCTGTGAGGACCGTCGAGGATCATCTGGTCGCCTGTGTAAGCGTGGATCGTGCTCATGATACCGCTCTGGATAGGAGCATAGTCGTTGAGAGCCTTAGCCATAGGAGCGAGGCAGTTTGTTGTGCAGGAAGCAGCAGAGATGATAGTGTCATCAGCTGTAAGTGTCTTTTCGTTTACAGAGAATACGATAGTCTTGAGGTCATTGCCTGCGGGAGCGGAGATAACAACCTTCTTAGCACCTGCGTCGATATGAGCCTGAGACTTATCCTTCGAGCAATAGAAACCTGTGCACTCGAGAACAACGTCAACGCCGAGCTGGCCCCAAGGACAATCCTTAGCGTCCTTTTCTGCGTAGATCTTTAATGTCTTGCCGTCAACTGTGATCGTGCCTGCTTCGTCATCAGCTGTAACTGTGTGTGTGCCTTCGCCGATCTTTCCGCAGTAACCGCCCTGTGCGGTATCATACTTGAGAAGGTGAGCGAGCATAGAGGGCTTTGTAAGATCGTTGATAGCAACTATCTCATAGCCTTCCGCAGCGAACATCTGTCTGAAAGCGAGACGACCGATACGACCGAAACCATTGATTGCAACTTTAACTGCCATTGTGAGATTCCTCCTGAAATAGATAAATATTTGCACATACATTCCGACTATGCCGGAATAATGTATCTGACCTTAATATTATACAGTAAATAGCATTAAATATCAAGTAGTTTTAACAAATTTCGGGAATTTTTTTGCAAGATATTTTTGTAAAAAATTGCAGTTGAAAGTTGTTTATTTTAGACAAAGCACGGACTGCTGCCGCATCTGAGGCTTTTGGTTCTTTATACTATTATAATAAATCATAATTTGCAGAGCCCT
>CAMVEM010000090.1 GCA_947166515.1 uncultured Clostridia bacterium | reverse complement strand
CAGAACGCATATCACCGACTCACACCTACCGTCGGCTCTCTGGAGACATTGGCGAACTTCTGCGTGTCTTCCTCACAGCTTATGTTTCGGATTATAGCACAACAAAATGCATTTGTCAATAGTTTTTAAAAATATTTTTTTGCAGTATTATTTATTGCAAATATTTACTACAGAGTGTTGCTTTTTGCAGACACAAGGCAGTTTCATCGTATTGAACACCATATTTTTGACAAATACACAATGGAATTGATAGATGTTGCTGCCTGATAAATGTTATAATAACAATATAGTATGCGAAAGCAGGTGATACTGTGAACAGAAAAAATTTTGATACGGAGCCGCGATCGCCGCGCATTACACCGTTCGGTATCTTCGTCGATCAGTTGGGATATTATCCGGACAGCGGTAAAAAAGCTATAATACCGTTTGAATGTAACGGTTTCGACGTAGTCGATATGGACGGGAATGTGCGTTTTTCCGGCACCCCTGTTTCCGCGGGATATGACGAGGCTTCGGGCGGCAATGTATGGACAGCGGATTTTTCGGATCTTGCCGAGACAGGGAGCTACTGTGTAAAGGCAGGCGGCAAGACCTCCGCTATGTTCCGTATCGGAAATGATGTATATTACGACGTTTTTGACAAGACCTCGAAGGCGTTCTACTATCTTCGCTGCGGCTGCGGACTCGATAAGCGTTGCGCGGGAGTATGGCATCACGAAAAATGCCACACCGCACCGGCAAAGCTGTGGGAGAACAGAGATGTGACTCTCGATGTCAGCGGCGGCTGGCACGACGCGGGAGATTACGGCAGATATGTCACTGCGGGAGCATGCGCGGCGGCTCATCTTTTATATGCATATAAAATGTTTCCAAAAGCGTTCGGGAAGCAAAAGCTGAACATACCCGAGTCGGGCTGCCCCGATATTTTGTCGGAAGTAAGATATGAGCTCGAATGGCTGCTGAAAATGCAGGACAGCGAGGGCGGCGTTTATCACAAGGCTACCACCGCGCAGCACGCCCCCTTCGTTATGCCGGAGGACGACACTGCGGAAATGTATGTCTTTCCCGTGTCGTCAATGGCAACTGCCGACCTCGCGGCGGTATGCGCGCTTGCTTCCGGCGTTTACGCGGCGTATGACAAGGCGTTCGCGTCAAAGCTCCGCGGTGCCGCGGAAAGATCCGCGGAATGGCTCGATCGTCACCCGGAATTTATCGGTTTTGCAAACCCCGAGGGGTGCAACACCGGCGGCTACGGCGAGCGCGACGACTTTTCAAACCGCTTCTGGGCATATTCCGAGCTGTACGCGCTTACAGGTGATCTTAAATATCACAGCAAGCTTGTTTCCGCGATGAAAGAGGATTTCCCGCTTACAGCGCTCGGATACGGAGAGGTCGGCGGACTGGGTTCTCTTGCGTATCTGCTCTCAAAGCAGGGCAAGGACGTAAACCTTGAATATAAGCTGAAAAGTATGTTCCGAAGAAAAGCGGAAGAGCTTAAAAAGACCGCAGACAAGAGCGGCTACGGCATTGCAATGACCGAGGATGATTATTGCTGGGGAAGCAATATGAACCTTATGACAAAGGCTATGATATTCGCGATAAACGATGCTGTTTTTAACGACAGAACATACCGCGGATATGCCAAGCGGCATCTGCATTATCTTCTTGGAGCGAATGCTCTCGGCATAAGCTATGTTACGGGTTTGGGAGAGTTCCGCTGTAATTATCCGCACCTTCGTCCCGCTTTTGCGGACAGGATAGAGGAGTGTATCCCCGGAATGGTTGCGGGCGGTCCGAACAAATATCTTTCCGACCCGTTCGCAAGGCAGGTCATACCGGAGGGTACGCCGCCCATGAAGTGCTACGCGGACGACACGGCGAGCTATTCGCTCAACGAGATCACGATATACTGGAACTCACCTGCGGTATTCGTACTCGCGTATCTTTGCGGCAATTAACGGGCTGCGGACGCACCCGTATTTCGGATAATAATATTTACAGGAGGAACATCATTATGGAAAACTTCAACTTCTACAGCCCCACGGAATTTGTATTCGGAAAAGACCGCGCAGTCGAAGCCGGTCATTTTGTCAAAAAATACGGCGGCAGCAAGGTGCTTATACACTACGGCGGCGGCTCGGCGGTAAAGTCCGGACTTATCGGAAAAGTGAAAAAGTCGCTTGACGAAGCGGGTGTAAAATACTGCGAGCTGGGCGGCGTTCAGCCTAACCCCCGCGACACGCTCGTATATAAGGGCATCGACCTGTGCAGAGCCGAGGGCGTTGACTTCATATTAGCGGTAGGCGGCGGCTCGGTCATAGACTCGGCTAAGGCGATAGCCATTGGCGTGCCGTATGACGGCGACTTCTGGGATATGTACAGCGGAAAGCCCGTCGGAAAGGCGCTGCCTGTGGCGACCGTGCTGACTATCGCGGCAGCGGGCAGCGAGGGCTCGGGCGACTCGGTAATAACAAAAGAAGACGGTATGTTGAAGCGCGGCACGGGCTCCGACCTGCTTCGCCCTAAGTTCTCGATAATGGAGCCCACGCTCACACAGACGCTTCCCGCGTATCAGACGGCGTGCGGAGCTACCGACATTATGGCGCACGTTTTCGAGCGCTACTTCACAAACACTACGGAAGTCGAGATCACCGACCGTCTTTGCGAAGCCGTTCTGCTAACTATGATAAAGGAAACGCCCCGTGTCATCGCCGACCCTGACAACTATGAAGCCCGCGCGAACATCATGTGGGCGGGAACAGTCGCTCACACCAATATCTGCGGAGTCGGTCGTCAGCAGGACTGGAACAGCCACGGACTCGAACATGAGCTCTCGGGACTGTACGATGTCGCTCACGGTGCGGGTCTGGCGGTGATAATGCCCGCCTGGATGGAGTATGTTCACAAGCACAATGTGATGCGTTTCTGTCAGATGGCGACACGGGTTTTCGGCTGTCAGATGAACTTTGAAGACCCGGAAGCGACCGCTCTCGAAGGCATACACAGGTTCCGCGCGTTCCTGAAAAGCATAGGTATGCCGATAAACTTTACGGAGCTCGGAGCAAGGGAAGAGGATATACCCGCGCTCGTTGAGAAGTTCGGTATAGGCGACGGCAGAACAGGCGGATTTATGCAGCTTGACGCGCATGATATTACCGAGATTTACAAAATAGCGGCGCACGCGTCATTATAAGGAGGTCTTATGAAGATACTTTTCATAGGCGGCACGGGAACTATCAGCATGGCGATAACGCGCCTGCTCGCACAGCGCGGCGACGAGCTTTATCTGCTCAACCGAGGGAACCGCAATGACGGGCTTCCCGAAAACGTGAAGTTCATTAACTGCGATATAAACGACGAGAAAGCAGTCTTCGAAAAGCTCGCGGGAATGGAGTTTGACTGCGTGGGCGAGTTTATCGGGTTTGTTCCCTCACAGCTCGAACGGGACTTCCGGCTATTCTCGGGCAGGACGAAACAGTTCATTTACATAAGCTCCGCGTCGGCATACAGAAAGCCTATGCAGGGGTATAAGATAACCGAGGAAACGCCGCTCGAAAACCCCTACTGGGAGTATTCGCGCAACAAGAAAGCCTGCGAGGAATACCTGTTCGAACGGTACAGAAATGACGGTTTTCCGGTCACAATAGTCCGTCCGAGCCACACCTACGACGAGAGGAGCGTCCCGCTCGGAGTCCATGGCAAAAACGGGAGCTGGCAGGTCGTAAAGCGTATCAAAGAGGGCAAGCCCGTTATAATCCACGGCGACGGCACCTCGCTATGGACGATCACCCACAACAGCGATTTTGCGAAAGCTTACGTCGGACTTATAGGGAACCCCGCCGCCATAGGTGAAGCGTTCCACATCACGACGGACGAAAGCGTGAGCTGGAACGAGATATACGGCTATATCGCGGACGCGCTCGGGGTACAGTTAAAGCCGTATTATGTATCCTCGGAAACACTGGCGGCGCTCGGCAGGGACTACGACTTTACCGGAAGCCTTATCGGCGACAAAGCCTGCTCCGTCGTGTTCGACAACTCGAAGGTGAAGAAGCTCGTACCCTCATTCAAAGCGGAGGTCACCGCACGGGAGGGGATAAAGCGCACGGTGGAATATGTGATATCTCATCCGGAATGCCAGCACGACGATGAGGAATTCGACAAATGGTGTGACTCTGTGATATCGGCAGTAGAAAAGATGAAGGAGGACTTCAATGGTTGACGTAAAAGGGAAATGGGCGCTCATCACGGGCGCGGCAAGAGGTATAGGCTACGGTGCGGCTAAGCTCATGGCGGAGCGCGGCTGCAACCTGATTTTGCAGGCAAGAAAAGCCGAGAGCTGCGACAAGGTGCTCGCGGAAGTTAAGGCTCTCGGAGTTGAGGCATACTCTGTGGGCGCAGAGTTCACCGACCTCGCACAGGTGGAAAAGATGCTCGCAGAGATAGATGCGCTGGGAAAGCCGGTCGATATCGTACTGAACAACGCGGGTACACAAGTGGCGTACCGCTCGGACTATCTGAAAACGCCCGCTGAGGATTACGAGAAGAGCTTTCTTATAAACACTATCGCGCCTATGATGATCGTGTATCACTTCCTTCCCAAAATGAAGGAACGCGGCTTCGGGCGCATTGTCAACATCACCAGCGGGATACGACTTGAACCCGAGCAGGCGGGATATTCCGCAAGCAAGGCGGCGCTCGACAAGGTGACAATGGATCTCGCGTCGAAATTCAACGGCACGGATATCTGCATAAACATCACCGACCCGGGCTGGTGCAGGACTGACCTCGGCGGGCCGAATGCTCCGAACGCCCCGGAAAGCTCGCTGCCCGGAGTCGTGGTCGGCGCGTTCATCGACGACAAGCGCTCGGGAAGGAATTTCGGCGCGGGCAATTTCTACGGTATGACGCTTGAAGAAGCCGTTAAGAAGGCCGAAACGGATATCCCCGTTTACACCGGGTCGATAGGAATGTAAGCAAAAAGTCCGGCACGGATCAGGCTGGCTGCCTCGTGCCGGACATTTTTTTTATTTTTTACCAGTTCGTCTTGTCTGGATCCGCCGAAAGTCCCGCGCAGCCCGTAAGTCCCGCGATCGTTTTCATATCCTTTTCGGAAAGTTCAAAATCAAATACATCGATGTTTTCTTTTATCCTCTCGGGAGTGACCGATTTCGGCAGCGGCAGGAACCCGTTCTGTAAGCTCCAGCGCACACATATCTGCGCTATGCTCTTTCCGTAGTCCGAGGCTATGGCGCTCATTTCCGGCACGGAGAATATCCTCCCCGAACCGAGGGGACTGTACGCTTCGAGCAGCATGCCGCGCTCCTTGCAGTACGCAACAAGATCGTCCTGTGTATCGCCCGGGCAGAGGCGTATCTGGTTCACCATAGGCGCGACTTTTGCGGTTTTCATAAGCTCGTCGATATGGTGCTGCCGGAAATTGCTGATACCTATAGCGCGTATTTTCCCCGCATCGTACAGCTCCTCAAAGGCTTTCCATGTCCCGGCGTTGGTTTCCTGCCAGCAGTCGCGGTACTTAATCGGATTTGGCCAGTGTATCAGGAAAAGATCGACATAATCCGTGCCGAGGTCGTTCAGTGTCTTCTCGAACGATGACATTGTGTTGTCATAGCCGTGGTTCGGGTTGTCGAGCTTTGATGTAATAAATATCTCTTTACGCGCAAGTCCGCTGCGCTTTACCGCTTCGCCGACTGCTTTCTCATTGCGGTAGCCCTGTGCGGTGTCGATATGACGGTAGCCCGCTTCAAGCGCAGTAAGTATCGCACAGACACCCGTTTCGTCATTGGGTGTCTGCCATGTCCCGCAGCCTATCACGGGTATCTTTACCCCGTTTGAAAGTATGTAGTTCTCCATAGTTGTCCTCCTTACTGTACGGCAAAACCGTGTTTACCATGACTTAAATATTTCCCGCTCTCACGAGCGAATATCACTTTGTAAGCTATCGCGTTTATCAACAGTGCGCCCGTCCACGCGCAGACCTCGGCATACGCCGTGGCGCGGAATCCGATCTGACCCACAAACAGCGAGATACAGCCTATACGCAGCACCATTTCCGCTATGCCCGATATCATAGGGACAAGCGGGAATCCCATACCCTGTACGGCATTCCTTAACACGAACAGTGTATTCACCGCAAACAGCATCACACCGCATACCGGCAGAAATTCGGCGGCGTGAGATATCTGCTCGCTGCCGTTTAGAAGCAGAGACGCAAGCAGCTCCGGGAAGAACAGCATCAGCGAACCGAGCACTGCGTATGCTATCCCCGCGATCGTAAGGCAGACCTTAAGTCCCTCGGATATCCTGTCAAAACGCTTCGCGCCGTAGTTCTGACCCGTGTAAGCGGACATCGACTGCCCCGCCGTGAAGGAGGGCGCCATGAACATATTGATGTACTTGCTGCACGCGGAGTACGCCGAGGTGAATTCCACTCCGAGCCCGTTTACAAAGTACTGTACGGTCATACAGCCTATCGCGGTTATGGAATTCATCAGCGCCATGGGAACTCCGTTCTTCATTAGCCGCCCGTACAGCTTTATTTCCGGCTTCGGCTCGTCGCCCTGTTTTTTCAGATAATCTATCTTACGCAGCTTACGCAGGCAGATCATTCCGGAGATCATCTGCGAGAGCAGCGTAGCGGCTGCCGCGCCCCATACTCCCGTGTGCAGGACGAAGATGAACAGACTGTCCGCAGCGATATTCAGCACCGATGAAATGATTATCGCCTTGAGCGGGGTTTTGCTGTCACCGAGCGAACGGAGAATGCCCGCGCTCATATTGTAGAAGATCGTGGCTGAAAGCCCGCCGAAGAGTATGTAGCCGTAGGTCAGGCTGTCGCCGATTATGCTCTCGTCCGTTTGCAAAAGCGTCAGTATCGGACGCAGAAAAGTTATACTCAGTATTGTCAGCGTCGTGGTCAGTATCACCGCGAGCCGTATCATTGCCGCAATCGTTCTCCGCAGCTCCACGAAGTTCTTCTCTCCGAAATTCTGCGCCACAAGTATCGAGAAGCCGTTCGCAAGTCCCATGGAAAACCCGATTATCAGAAAGCACAGCGAGCCCATATTGCCCACTGCCGCCAATGCGTCGTCACCGAGACCGCGTCCCACTATCGCAGTGTCTGCGAAGGTGTAGAACTGCTGGAGCATTGCCGTCGCGAGCATAGGGAAGAAAAATCTCAGTATCACGCGGCTTACTCTGCCCTGCGTAAAATCCATTGTTCCGTTCATATATATCGCCTCACAAAAATTCTTTCATTTTGCTGTAATTATACATTTATTCGACTGCAGTTTCTATCACAACTATTGCATTTTTATCAAAAATATGGTATCATAGAAGCGGACGGAGGTGATCTTATGAATACGAACCGCGAGCTTAATTACCGTCTGTTTGTGCAGACCGAGGAGGACTTCCGGCGAACCGAGATACGAAGCGAGTTTGCCCGATACGACGACATAAAAAACGGCGATATCGAGAAGGTAAGACGAAACATCGAGGAGATAAAGGCGCATTACTACGAGGGCAAGGGAATGCTCTCGGACAGCCTGCTCCGCAACAATCAGTACCACTTCGCCATCGGCGTAGGCATTATCGCGCGGGTCTGCATCGACGGCGGCATGAAGCACAACATCGCATACACGCTGAGCGACATCTATATCCGTCGGGGCGACAAATGCCGCGAGCCGCAGGAGCTCATCGAGCTTACGGGAACAATGATGACGGACTTCGCCGAGAGAATGGCGGAGATGCGAAAAGAATCCGGCGTTTCGCTGCACGTCCGCCGGACTGTCGATTACATATACGGCAATCTGCATATCCCGCTGACGCTGAAAATGGCGGCGGAGCACGAACGTCTCGACAAAAGCTATCTGTCGAAGCTGTTCGCGAAGGAAATGGGAATGCCGATAAAGGCGTATATCCTCAAGGCTAAGGTCACAACAGCGCAGAACATTCTGATCTTCTCGGATTTCTCTATCGCTCAGATCGCGGACTCGCTGGGATTTTCCTCACAGAGCGCGTTTGCCGCTGCATTCAGGAAGATCACGGGGTTCACGCCGCTGCAATATCGGAACAGATACAGCGAGGATTATTCGTTAAGAGGGTCGGACAGGCTGAAATAGCTTCATTTGCGCTCGGCGCGGAAATATATATCTTTTTGAAGGCAGACAGTAAATCCAACATAAACCGAATAAACAATGCTCCGGACCACATTGCTGAGTGATCCGGAGCCTTTTACATTTAATGAATACGGCTGCGCGGGGTGGGTGTGTCCATATGGGGTGTTTACAGTCGTCACCGGCGTAGAATGCCCTAAACAGCTCTGAACGGTCTTTACGTCAATCCCTGCATTGATAAGCAGGCTCGCGTTCAAGTGCCGCATACAGGAACCGTATCAGCAATATATTTGCGATCACTATCAGAAGCGCGCTTATGAGCAGCGACGGGATTATACCGCTGTTCAGCCTCTGACGGAAGTCGCTCCAGTGGTACAGTACACAGAGCGCGTAGCGATGCTCGTCTTTGGTGGAAACAAGGATATATCCCGCGTAGTACAGAACTCCGTCATTACCGTTCACAACTTCGTATTCCACATCTCCCGGCGCTCCGGAGCGAAGCTTTTCTGCTGCCGGCGTTGAGGTCGCGGCGAATATCGGGCTGTCCCCGAGACGGGCGCGAACTTTTTCATATCCCTTATTATAAGCGGACTCATAGTCCTCCGCGTTCTCTGCGAGCTCATCCTCTTTTCCGCCGTGGGTGATGACCGTGCCGTCGGATGCTTCACCAATATCGAGAATGAAGAATTTGTCATATCCGAACTGGTTGGATTTTCTCTGCATCGAGGTGTATGTGAAATATAGGTAATCATCGGATATTATGTGGAGATAGATCGGGTCAAGTTTCATTCTCCCTGATAAACTTTAACATGTTTGTGTGTTTTTCACAGTTAGATAAAGCAAACAGATTTTGATGCTGTGTTAATTGTAGAATATTCTGAAAATATGTGAAAAGCTGTTGTTTTTGGTGGACAAACTGGTGGACAGTCCGTGATATAATGCGCATAAAAGAAAAACATAGACAAAGCGATAAACGGAAAGGAAGAAACATGAAAAAATTGGCATATATCAGGCGCTTTCCGGCTTTTATGGCATTGCTTGCGATCGTTTTTAACATGCTTTCCACGGGCGTGTCAGCCGAGGATCATCCGTTGAATGCGTCCGGCGTTCCGAACCGTTCCGTCAGTGTGGATCCGACGGGAGTCAGCGAGGGATTTTCAGCAGTTCTGTATGACAACACGAACGGGCTTCCGACTTCCGAAGCGAACGCGATAGCGGAGACATCCGACGGCTTTCTGTGGATAGGAAGCTATGCGGGTCTGATACGCTATGACGGCAACACCTTTGAGCGCATGGATCCTTCCGGCGGTCTTACGAGCATCAAGTGCCTGTTTGTTGACAGCAATGACAGGCTGTGGATAGGCACCAACGACAACGGCGTTGCGGTAATGGAGCATGGTGAACTCCGGACATGGGGCAAGCTTGACGGTATGCGTTCTGCCCATACCCGCGCGATAACCGAAGACCAAAGCGGTAATATCTATATCGCCACATCCGGCGGGATCACAGTTATTGACCCCGATTATAACCTCAGGATGCTGGAGGCCGATGTTCTCTCCGATTCAAATATGCGCGACATACGCACGGGCTGTGACGGAACGATCTACGGAACTACCGATGCCGGCGATATCGTGCTTATAAATGACGGTGCTCTAATTAACTATGTAAGTGCTGATGATAACCCGCTCGGGCGCGTGGGGACCATTCTTCCCGACCCCAATAACGCGGGTAAGATATATATGGAAAGCGCCGATTTCGGGCTGTATTACGCAGAGGTCAGCGACAAGCTCAAGGTCATAGCGCAGTTCGATATCGAGCCGCTGAAATACATAAAAGGAATGGAGTATATAGACGGAAAGCTCTGGATATGCGCCACCAACGGCATCGGCTCGCTTGAGAACGGTAAATTCCACATCGCTGAAAGCCTGCCTATGGATAACAATGTCGGTCACGTTATGACGGACTATCTGGGCAATCTCTGGTTCACCTCCACACGTCAGGGCGTTATGAAGGTCGTGCCGAATCAGTTTGCCGATCTTTTCGCACGCTATGAGCTCCCCGAAACGGTCGTGAACTCCACCTGCTACAGTGACGGGAAACTGTTTGTTGCAACGGATACGGGGCTTATCGTGCTGGACGATAAATGCACGGTGGCAAGCCTACCGCTTACAAAGGCGGTAACCGCCTCCGGCAGCGATCTCGGAACGAACGACCTTATCGAATACCTGAACGGAAGCCGTATCCGCTCGATAATCAAGGACAGCCTCGGACGGCTGTGGTTCTCGACATGGCGAGCAAACGGTCTGCTGCGCTACGAACACGGGAAGCTTACCGCATTTACTGCGGACGACGGCCTGTTGTCCGGCGATCTTCGCGCAGTGAGCGAAGGAAAGGACGGCAGGATACTCGTTGCGCTCACCGGCGGAGTCAATGTCATCAAGGAAGATAAGGTGATCGCGTCATACGGCAAAGACGACGGCATTGTGAACACCGAAAGCCTTACCGTCACAGAAGGGCTGAATGGAGAGATAATCCTCGGAAGCAACGGTCGCGGTATTTACGTTATCGACGATTCCGGAGTCAGAAATATAGATGTTGAGCAGGGCCTTCCGTCGGATATCGTCATGCGTCTCAGACGTGATGAAAATAACAATGTGATCTGGATAGTCACCAGCAGCGCTATCGCATATATGACACCGGACTATAAGATCACGAAGATAAAAAACTTCCCATATCCGAACAACTTCGATATGTACGAAAACTCGAAGGGCGATATGTGGATACTCAGCAGCAACGGCATTTATGTGATATCCACCGAAAAGCTGCTCGCAAACAGCGATATAGAGCCGGTATTCTACGGTATTGCCAACGGTCTCCCCTGCATAACCACGGCAAACTCGTACAGCGAGCTGACCCCGGGCGGCGATCTTTATATCGCGGGAACGACCGGTATAGCGAAGGTCAATATCGAGAAGTCCTTCGAGGAGGTCAACAATCTTAAAGCCTCTGTCCCCTACATCGAGGCTGACGGAAAAACAATATATCCGGACGGAACGGGTAAATTCAAGGTCTCCAGCGACACACAGAAGATCACGATCCCGAGCTTTGTGTTCAGCTACGCGATGACCGACCCGCAGGTAAGCTATATTCTTGAGGGATTTGACAGACAGACCTTTACCATGAGCCGAAGCGATCTCGCGCCGGTTGTTTACACCAACCTCCACGGTGGAAGCTATCGTTTCGTACTGAGCATAAAGGATGCGATGGGGCGCGGAAACAAGGAGATTGCCGTCACTATCGTAAAGGAATGCGCCTATTACGAACAGTGGTGGTTCTACCTTATATGCGGCATTTTTGCGGCATTGATCATCTGGCTGTTCGTTCTGTTCATCCTGCACAGGAAGACTGTGGCATTCCGAAAGAGAGAGGAAATGCAGAGAAGGCTGTTCCACCAGACCGCCACAGCTCTCGTAAACGCGATAGATGCGAAGGACAAATATACTCACGGTCATTCGTCGAGAGTCGCGGATTACTCGAAAAAGCTTGCGGAAATGAGCGGCAAGAGCGCGAAGGAATGTGAAGACGTATATTACGCCGCGCTGCTGCACGACGTAGGAAAGATAGGTATTCCGGGAAATATCATCAACAAGGACGGAAAGCTTACTGACGAGGAATACGGTATAATAAAGCAGCATCCCACGAAGGGCATACAGATACTTGAAAGCATAACCGAATTCCCGTATATAAGCGTGGGTGCTCACTATCACCACGAACGCTACGACGGCAGAGGCTACCCTGAGGGACTGAAGGGTGAGGAAATACCGGAAATAGCGAGAATGATAGCAGTCGCTGATTCTTACGACGCTATGACCTCAAAGAGAAGCTACCGTGACCCTATCCCGCAGCAGAGGGTACGCGAGGAGATAGTCAAAGGCTCCGGAACGCAGTTTGACCCCGAATACGCACGCCTTA
>CAMVEM010000089.1 GCA_947166515.1 uncultured Clostridia bacterium | reverse complement strand
AACTACATCATGGGCGTGCTGATAGTCGTTCAGCTGTGGATGGCGCTCGGCGCGGGATTCCTCGCGATCCGCGCGGGACTTCAGGGTATCCCGAGAGACCGCTATGAGGCGGGTGCTATCGAGGGTATCAAGAACAGAGGTCAGGAGCTCATATATGTAACTGTTCCTGCAATGGGACCGCAGCTGATGTTCGCGGCGGTAATGCAGATCACATCTTCGTTCACCGCAGGCGACATCGGACGTATGCTGACAGCTTTCCCGACAACGGATTATGCGGGTCATACAATAATGACTCACGCTTTTGACTACGGTTCTATCAGATATGAAATGGGTTACTCTTCGGCGATATGCTTCGTCTTGTTCTCGGTAATGCTTATCGCGAACTGGGGCATAAAGAAGATACTCGGAAAATATCTCGACTGATCCGCCGGATAAGATCCGGAATAATCTATATCAGAAGCGCGGCGTCCCTTTGAAAACGGACGGGCGCCGTGACGATCTATGAAAGGACGGTAGTCATGAGGACTAGAAAATCCAGAAAGAAATATGGCGGGAGCCGCGGCGGCGACATAGCCATTTTTATACTGTTATTGCTGCTCGGACTGTTTATGATGTTCCCGATCTACTTATCGGCGATACAGTCCATAAAGCCGCCGGAAGAGCTGTTCCTCTTCCCTCCTAAGCTGTATGCAATGGCGCCCACGAACCAGAACTATGTTGACCTTATCAACACAGCTTCAAACATGTGGGTACCCTTCAGCAGATATATATTCAACTCCGTGTTCGTTGCGGTAGTAGTTACCGTCGCACAGCTCATATTCTCGTCTTCGGCGGCTTATGCGCTCGCGAAAGTACAGTTCCCCGGCAGAAAGTTCCTCAATAAGATTATTGAGATAACGCTTCTGTTCACAAGTACGGTACTCTACATAATGCAGTACATCGTAATGGCAACTATCGGTATCATCGATACTTACCTTGCGATAACCCTGCCGTACATCGCAACATCCATGGGTCTGTTCTTAATGCGACAGTTCATCGGTCAGCTGCCAGACGCGCTCATCGAAGCCGCCTATCTTGACGGCGCCGGTCAGGTGCGTATATGCTGGCAGATAGTAATGCCGAACGTCAAGCCTGCATGGCTGACGCTTATGATCTTCGCATTCAACGGAGCATGGCAGATAAACGGATATTCATTTATCTACAATGAGGCATTAAAACCGATCCCGACCGTCTTACAGCAGATAAGCGCCTCGGGTATCGCAAGAGCGGGCGTCGCGGCGGCGGCCACTGTCGTGCTGATGATACCGCCTATGCTGATATTCCTGCTGTGTCAGAGCTCAGTCGTAGAAACAATGGCACAGAGCGGTCTGAAAGATTAAAAATTTACAGGAAAGGATGATTTTGATGCCGTTTATGAAAAAGCTTGCGGCTGCGCTTCTGACCGCTGCGATAACTGCAACAGCGCTCGCTGTTACAACGTCCGCGGACGAACCTTACACAGGCTATAACTACGACTGGTGGGGCGACCCGATCCCCTCACAGAACGGATTCGTAGTTGACAGGGTCGTTGACGGAGACGATCTCGGTCTTGATAAGCTCGACTACAGCGACAAGTCGAAGACCGTGCGCGAAGGCCTGGTGGGACTGAGCGAGCCGTCGGATATATTTGTGGATCAGACGACCGGAAAGTTCTATATAGCAGACAGTAAGAACAACAGAATAGTCGTAACGGACGAAACTTTTGCTCCCGAGGCCACAACGGTCATATCGGAGCTCCATTACGGAAATGAGTTCCCCGAGAGCCAGAGCGTTATAAAGAAGACCACGTTCAAGATGCCCAGAGGCATTTATGTCAGAAAGAACAGCGACGGTATAAGACTTATATATGTTGCCGATTATGACAACAACAGAGTCGTTGCGTTCGACGAAAACCTTGATATCGTAATGGAATATACCCGTCCGTCAAGCGACGTGTATGACGCAAACGTTACATATAACCCCTCAAAGGTAATAGTTGACAGCGCGTTCAACGTATATGTCATCGTGCCTTCGATAACTCAGGGTTCGGTACAGTTCTCCGCCGACGGACAGTTCAACGGATACTACGGTGCCAACAGAGTCGAGGCGACAGCGGAAGTTATCGCTCAGCAGTTCTGGAAGCTGATCTATACCAGAGAACAGATCATATCGATGCGCCGCTCGGTCGCTATTGAGATCGCGAATATAGATATAGACAAAGAAGGCTTTATCTACACGGTCACAGAGAACAAGTCCGCCGATACGGACGTTCTCAAAAAGCTCAACCCCGCAGGTACGAACATATTCGTGAACTTAGGATATGACCAGATGACTTTCGGTGATTTTGCACAGAGATGGTATAAGGGCAAGACCTACGCTTCGGCCATAACCGACGTCGATATAGACGAAGAAGGCAATATCTACCTGCTCGACTTTGCGACAGGACGTGTGTTCCAGTACACTGACGAGTGCGACCTGCTGTTCATCTTCGGTACAAGAGGACCCCAGGGCTCATACGGTACACAGAAGGGTACGTTCATGTCGGTATCCGCGATAGAGACCTATAAAGGCAAGGTCTATGTAGTGGATTCTCGTAAGAACAACATAACGGTATTCAGACAGACAGAGTTCGGCGCGATAGTACAGAACGCTATCAAGCTGTTCAATGAAGGTCTTTACGACGAGGCAAAGGGTCCGTGGGAGGAAGTCCTCAGAAGAGACGCCAACTACTGGCTCGCATATATAGGTCTCGGAAACGCTTATCTGAACCAGAACGAATACGGAACAGCCATGAGCTACTTCTACCGCACATCGAGAGCGGGCTATAACAGAGCGTTCAAATCGTTCCGTATAGAGTTCATAAGAGCTAATTTCACATGGATGCTTGCGATAGTTCTCGGACTTGTGGTGCTGCTTATAGTTCTGAGCTATGTGAAAAAGTACAGGAAAAAGAAAAAAGCGGCGAATAAAGGGGGTCAGCAATAATGAGATTTGATCTGGATCTTCCTGCATGGAAATGGCCGTTTTATGTAATGAGACACCCGTTTGAGGGATATGACGACCTCAGATGGAAAAAAGGCTACAATATGAAGGTAGCGTGGGTCATCGTCATCATGTTCTTTGTTGTAAGCGTGGCGAGCGCCCAGCTGACCGGATTCTTGTTCAACAACACTTATGTAAAGGTATTCAACATAGTTCCGTACTTCTCATCGTCGGTAATACTCTTCCTCACATGGGTAGTGGGAAACTGGTCGCTGTGTACGCTGTTCGACGGCGAAGGAACCATGAAAAACATCTTCTGCGTTTCGGCGTATGCACTTCTGCCTTATCTTTTCTCCGAAGTCATCGTGATAATCGCCAGCAACTTCCTTCTGAGGACAGAATCGGGATTCATCTCCTTCTTCCGTTATCTCGGTCTGGTGTGGTCGATAGTGCTTATGATCTCGGCGATGAAAACAGTTCATCAATATTCGCTCCCGAAAACGATAGTGGCTATGTTCTTCACGGTGGTGGCAATGGCGATAATCCTCTTCCTTGCGGTATTATTGCTCACGCTTTTCCAGCAGGTAATTGTTTTCGGCTATTCGATATATACCGAGCTGATGTACAGATTCAGTCTATAGCCTGAAAATAATGATAACAACAATCAATTTCGGATCTTCCGCAATAATGTGCGGAAGAGCATGGAGGTCATAAAATGCTGAAATTAAGGAAAAGGCTGCTGGCTGCGGGACTTGCCGCGGTGTTATCGGTCTCTGCGGCATCTTTACCGGTATGGTCGGATGCAGAGGCTGCGCCTGTCGATGCTGCTCAGACAGCCGATACGGCACAGTCCGCCGAGGGTGACGCCGCTCCGGGTGAAGCAAGCGAAACAGACGACGGTAACTATGTTACAGAAGCCGAAGCTCTTGCCGCAATGGAAGTAATGGCACAGAACAAGAGCTTAAAGCTTTATGTAGATAAAAAAACCGGTCTTTTCGCAGTCGAAGATACAGCGAACAACCATAAATGGTGGTCGGGATACTATAACACCGATCCCAAGAACAAGTCCGTAAAGGAAAAGAGATGCACTCCCCTTTCGCTGGATATAGTATCCACGGAAAGCAGAATGATAGAGTCCTCTATCCGTGTTTTCGGAAATAAGGACGTAACGCTCACGTGCAGCAAAATAGACAACGGCGTAAGATTCATGTATTCGTTCTCGACATCGAAGTACGGCATCGATGTGCCGCTCGATATAGTCCTGAACGACAACGGCACCTTCACCGCGACCGTCAAGACCGATCTCATCAAAGAGAACAAGCCGGAAACGGTCGGCAGAGACTCGGGATATAAGCTTATAAATATCCACCTGCTTGAAAATATGGGTGCCGGCGGTTCTTCCGACGAAGGTATGATGGTAGTGACCGACGGTTCGGGCGCAGTCATCAACTATAACAACGGCGCTCCCAAGGGCGACAACAACACATATGAGTCAAAGGTTTACGGCGACGATCTCGCAGTAGGAAAGCTGTATGCCGGAGCTGTCATCGAAAAGGTGACCATGCCCGTTATGGCAAACATCAACAGTACGGCAGGTGCCGGACTTGTAATGATATCGACCGACGGCGACCCTTATGCCATAGAACACGCTATGGTAACAAAGCAGACCGTTACCGATCTCAACTCCTGCTGGTTTGAATATGCGGTAAGAACAACGGATAAATATTTCATGGGAAATAAGAACGAGCCGCTTACCGTTTATGAGACTGACGAAAAGAACGAAAAATTCCCGAAGATAAGAACAGGCGATCTGTCCACCACATATTATCCGATCTATGGAAGCGATCTTTCATATATCGATGTGGCAGATGTTTACAGAAAGTATCTGACAGATGTCGTAGGCGTTCAGAAAAAGACTGCCGATAACGACGCTCCGTTCTATCTCACACTTTACGGCGGAACAGTCAAGACTCAGTCGATAGCGGGCTTCCCCGTAAAGATCCAGACAGTCGCAACGTCATATTCCGAGGCGCTTGAGATAATCAAGGTTCTCGAAAACGGCGGCGTGAACAACATCAAGATCATCTATGAGGACTTCAACGAAGCCGGAATAGTCGGCGAGATCGCCGCGACATTCCAGTATTCATCTAAGCTCGGCGGAAAAGGCGAATACGAAAAATTCAAGAAATACGTCGATTCAAAGAACTATGATCTGTTCCCGAGCTGCGATATAATGGAGTTCTATAAATCCGGAAACGGTTATTCCTTCACACTCAACTCCTCGAAGCAGATCACACAGGCTTATGCGACACAGACTCCGTTTGAACTTGCATTCGGACTTCCGCACCTGACAAATGATTCGTGGACGATACTCTCACCGTACTACTTCCCGGATATATTCAACAAGCTCTCAGATACGTTCCGCGCGGAAAAGGCTACGGGAATATCGCTCAATCAGGCGTCAACCGCACTTTACAGCGATTTCAGCCGTCAGAAAGAGGACGGAAGCTCCTTCTTTTTAAGAGAGGATACGATAAAGATCCTCCAGGCGGGCTATAAGAAGCTTAAAGACAGCGGTCTCTCGATAATGACCGAGAACGCTAACCAGTATATCCTGCCGTATGCAGACTTCATAAAGGATGTACCGCTCTATTCGTCCAACTACGATATATTCGACTATGATATACCGTTCGCGGAAATGGTGCTCCACGGACTCATTCCCTATACTACAAAGGCGATCAACAGAAGCGCCGACGCGGATGAGCTCAGAATGCTCTCACTTGTAACGGGTACTCCGATACATTATGAGATGATGTATGAGAATCCCAACAAGTTTGCGGACAGCGAATATGATAAGCTCTACTATACCAACTATAAGGGCTGGATGGACCGCGCTATCAATGAGTATAATCTCTTCACCGAGATAATTTCGTCGATATCCGGAGCTAAGATCACAAAGTATGAGAGAATAAGCGCTCATGAGATCCAGACGGAATTTGAAGGCGGCACAACAATTTATGTAAACACCGAAACGGGTGCAATAAAGTACAATAATAAGTCCTACGATATCAAGGATTATGGATTGGGGGTTCGATAAGAAATGAGTGATTTCGAGAATGAAGAAAAGAACGAAATGATCGAAAACACCGATGAAGCTGCTGCAGAAGCGGTCGAATCGATCTCAGAAGAACCCGCGATACCCGTACAGGACGAGGAACAGACGCTCGTCGATCTTCCGGCTGAACCCGCACCTGCGAAAAAAGCCGCCGTTCACATGACGGCGTCTGCTGCGGCGCTCAACGCCGAGGGTGAAGTCGATATCAGACGCAGAAAGCCCAGAGAAGTAAAGCAGATCAAACAGTCAAGGATCTCGTACGAAAAGAAGAAGGGCCTATACGGCTACGGATTCATCGCACTGTGGTTTATCGGCGTCGTGTATATGTTCCTGATACCGATGGTACAGTCGGTATGGTACGCGCTCTGTAAGACCGAAATGGTCAGCGATGCCGCAAAACAGGCGGAATACGGAATGAGCGGCCCCGGTATCTACACCACATGGAACGACTTCGGAAACTTCCAGTGGGCATTTACCATTAACCCCGAATATCCTAAGAACCTTGCGAAATCGCTTGGTGAAACGGCATACAGAGTTCCGCTCATACTAGTATTCTCACTGTTCGTAGCACTTCTTCTGAACGGAAAGTTCAAGGGCAGAACGCTCGCCCGAGCGATATTCTTCCTGCCGGTACTTATAGCGACAGGACCTGTGCTCGGAGTTATCAACGGTGATATGCTGTCGCAGGGAATTTCGGAAGCCTCACAGTTCAGTGCACTGTTCAAGACGAACTTCGTTGAAGACTTCCTGCAATTCATGGGACTGAACAATATCAGCCAGTCGCTCGCCGATATGGTTTCGGATATAACGAGTAATATCCTGAACCTGATATGGGATTCCGGTATCCAGATCCTGATATTCATTTCGGCTCTCCAGCAGATACCGACTTCCGCAAAAGAAGCGGCATCAATGGAAGGTGCTACAGGCTGGGAATTCTTCTGGAAGATAACCTTCCCGACCATTTCGCCTATGATCTTTGCGAACCTCATCTATACTATCATAGATGCGTTCATAAAGTCAGACAACCCCGTCATGAAACAGGTTATGTCCTACATAAAGGTCTGGGAATACGACCACGCTTCCGCTATGGCATGGGCATACTTCGCGATAGTCGGCGTTATCCTTGCGATAATCTCGGCGATAATCTCAAGATTCATCTTCTACCAGGTAGATTAAGGAGGTACTTCAATGGACAACGAGAAAATACAGGTTGCCACGGAAGCTGCTTCCGTATCGACCGTGAAAAAATCAAGGAGACAGCTCAAAAAAGAAGAAAAGAAGCGTCTCAGCAAATTCCATGTAAGCTCATGGGAAATCATCACTCACTATCACAAGTATAATGCCGCGGAAAAGAAGCATTACCGTTATATCCTCGGCAGACGCGTATCCGACAAGGTTTGGCCGATATTCAGATTTCTCATTCTGTTCGGACTGTCGTTCGTCGTAGTTTATCCCATACTTTATATGATAACCTGCGCGATCAGACCGCAGATGGAGATGTCCGACCCTTCGATCATGTGGATACCCAAGACGCTGACTCTCGATCCGCTTATCGAAACATGGGCAGCTATCGACTATCCGAAGCTCGTATGGGATACGATAAGCGTTAACGTAGTCTGCTCGATCATACAGGTAATCACCTGCTCGATAGCCGGTTACGGATTTGCGAGATTCAAGTTCAAATTCAAGGGTCTGTTCTTTGCGATAGTAATACTCCAGATCATAGTTCCGACCCAGGTAATACTTATCCCGCAGTTCATGCAGTTCAGATATTTCGATCCGTTTGGTCTCTGCACCCTTATCACGGGCGCACCGCTGAACCTTGCGGATAATCCCGCGGCACTCTATATGCAGGCATTCTTCTGCAACGGTATCCGTGCGGGTCTGTTCATCTTCCTGTTCAGACAGTTCTTCAGAGGACTGCCCAAGGAGCTTGAAGACGCGGCATATCTTGACGGCTGCGGACCGTTCGAGACTTTCGTCAGGATCATGGTTCCGAACGCGAGCAACTCGTTCCTCACAGTTTTCATATTCTCCGTAGTATGGTACTGGAACGACTCTTACGTTTCCGGAATGTTCTTCTCAAAGTCGAACACGGTCGCACTTATGGTCAGCAACCTCTGGCAGACAATATCGTCCTATCAGAACCCTGACAGCACGCCTACCGGTGTTGCTTCCGACTGGCTGGTATGGATAGAATCCGGATGCCTGCTCTCCATTCTCCCGATACTCGTTATGTACATCTTCTTACAGAAAAACTTCGTTGAAGGTGTCGAGCGCTCCGGTATCGTTGGTTAAATCCACCCCCAACCCCCTCCCTTTCAGGGAGGGGGCTTTCTTTTTTACTGGGGGGCTTTCCGGTCGCCCCCCAGACCCCCTTCGGGTTCACCCCCGAAAACAGGTGGGGTGTGGGGAGCTCTGCTCCCCACATAGAATAATAAAATAGCCCCCTCCCTTGAGGGAGGGGGTTGGGGGTGGGTGAACTCTCACACCGCTTGAGCGGTATAGAGCTTGTAATAATCGCCTTTCTTTGCGATAAGTTCATCATGTGTGCCGGATTCGGTGATGCCCTTGTCGGACACATACATTATCCTGTCGCAGTTGCGGATCGTGGAAAGCCTGTGCGCTATGATGAACGATGTCCTGCCTTTGAGCAGGTGGTTCAGACCGTTCTGCAGATTGCGCTCGGTCTTTGCGTCAATAGACGACGTAGCCTCGTCAAGCACAAGTATTTTCGGGTCGGAAAGAATAGTCCTCGCAAGCGCTATGAGCTGCTTCTGACCCTGAGAAAGACCGGCTCCGCGCTCGCTGACCACGGTGTTGTATCCGTCCTTCAATGAGCTGATATAGTCGTGTATCCCCACTATTTTGCACGCTTCGCGGGCTTGCGCATCGGTGGCGTCAAGACGTCCGTATTTCAGATTATCCATGATAGTGCCGCTGAATATGAAGCTGTCTTGAAGCATTATACCCATCTGACTGCGCAGAGAATGAAGAGTTACCTGCGAGATGTCGCTGTCGTCGATAAGCACCTTGCCGTCGTTAAGATCGTAGAACCGCGAGATAAGGCTTACTATCGTAGTCTTGCCGGCGCCTGTCGGACCTACAAGAGCTATGCTCTGTCCCGCTTTTACATCAAAGCTGAGATGTTCAAGCACGTTTGTGCCGTCCTCATAAGAGAACGTAACATCTCTGAAATGCACATCGCCCTTTATCGGCGGCATTTCCTTTGCACCGTCCTTATCCTTTATCGTCACCGGCTCGTCGAGCATCTCGAATATTCGTTCAAGATAAGCTACTGCATTTATGAACGTGTTCATCAGGTTCGAGAGATTCATCAGCGGTTGCCAGAAGCGCCCGGAATAATCTCCCATAGCGAGTATGGTACCGAGCGAAAGATCATGCATGAACACGAGTCCCACGAGATAAATAGCGCATCTTGTCAGCGTTGATACTATATCGGTGGACGGCCATACAAGGTTTGAATATTCGACCGCCTTCATCCAGTTCTTGCGGTAATCCTTCGCAAGCTTGTCGTTTATTTCTGCGTTGACTTCCTCACGGGTGAACACCTGTGAGATCTGCACGCCGATTATGCTTTCGTGGAGATATGCGTTAAGGTTTGAGCTCTTGTTTGAGACGCGCTGCCAGGCCTTGCGCTGACGGTTCTTGATGAACATTATGATCGCGCCGTAGATAGGAAGTCCGCACATCACGACGAGTGCGAGCTGCCAGCACACAAAGAACATGAATATCATTATTATCAGCAGATTGACCATTTCGAGCACAAAATTGATGATACCGTTGGTCATCAGGTCGGAAATGCTGTTGACATAGTTTATGACGCGCACAAGTATCTTTCCGTGCGGCCTGCTGTCGTAATATTCAAACGGGAGTTCCTGCATGTGTTTGAACAGGTCGCGGCGTATGTCATAGACGATGTCCTGACCGACGCGCGTCATTATCTTTGCTCTTGTGCGGGAGAGGAACACGCTCGTCACGATGCAGCAGAACAGAAGCGCCGCACATATAATGAGATATGGTATCTTTTCTGTCGTCATGCAGTTATCGACAGCATATTTCACGATAAGCGGAGCTGCAAGTCCGATACCTGCCGCAGCCACGCTTATGAACAGGGACAGGAATATCTTTGCTTTGTATTTTCCGGCATAAACGAGCGCACGTTTCAGATGCTTTATGTCAAATGGGGTCTCAAGGGTCTCGTCAATATCAAATTTATTTCGTGCCATTATTAACCGCCCCCTTTACTTCTGTAAGTCATACACTTCACGGTAATAGCCGTTCTGCTGTATGAGCTCTTCATGAGTGCCGGATTCGGCGACCGTACCGTCTTTCAGGACGATTATCTTATCGGCGTTCCGGGCGGTGGATATTCTCTGAGCGATCATTATTTTCGTGCACGGAAAATCCAGGTTCGCGAGGGCGTCCTGTATGTGCTTTTCCGTTTCGAGATCGACTGCAGAGGTCGTATCGTCGAGTATCAGTATCGACGGCTTTACCGCAAGTGCGCGGGCAAGGGATATCCTCTGCTTCTGACCGCCCGAGAGTCCCACTCCGCGCTCACCGATTATGGTATCATAGCCGTCGGCAGTCTTTCTGATGAACTCATCGGCGTCCGCAGCTTTCGCATATTTCACGACATCCTCCTGCGGCAGGTCGATGTTGCCGAAGCAGATGTTTCCTTCTATCGTGTCGGAGTAGAGCAGAACGTCCTGTGTTGCAATACCTATTGCGCCGCGGAGCTGTTTAAGCCTCATCATTCTAACATCGTGACCGTCAACGAGCACCTGACCGCCCGATACGTCATAAATGCGCGGGATAAGGTCGATAAGAGTGGTCTTTCCGCTTCCGGTAGCTCCCATTATCGCGACAGTCTCGCCGGGTTCCGCCGTGAAGCTTATGTCGTGGAGCACTTCGGTGTCTCCGTACGCAAACGAAACATTCTTAAATTCCACTTTGCCGCTTATTCTGCCCTCGACTTCCTCGGCGTCCTCACGGTCGGTGATGAACGGCTTTCCGTAGTAGAGCTCGATTATCTTGTTTGCGGAAGCGGTGAAACGCTGGTAGTCGTTGACGATGTTGCCGAGAGTACGCATCGGGTTGGAGAGCGTCCAGATTAGTCCCGAGAACGCTGCGTATTCGCCGAACGTGAGTCTTCCGGTCGCAACGAATATACCGCCGAACAGCAGGCATACGACGCTTAAACTCTGAGCGCTTATTTCAAGTCCCGGGAAGAATTTCAGCCATGTGAAAGCTGCTTTCTTGTTTGCTTCGTTATATTCTTTGTTTGCCTTGTCGAAGCGCTCGTTTTCGGTATCTTCACGCGCAAATGCCTTTACCACGCGGTTTCCGGAAATATTTTCCTCGGCGCGGGTATTCATTCCGGACAGCTTTTCTCTCAGATCGACATAGAAAGGACCGACTACTTTTCTGAATCCTTTCGTTATTACAAGTATAACGGGCGTGAGGATCATCATACACAGCGCCATGAGCCAGTCTATCGTGAAGAAATAGATCATTGTCGCCGAATACAGCACTATACATTCGAGCGTGACCTTGATGATCCATGCTATCGAGTGACGTACCATTTCAAGGTCGCCGGTGACGACGGTCATAATGTCGCCGGTACGGTGGCGGTCGTAGTAAGCGGCGTCCTGTTTCTCGATGTTATCGAACAATATTTTACGCACGCGGTAGATTATTCCCTGGGATGTATGTTCGTAGCACATGCTTGAGGAATACTGCACGATCGTGCGGAGCAGCGTGAATCCAAACATCATAAGCAGCATGAAGATCAGCGTATCGGTGCCGTTCTGCAGGTTTTCGGCCGCTTTATCTCCAACGAGGAAGGTATCTATTATCTGCTGTGTTATGTAAGGTGCGATAAGGTACATTGACTGACCGATAACAGTCAGGCACAGGCCAAGACAGTAGATCGCACGATCGCCTTTCATATTTTTCCACAGCCAGCGAAGCATGAACATAGATTTTCACCGCCTTTTATAAAGGTAATGTAAACGTTTTATTTTTGCTGTTGAGCTACATATTAACATATATTTATTAAAAAATCAACAGGTTTTGAAAAATTTTTTTAAATTTTCTAGATATTTTTGGGATTCACCCCACCCCCTGCCCCCTCCCACTAAATCGAAGGTTTCTCTGATGCGCGCATCGTGCGCGCTTTTG
>CAMVEM010000088.1 GCA_947166515.1 uncultured Clostridia bacterium | reverse complement strand
GATCGTGATACGCAGAGCGTCGCTGTCATATATGCTCCAGCCGTCTGCAAGAAGCTTTTTTTTAAGCTCCCCTACCCTGCTTATCGCTTCAAGTGCCTCGCTCTTTTTTTCGGAAATGAATCGGTTGCAGAGATCAAGGCTCTCCAGCACTAGATACGACGGACTGGAGCTCCCGAAAAGCGCCATTGTCGCTTTAGCCGTCCGGTAATACGAACTCTCCGCAAGGTGCAGATATGATGTTCCCGTCATTGCAGGAAGCGTTTTGTGCGCGCTGTCGGCGGTCATATCCGCGCCAAGCTTTATCGGGTGATCGTCCGTGAATACCCTGTACGCTCCGTGCGCATTATCGATCAGAAGCATGACTCCGCGCTTTCTGCATACCTCGGAAATCGCGGAGATATCAGATAGCCCGCCGAGATAATCCACCGAGTTTATGAACACTGCCGCTGTATCTTCCGAAATCGCAGCATTTACCGCTTCTTTTGTGATATCAGCACTCAAAAATGTGCCGGGATAAATGAAATCAACGTCAAGCCCAAGCAGTACCGCTGCAGATATCAGGCTCTTATGCGAATATCTTCCGGCCGCGATCTTACGCTTTCCGGTGATCTCACACGCCGCGGCAAGCATTGCCTGTATCGAAAGTGTTGAGCCGCCGCAGGAATAGCAGGTGTCTGCCGCGCCAAACAGCGAAGCAGCATTACGCTCGCTTTCTCTTATTATCCCGTCGCATTCATACAACACATCAGCTCCGTCGATCTCGGTGATATCATTCGGATATGAAAGTCCTTTGCTGCCCGGCATATGAAGCCTTACTGTACCGCTGTCGGCATATTTTTCAAGAAAGTCATGTATCGGGGTGTGCATTTGATGTCTCCTTATGCTGATTACTTCCGAAAAAAACTCCCCCCGAGGGAGGAGTTTTTTATGGGTCAGATCAATTAAGTTTTCTGAAGCTCCTTACGATATTCGTTGAGCTCACTCTCGATAGCGTTGTAGTTGGATTCGATCATCTCAGTGAACGAATGTCTGTTTCCGTCGTCATCAACTGCACCGAACGGGATATCAACAGTCTGCTTTATAAGCTTGAGGAGGTTGTCGCCGAAGCCTCTGTGCTGGTCAAACAGGAATGTGAACTTCGAAGGATCGACCATGTCGTCCATTACCTGCATCTGTCTTTCGGTGTATGTTGTCTTGAACTGAGGAGTTCTCGGCTGACCGCACTCCGGACAAACCTCGCCCTCTTCACCGTATTCGCTCTCGAACTGATGTCCGCACTTCCAGGTAGTCTTCTTTACTTCCTTTCCGAGTGCTTCATCATATACCATTTCCTTCTTTGCGTTTGTGCAGATAGCGGTATAGTACGGACCGTTATAAAGAAGCTTGTCACGTCTTGCCTTAACAACGTCGGAATCATTGCTGTAAATTCTTCCTGCAACTATCCAGGCAGCAGCGCCCTGCTTATTCTCAGCAGAGGCGGGAACAAGATAACCGTAAGAGTTGCCGAGGAGATAATAAGTTTCGCTATCGGGACATCTCGGGATCGGAACTGCGCGGATCTCACCTTCGAGCTGTTTCTCGAAGTTCTTCTTCTGGCAGGACTCAAAGCCCCACTCGATAGGCATGATATAGAACAGGAGCTTTCCGTCAGCAAAGCCTTCATCAGGGCTGCGCCATGTATTGTTATCGGTATATACATAGCCTTCCTTCATGAGCTTCTCAAGATAATCCATAGTCTTTCTCAACAGAGGAGATTTAAGATTATTAACTACATCAGAACCGCTGATCTCAATAGTTGCGACACCTGCCGTTGCAGCAAAGTGTATAGGTGTACTTTCACCTCTTGCTACACCGATCTTGTCGGTACCCTGAGCAGCCCAGTCTGTCATAAGCTTTTCAAAGACATCCCATGTCCATTCGCCCTTGAAATAAAGATCCATAGGATCAAGATCAGTATCGCCCATTTCCTCTATCGAAGCGGTAGAGTAGATAACGCCGTAGTTAGGCGACATCTGCTGCGGGAAATAATAGTGCTTTCCGCCGACTGCCTGTCTCTCGATAACGTCAGCCATAGGAGTCCAAACAGGAGATGTTATATCAAGCCAGTCATCAAGTGCTAAGAACTGGTTCTTGATCGCGTAACCCGGAAGCATAGGCCACTCATATCTGAGTACATCCGGCGGGTCAGCGGAAGCAAGACGCTTACCAACTGCCTCTATGTATGCGTTATCGGAAGCTGTTATTTCAAGCATCTCAACTTCACCGTTGAAGCGCTCCTTGAATACCTGTCTGATCTCCATTTCGGGATTTACTTTTGCGAAATCATAGTAGCACATAGCCTTTATGGTTCCGGCTTCTTTTCCCGACTCATAGAGCTTTCCTACACCGGCTTCGTTCTTGGAGTCATAATTATAATCTCCCAGAGCAGCCGTGGTGGTGAACTCAGCGTTGGAATCTGCGGTCGTGGTTGTGGTGGTAGTGTCCTCGGCATTATTATTATCGCCGCCGCTGTTTCCTCCTCTTCCACCGCCGTTGTTGCAGGCACCGGTTACGAGCAATGCTGCAGCCGCGAGCAATGCCGCGATCTTTTTTGACCTCTTCATTTTAAAAAATTTCTCCTTTCTTTGCGATAACTCTCACGTGAAACCGTTTTCATTTTCGGGCCCACTTTTCCCTTCTTCCGATGAGTTTTTCGGGGTCTTTTCATAATAACAGCACGGCGAGCTTACCGCGTTGGTTATGACAGCTCTGCCTTCGAGACAGCAGTAACCGTCCTTCTGATAGCGACAGTCTATGCCGCAAACTATCATATTCATAATCTCCACCACCTCTCGGAGATATGATACGGATTTTTTTCCGTATTATCCCCGGCGCGGCGAAAAATTATTCCAACAGATCAGCAGAACGGGTTTTCCGTTCTGTAGAGCATTCCCTTCGGGCGGTTGAAGCCGATGTCCTGAACGCCGAGAAGTCTGAATGTCTCATAGAGAAGCTTTCCGAAATGTCCGAAAGCAACTGCTCCGTGATGCGGGAAGTGTTTTTCAACAAGAATATGTCTGTAGAAGCGTCCCATTTCGTTTATAGCGAATATACCGATTCCGCCGAACGAACGAGTCTTGACATCAAGGATCTCGCCTTCTGCGATATAAGAGCGGAGAACGCCCTCAGAATCGCACTGCAGGCGGTAGAAAGTGATGTCGCTCGCTGCAATATCGCCTTCAAGGGTTCCTCTTGTGAAATCAGGCTCGCTTCCTGCGGGCTCAAGAAGTCTGTGCTGAATGAGCTGATATTTAACGGCTCTGTCAGCGCACATCTTGCACTCGGGAGTATTTCCGCAGTGGAATCCCATGAATGTATCGGTAAGCTGATAGTTGTACTTGCCCTTGATGTCCTCGTCATAGATGTACTGAGGAACGGAGTTGTTGATATCGAGGAGCGTTACAGCATCCTGAGACAGGCAGATACCGATGTACTCGCTGAGCGTTCCGTAGATATCAACTTCGCAGGATACCGGGATACCTCTGCTTGCGAGACGGCTGTTCACATAGCAGGGTTCAAATCCGAACTGAGATGGGAAAGCCGGCCAGCACTTGTCGGCAAACGCAACATACTTGCGGGCGCCCTTATGCTTTTCAGCCCAGTCGAGAAGTGTGAGCTCAAACTGTGCCATTCTTGCGCTCATCTCAGGATAATATCTCCCCTCGCCCATTTCCTTCGCCATCTCTTCGCAGACAGCCGGGATACGGGGATCGTTCTCGTGTTCCTTGTACGAAACGAGCAGATCGAGTTCGGAGTTCTCCTCGATCTCCACGCCAAGCTCATAAAGTCCCTTTATGGGAGCGTTGCATGCGAAAAAGTCCTGAGGACGCGGACCGAAAGTAATTATCTTGAGGTTCTTTACGCCTATGTACGCACGAGCGATCGGCACGAAATCCTCGATCATCTTTGCAATATCTTCCGCTGTTCCGACAGGATAGGACGGGATATAGCCTTTCAGTTTTCTCATTCCGAGGTTGTATGAACAGTTAAGCATTCCGCAGTAAGCGTCGCCTCTGCCATTTATCATATCTCCGTCGCCTTCGGCAGCCGCAACGAACATGCACGGACCGTCAAATTCCTTTGCTATCAGGGTCTCGGGGGTCTCGGGGCCGAAGTTTCCGAGGAATACTACAAGTGCGTTGCATTCCTGCTTGTTCACATCTTCTACCGCCTTGAGCATATCAAGCTCATTTTCTACGGTCACGGGACATTCGTAAAGCTCGCCCTTGTAAGCAGCCTTTATTGCCGAACGTCTTTTCTTTGAAAGCTCAATCGGGAAGCAGTCACGCGAGACCGCTATGATGCCGAGCTTTACCTGCGGAATGTTTGTCATCATTTTTGGTTATCCTCCTCATATTATAAATCAGCAATTTACCATGCTATTTATTTACATTCATATTTTGCTCTTTCTGGAACAAGCCTCAATTGTTCCAGAAAGGCTCTTTTTCATGTATCTGCGGACGGTGCATCAGGCGCTTGACTGCATCTGCGGGAGACGCTCCGCCGAAACATATCTCATACAGCTCGTCGATTATAGGCGTCCGGACTTTAAGCTCCGACGCGATCTTATACGCTATGCGGCAGCAGTTATATCCTTCTACCGTTCCGACGTTCTTTACGGCATCTTCGGCGCTCATTCCCTCGCCTATCAGTATCCCGGCTCTGTGATTTCTCGAATGTTTTGATGTACAGGTCACGATCAGGTCGCCCACTCCGGCAAGCCCTGTAAACGTTTCCCATTTTGCGCCCAATGAGACCCCAAGTCTTGTTATCTCAGCCAGGCCTCTGGTCATAAGTGACGCAGTGGTATTGTCTCCGAGCTTCATTCCTTCGAGGATACCGCAGCTCAGCGCTATTATGTTCTTAAGCGCGGCAGCAGTCTCACAGCCCGCGACATCATCGCTTCCGTAAATCCTGAATGTGTCGGTCTGAAGAGCTTCCTGAAGATATTCAGCGACTGCCATATCGTAGGACGACATAACTACGGTTGTCGGGATACTGCGGCTTACTTCCTCAGCATGACAAGGCCCTGCCATTACCGCAAGCTTATTATCGGGCATCTCTTCCCTTATGACCTGCGACAGGCGCTTTGATGTACCTTCTTCAAAGCCTTTTCCGACGTTCAGTACATAAGTGTTCTTTGGTGTGAACGGAGCTGCCTTTTTTGCTACCTCGCGCACTCCCGGCGAAGGGATCGCAAAGACCAGCACATCTGCTCCGCTTATACAGTTCAGGTCCGATGTAAACGTTATCCTGTTTGACACCGGTACTCCTGGGAGAAGGCGTTTATGTTCGCCGCAGCGCAATATTTCTTTGATCTCTTCTTCGTTCCTCGTCCACGCGGTGACATTGTGTCCCGCTTTGTTCCAGAGAACCGCAAGCGCTGTGCCGAATCCGCAGCCGAGTATCGTTATATTCATTTATAGCTCCGAATATTCATAATTTACTGTTCTCCCCGCAAAGCGCAGGGAGAACAGCAGCGTAAATATCTGATAAATACGATCCGGGAACGATCAGCTTTCCCAACTGCACAGTTCCTCATACAGACCGATGTAAAGCTTGGCAGACTGCGACCAGCTGAAATCAGCCTTCATGCCTGTCTCAACAAGCTTCTTCCACTTAGCCTGATCGTCATAGACTTCCTTGGCTCTGTTGATTGCTCCGAGCATATCCAGAGCGTTATATGACTGGAATGTGAATCCAACGCCCTTGCCGCTCTCATCGCCGTAGTCAATGATAGAGTCCTTGAGGCCGCCGGTCGCGCGAACGATCGGAACGGTACCATAGCGCAGAGCTATCATCTGTGCGAGACCGCACGGTTCGCTCTTGCTCGGCATAAGGAACATATCAGCGCCTGCATAGATGCGCTTCGCGTATGCGGGGATATATCCGCACTTGAAGCTTACAGCCTGAGGATATTTGCTCTGCATATAGTAGAAATAGTCTTCGTACTGCTTCTCGCCCGAGCCGAGAACAACGACCTTTATGCCGCTGCAGACAACATCGTCGAGCACGCACTTGATAAGGTCGAATCCCTTATGCTCAACAAGTCTCGATATGATACCGAGTACAGGAGAATCTCCGCCGGGAAGTCCCGCTTCTTCGAGCAGCTTCTCTTTACAGGTCTTCTTGCCCGACATTTTTCCGATGCTGAAATTAGCGGGAATATCCTTGTCGGTCTTGCTGTTGTACATATCGGTGTCGATACCGTTAAGGAATCCGCAGGTCTTGTACTGTTTGGTATTCAGACAGCGATCAAGTCCGTGCGAGAACCACGGGTTAAGTATTTCCTTCGCATAGGTCGGGGATACGGTAGTTACTTTATCCGCCATTTCGATAGCGCCCTTCATGAGGTTCGCGTCGCCGTCGTATTCGATGATCGAGCTTAAATGTCTCGGGATAGAGAATATCTCTTCCGTGAGTTCAAGTCCGTACTGTCCCTGATAGCCTATGTTGTGGATAGTGAACACATTGCGTATTCCCCACATATTATGGTGATATTTATAATAAATATTATAGTATATCGGAACAAGGGCTGTCTGCCAGTCGTTCGAGTTGATGATATCGGGCTTAAGCTCAAGATGCTCAAGCATCTCAAGAATGGCTCTCGAGAAGAACGCAAATCTTTCGGCGTCGTCATAATATCCGTACAGACCGAAATCACGCTTGAAGTAGTATTCATTATCTATGAAATAGTACTTCACGCCGTTCAGAGTAGTTGTGAAAACACCGCAGTACTGTGAACGCCAGCCTACCGGAACATAGAAATTAGTCAGATATTCAAGCTTATCTCTGATCTCCGGCTTTATGGTGTTGATATAATACGGCATAACTACCGAGCATTCATGTCCGGCTTCCACCAAAGCCTTGGGGAGAGATCCCGCGACATCGGCAAGTCCGCCCGAAGCAGCGAAAGGCTGCGCTTCACTTGCGGCGTACAATATCTTCATATTAAACTCCTCCTGTCCTATTTAAAGGCAGAATATTGCACTCCGCCCTGAAACCATTATAGTTCTCATTCTATTGTATCACTTTTTTTAAAAATTGCAAGAGATTTGTAAAAATTTCATCATTTCATACTAACAGAATTGTAAATTTTATACAATGAATTTTTTACGATTCCTTATAAAAAATTCTTGTCAGAAACTTTCCGGATCTCAATGCTTCACGACGTATCTGCACAATGTCCCTGCGCTGTACAGATATTCAGTCACTGTTTTTTTCCGGACAGGACGCGTGTTGTTTCGATTATCCCACTGTGGTTGAGCTTGCGCGGCTCGAATTTTATGAGTGTGTAAACGAGCTGCATCACAAGTCCGGCTCCGAATGTGCTTATAAGCGTACCTACTCCGACCTGACCTCCGAGCAGCCAGCCTATAAGCAGAACAACGCTCCAGAGCATTACCTCCACAATGCCGATAGGTATTTTCGGGAGCCGCTTTCCGATAGCAACCAGCAATGCGTCGCGCGGTCCGCAGCACTGCTCTGCGCTCATATATATCCACATTCCAAGCGCCATAAACACAAATCCACCAAGCATGACCGCTATACCGATCCACATATTATCGTTCTGAGGAAGAGGATCAAGCGAGTTGAACATCTGAACGAAATTTCCCGTCAGAAGCGCGTCTATCACAGTACCGAACCCTATGCGTTCTTTCAGTATAACATCTACGGCAAGTATCAGCACCGCCATGACCGTCATCGAAAGCCCGTAGTTGAGCGGTGTGTGATTGGCGATCCCCATGCCGAGGCAATCCCACGGCGCAAGTCCTATATTTGCATATATAGTCAGATGTACTCCGAGAGAAAACACCAGAAGTCCGGCAACTATCTTGACCCAGCCTATGATGATCCCGCTCCGTTTTTTATTTCCGGTTTTCATACCAATTACCTGTCCGAATCCATGATCAATGTGTCCCCTCAGCGAAAAGCGTTTCATCATCAGAGCCCCTTCGCGCTTGAAAGAGCTATTCCGTTCTCGCCAAGCTTTATTGCATGATCAAGCCCCACGAACTTCCCGCTCTCCTGCCAGAGAACTTCTTTCACAAAATTATATTTCTCATCATCCCAAGTTGTAAAGTCGTCGAGCACCAGTCCGCCCGTATCTCCTGAGTTTGCATTGAAACACCAGAAGGTATGGTTAAGATGATTGTCTTTTATAAGCTTTCTCATGTAAGTCATCCATGTGAGATTGGGCTCTCTCATAAATCCGCCCCACTCGCCTATAAGAAGCGGCGCAGTCCCGGTCTCGTGAATATAGAACCAGTTGTCCTTCCAACAGTCCTTCATCAGACTTTCAAAGGTGTATGTCCCCTTGAACCATGGCTGCTGATAGACCGTCGGGCCGTAATCGTGCGGCGAATATACAAGCTTGTTCTGATATTTTCCGAGATTAACGGGATAATCCTTTACGCCTCTCAGATTTCCGCCCCACCAGTTGAAGTAGTAATCTTTTTCATTGGTGGATTTATAGTCTCCGTTTTTATTTATGTCCTTCGGGTATATCTCCGTTCCCTCAACCATTATCAGAACATTCGGATTCTTCGCAAGTATCTTTGCCGCCGCGGTTTCTGCCGTGTACTTCCAGTTGTTCTTTGCCTTCGAGTCGTTCCAGATAGCGGCATTTGCTCCCTCATTGGGCTTTCCGTGCGGTTCATTCTTAAGATCGAACGCGATTATCGTGTCATTATTCTTGTACCTGTCAGCCATCCATTCAAGCGCGCTGTAGTATTTATCCACGCTTACCCTGTCGGTGTACCAGAGATTGGCGTTGTGTCCGGACGCGTCGGTGTTCGCCGAATGGATATCCGGCATTACCTTTATTCCGTTGTCCTCCGCCAGCTTCAGGAAATATTCAAATATCTCAAGGCTGTTCATTGCATTCAATTCCTGATTATAGGCGTTGTTGTAGTTTGCTCTCGGGTACTCCCCTGCCGCCCACTGATTTATAAGTTCAGCCGAAATCGGTACTCTGATAAGATTGAACCCATGGTCTGCAATAGCCTTTACCGAAGGCGCGAGCTGACTGTTCCACAGTCCGTCAAATGTGTTTGTACCAGTGTTATATCCGAACCAGTTTACGCCCGTAAGCCATACCTGCTTGCCATTCTTGTCAAGTATCCTGTTGCCGTCAGTGTGGAGCCAGTCGTCCCCCTGAACGGCATTCTCATTTCTCGTCAGGAGCGCCTTAACATCGACGGAAGAATTTCCGCCGTTATTATTGTTATTGCTGTTATTATTCTGATCGTTGTTCTGCTGATTCTGTTGGTTCTGATCTACTTTGCCCTTTGTGACAGAGCAGCTCTTGCCGTTCAGCTTAGCGCTTTTTATGCTGAGCGATGACGCTGTTCCTATGTTACAGCCTATGACCTGTGCTCCTCCCGCGGGGATATCCCCGTTGTAGTCGGCATTTGTTATAGTCAGCGTATTGCCGCTTACCTTCCATGTTCCGTTCCAGCCCTCAACATTCTTTAAGCCGTCAATATCAAGCTCAAGCTTCCAGCCGCTTACAGCGCCCGATGTGTTGTTCTCTATTTTAAGCTCCTTAGTGGTCATCTGCACTCCGCTGTTTTCCCAGCGGTTTCCTGCGCTGTAAACCACAGTGTAGCCGTTTTTCTTCGGTTCAGTCGTGCTCGCGGTAGTACTTTCCGTTGCCGGTGGAGCGGAAGTCTCCGTCGGACTTTCTTCCGCGCTTGTGGTCTGCTCCGCAGATGTGGTTTCTCTGCCAGCAGGAAGTCCGGCTGCGCTCTCCTCTGGAGATGTTTCAGTGCTCAACGCGGTCTCCACCGTTGTTGTGACTTCTCCGCCTACGGGAAATCCGGCTGCACTCACCTCAGAAGTTGCGGCTTCGGTCGCCCTGCTCTCTTCCGGCAAAGATGCCGTGATCGGAGTGCTTTCCGAAAATGACGGGATCTCGTCCTTCTTTGGGTTTTGTGCCAGATTTAAAACTACACAAAGAGCAGCCAGCAGCATTCCCGCAAAAACAATCGCCGTCAGGATACGCCTTTTCTTGATCTTGTCCGCTTTCTTCGGTTCAGAACCGTCTTTTCCGAGCTCCGAAGGGCTCTTCGTATCAGGCTTGGTCACCTTTTCGGCCTCGGCAGCCCCTGTCTGCTCATTTTCCGGAGTCATCTTTTTTTCATCGCTCATATTTTTTATCCTCCACAAGGTGCAATTACAAAATGATATAAAAAAGAAATTCGCGAAGCCGCATAATCAGCGTCTTTGCGAACTCTGATCAGCGTCTTGAGTTAACATTTTGGATTTTCGTTGAAAGAAATTGCTGTAACTTTTTACCGAATAATGAAAAATGAATAATGATTAATGAAGAATACAGAAACGTCGCAGAACGACTACGGTTTCATTATAAACTATTCATTATTCACTATTCATTGATCATTGAGAAGCGAAGCGTCGTTTCTGGTCAAGGTAACGGGACATGAACTAAGCCTTTATGTTAAACTGTTTTTAGGGCTTTTGTCGCAATCCCTTATATAATGCGGGTTTAGCAATATGACTGGTTTTTGATTTGATGTAATCAAAAGTCATGTTCAAGGCTTAATTAGCTGTTTATAACAGATGCCTTGCTTCTTATCTCTGCAAGAACTTCGGGTTCCATATCAACAGTAACAAGAATATCAATATCACTCTCATCGATTTAATCACCGCGAGCGTAGGAGCCGTAAAGATATGCGTCTGTCAACTTTTCGGCAAATAAATCGCTGCACATATTATACGCCTGAGAGAAAATATCTAAAGCCTGATTTCTTGAACACATATCCATACCTCCCCATCCTTGTTTTTCTTTATTATACCACAGATTAGTAGGGATTGTCAACAGTTCTGAATATTTAACCGCAAGCCCGTCAAGCTCGTTGGGATGTTCGGAGATATATGTCCCGAGCGGTTCGCCTCCCGCAAGCGCAAAGATAATACTGTAGCCTTGATCCGTCTCAACGGTATCGAATGTAATACAGGACGAGACTCATTCCACAAATGCCTTTTTACCATTGCAGCGCTCCGACTCGATCTGCGCGAGCGCGGTATCATAGTAGTATATCTTGATTATCTGCTCGTCGTTGAGCTCATATACCCGCTCGTGCTTTCCTTGACCAAGCAGTTTACAGCCTTCGAGGGAAACATGGCGTTTTTTTCTCGTCGGTCTTATTGCTTATTTCCATTTTTATTTTCCTGTATATTACTGTTTTCTGCGGTCTATCCGCTTTTTAGCAGTCCCTATAGCTCTTTCGGGACAGACGAGCAGACACAGGTGGCAGCCGACGCATTTGCTGCCGTCGAGCTTCGGTTTACCGTCCACATCCTGATTTATAGCGCTGTGACCGCCGTCGCTGCATGAGATAGCGCACCTTCCACAGCCTATGCACTTCGAGTGGTCGAATTTCGGGAACAGCACCGTGTCACGCTCCAGAACATCGGTAGAATCGCTGACAGTATTTGCCGCAAGTCCGATGATCTCCTTAACGCTGTCATATCCTTTTTCCGCGAGGTAGTAATTCAGCCCGCTCGTGAGGTCGTCGATTATCCGGCAGCCGTACTGCATCACGGCGGTCGTTACCTGTACCGAGCCGCTGCCGAGTAGTATGAATTCGAGTGCGTCCAGCCATGTTTCGATACCGCCCATTCCACTGATGTACAGCCCGTTAAGCGCCTTGTTATTCGCAAGCTCTGCGATGAACCGCAGCGCTATCGGCTTTACGGCATTTCCGCTGTAACCGCCGAGCGCGGACCGTCCGTGTACCGCAGGAGCAGCGACCAATGTATGCGGATTTACACCCGTGACGCTCTTTATAGTGTTTATCGCGGCTATGCCGTCCGCACCGCCGCGCTTTGCGGCTTCTCCCGCGGGTATCATTGACGCCACATTCGGAGTAAGCTTCGCGAGCACGGGGATATTGCATCCGCGCTTTGCCGCTTTCGTGAACCGCCCGACAAGCTCCGGCACCTGCCCGATATCCGAGCCCAAGCCGCCCTCAGCCATATTCGGGCAGGAGAAGTTCAGCTCCACCGCGTCCGCGCCGTTCTGCTCGCAGAGTCCCGCAAGCTCCGCCCACTCTGACTCGTCCTTTCCCATAATTGAAGCGAGAATGAACTTTGTCGGGTAGTTTTGCCTGAGCCTGCGGAATATCTCCATGTTCTCTGCTACACTGTGGTCTGAGAGCTGCTCGATGTTCTTTAAACCTATAATCTCGCCGCTGATACCCTTTATAGCAGAGAAGCGCGGCGACGCTTCGTGAATGTCGAGTGAGCATATCGTCTTGAACGCGGCTCCCG
>CAMVEM010000087.1 GCA_947166515.1 uncultured Clostridia bacterium | reverse complement strand
CCATCTGACCGCCTGTCATGCCGTAGATAGTGTTGTTGATGAAGATAACGACGATATTCTCGCCTCTTGTAGCAACGTGAACTGTCTCGGCAGTACCGATAGCAGCAAGGTCGCCGTCGCCCTGATATGTGAATACGAACTTATCGGGGTTAGCACGCTTGATACCGGTTGCGACAGCCGGAGCTCTTCCGTGCGAAGCCTCCATCATATCACAGTTGAAATAATCATAAGCCATAACGGAGCATCCTACGGGACATACGCCTATCGTATCGCCCTCGATCTCCATTTCGTCTATAACTTCGGCAACAAGACGGTGAACTATACCGTGAGTGCAGCCGGGGCAGTAATGCAGATACACATCGGTAAGTGCATGAGGTCTCTTGAAATCAGGCATCAGTCGTTACCTCCCATTTCCTTTATCTTTGCGAGTATCTCCGCCGGTGCGGGGATAACGCCGCCTGTTCTGCCGAAGAATTCTACGGGCTTCGAGCAGTTTATCGCAAGCTTAACGTCATCTACCATCTGTCCCATGGACATTTCAACAACAAGCACCTTTTTGGCATTCTTTACAGCTTCGTTCAGTTCGTTCTTCGGGAACGGATAGAGCGTTACAGGTCTGAACGCGCCGGCCTTGATGCCCTGCTTTCTTGCTTCGTCAACAGCGGACTTTGCAAGTCTTGCGGTAGAACCGTATGCAACAACAACTATCTCCGCGTCATCGCAGTAGTCGGATACAGCCACAGTCTCGTTCTTTTCGATCTCGGCGTATCTTTCATATCTGTCCACGATAGTTTTTTCAAGCTCGGGAGCCTGTAAATAGAGCGAGTTGATGATGTTGTGCTTGCGCTTGTTGCCGTGACCGTTTGCAGCCCACGGCTTCTTTGATGCGTCGGACATAACGATCTCAGCGTCGTCGAATGCAACGGGCTCCATCATCTGACCGAGAAGTCCGTCCGCGAGAACGACAGCGGGCATTCTGTACTTATCGGCAAGATCAAATGCCTTTGTTACGGAGTCAGCCATTTCCTGAACGGTGGAGGGAGCTAGAACGATGATGTTGTAGTCACCGTGACCAACGCCCTTTGTGATCTGGTAGTAGTCCGCCTGTGATGGCTGTATTCCTCCGAGTCCGGGACCACCTCTCATTACGTCGATGATAACGCAGGGAAGATCAGCGCCAGCAATGTAGGAGATACCTTCCGATTTGAGCGAAATTCCGGGAGAAGACGAAGATGTCATGCATCTTATGCCGGAGCCTGCGCAGCCGTAAACCATGTTTATAGCGGCAACCTCGCTCTCAGCCTGTAAGAACACGCCTCCGACCTTGGGCATACGCTTAGAGAGATAAGCGGCGATCTCTGTCTGGGGAGTTATCGGATAACCGAAGAAGCATTTGCAGCCGGCTCTGAGAGCTGCCTCGGCAAGAGCTTCATTACCCTTCATCAAGCTTTTCTCAGCCATTTTTCTTACCTCCTGTTACTGTGATAGCGCAGTCCGGACACATCATAGCACACATAGCGCAGGCGATGCACGCATCGTCATCGGTGCAGTGTGCGGTGTAGTAGCCCTTCTTGTTGAGCTTTTCCTGTTGGATCTCGACTATCTTCTTGGGACAGGCTGTTACACACAGTCCGCAGCCCTTGCAGCGGTCGAATTCAACTTCCATTTTTGCCATTGACCATACTTCCTTTCTTTTTTATGTTTTAGCAAATTTGAATTATTGATTTTCCCAGAGTGTTCTGACATAGCGTTTTATGACATACGGTTCCGGAGCATTGTCGGGCATTGCGCCCTCAACAGCGCAGGTCGCGCGCAGCGGCAGACCGGAAAGTTCCGAAACCTTGTCCGCGTAGGCGAGCGAATCTTTTACTGTCTGTGAAGTCGTCTCAGTGCCGAGACTTGAGTTATTCACGATGCCGGTATGCATAAGCCCGCAGGAATATTCTATCTCGCGCATTATCTGCACGGCTTCTTCCGCTTCTTTTGTGAGATAGCGGTATTTATTGATGACGTACAGCATATCGGTATCCGGAAATTCCCTTATCGTCGGAGCGAAGCGCCCGAGCGCCTTTGCACCCTCATCATCTCCGCCGACATCTATTATGACATTGTTCCCGCTTTCAAGGATGCTCTGCAGTGGAATGTTAAGCGACGGGATATCGAGGTTGGTATTCGCATACACAGGGCTCAGGAGTTCAATGTTCTTCTCACCGAACATATCCCTGAAATCCGCGGTGCGGAAATACGGGTTCACTATGTCGAGGTCTATAATGGTGCATCTGTTTCCCGCTGCTGCGGTATCAAGCGCTAAGTTCACCGAAAAGTTGGTCTTTCCGGAGCCGTAATGACCCGTGATTATCGTAAGCTTTCTTATATCACGCATAAATGTACTCAGATCACAGCGAGAATGGTTGTAAAGAACTCATCTATGTGGTTCTGCCAGTCGGGGTATTTGCTAACGAACTCATTTATGAAGATACCGAAAATGCTGAGGTATATAGCGCCGATTATTATACCGATCACTATGCTTATCGCCTTTACTATGAGCATAGCCTTGCAGTAATTCTGCCTGCTTTTCGGACCCTGGCCGAATCCCCATACAAAGAGGAATATCAGGCTTATAATACCGAACATATTGGTGACCAGAACGGTAACGAACCACTTCCCGAAGGTCATCTCGTCTGCGGCAGCGGGAAAAGCCGGAGGCGGAGCGTAATTATAATTGTGCGAAGTCGCGGCTGTCATGCGCTGGTTGGGGTCGTTGCTCTGACCAGGCTGACTGTATGATGTATAACCGGGAGCTCCTATATTCACGTTTTCTTTCTGAAACGGAATATCACCGACATTTTCTCCGCAGCGTGAGCAGAATCGCTCATCGTCCATAAGAAAATTTCCGCATTTGGTGCATCTTTTTGCCATGGCTGAATGTTCCTTTCTTTTTGTTGTCAGAAATTGACACTGGTTACAGCTAAAAAAGATCAACATTTATGTCTCCCCCGCCTCCGGCGGGGGAGACATAAACAGGATTTTATTAAGCCGCGGACAGTGGAGTCTGACACTGAAAAAACTATACATATTATAATAGCACATTTCGGAAAAAAAATCAATCGGTTTGACAAAAAAACATTATTTTACGGGAAAATTCTGATTTCTGTTGAAAAAATTCGGCAGATATGGTAAAATAATAACATTATATATTTTCAAGAGAAAAATGGAATTTTACGTTTCTGTCTCCTCGCCTCCGGCGGGGAGACAGAAACAGAGTTATTCCCTGAATGTCATGAAAAGGAACAAAAAATATGAAACTTCTCGCAATAGACGGAAACAGCATCATCAACCGCGCATTCTACGGGATAAAGATGCTCTCAAACAAAAAAGGAATGTTCACGAACGCGGTCACGGGATTCATGAACATCTATCTGAAGCTGCTCTCAGCGTATTCTCCGGACGGAGCCGCCGCGGCATTCGACCTTAAAGCTCCCACGTTCAGACACAAGGCGTATGACGGATATAAAGCCGGAAGAAAACCTATGCCCGACGAGCTCGCAATGCAGCTTCCGTATGTTAAGGAGCTTCTCCGAGCGCTCGGCGTGAAGGTCATAGAGTGTGAGGGCTATGAAGCCGACGATATCCTCGGAACTCTCGCTCATGCCTGTGATGTAAGCGGCAATGAATGCATCATAGCCACCGGTGACCGCGATTCCTTTCAGCTCATAACGGACAGAGTATATGTGAATCTTGCTTCGACAAAGGAGGACATACTCTACACTCCCGCGAAGATACTTGAAGTTTACGGCGTTACGCCTGCGGAGATGCTCGAAGTAAAGGCGCTCATGGGCGATTCAAGCGATAATATTCCAGGAGTCGCGGGAATTGGCGAGAAGACAGCGCTTTCTCTGATACAGAAATATAATAGTATCGAGAATATCTATCGTGATATAAACGCAGTAGAAGCAACAAAATCGGTCTCCGAGAAGCTTAGAAACGGCGAAGAAAGCGCGCGCCTCAGCCGTATGCTCGGCGAGATAGTAAAGAACGCGCCGATTGACAGTTCTCCCGAAAGCTACCGCTTCGGTCAGCGCGACGAGGTGAAGATTGCCTCGCTTCTCACCGAACTTGAGATGTTTGCGCTGCTAAAAAAGCTGAATGTGTCGTCAGAGGCGATAGATACCGCCGCGGCGCATTCCGCAGCCGTTAAGGAAAAAGATGTACAGTCAGGTATATCGGACAGCGAAAATTCCGCGGCGCTTGACGGCAGTATTCCCGACTACTGGCTGTCGGACGGCGGAAAGCTGATGAAGTGCGTAAACAATACGGTTTGCGAGGCGGAAATATCTGAGCTCGCGTCTGACGCTCCGAAGAGCACGTTCGATCTTAAAGACATGCTGACAAAGCTCGACTGTCCGATAAACAACGTTACATTCGATTCCACACTTGCTGCGTATCTGATTAATGTAAGCGCGTCCGAATACTCGCTTGAACGGCTTTGTGCGGAGTATGACGTTCCGCTCGGAGACGGCGGCGCCGATGCGGTATATCGTCTTAACTGCACTCTGCCTGCGAGACTTTCGGCGCAGAACATGGAAAAAGTGCTCAGCGATATTGAGATTCCGCTCGCGTATGTGCTCGTTTCAATGGAAAAGAACGGCATCGCGATCGACAGGCAGGCGCTCGTCGATTTCGGAAAGCGTCTCTCGGACGAAGCGGAGTCTCTTGAACAGCAGATATACGTCTGCGCGGGCGAGAGCTTTAACATCGCATCGCCGAAGCAGCTCGGCAATATCCTTTTTGAAAAACTCGGACTTCCTCACGGAAAAAAGACCAAAACGGGATATTCCACCAACGCAGAGGTGCTGGAGGAGCTATCAGACAAGGACCCGATAATCGGTCTCATTCAACGTTACCGCGCGGTCACTAAGCTTGATTCGACCTACGCGCAGGGGCTTCTGAAAGAGATCGCGGACGACGGGCGCATACACACCACCTTCAAGCAGACCGAAACGCGCACCGGAAGGATATCCTCCGCGGAGCCGAATATACAGAACATCCCCGTTCGCACCGAGCTTGGCCGCGAGTTCAGGCGCTTCTTTGTCGCGAAGGAAGGCTATGTGCTCGTTGACGCGGACTATTCGCAGATCGAGCTGCGTATCCTTGCGCACCTTTCCGACGATAAAACGATGATCGAGGCTTTCAGGAGCGGCGAGGATATCCACACAGTCACTGCGTCGCAGGTTTTCGATCAGCCTGTCGAGTGGGTTACTCCCGAGATGCGCCGAAGCGCGAAGGCTGTCAATTTCGGCATAGTTTACGGGATAGGCGCATTCTCGCTCTCAAAGGACATCAATGTTTCGGTAGCACAGGCGGACAGCTATATAAAGTCATATCTAGCCAAATACAGCGGAGTAGCGTCGTATATGGACAAAACAGTTGCTGACGCGAAGAAGAACGGTTATGTTACAACAATGTACGGCAGGCGCAGGTATATCCCGGAGCTTTCGTCGTCAAACAAGAACGTTCAGGCGCTCGGAAAGCGTATGGCGATGAACACGCCTGTACAAGGAACTGCCGCAGATATAATCAAGATCGCGATGATAAAGGTGTATAAGCGGCTCGCTGAGGAAAAACTCGATGCAAGGCTCATTCTTCAGGTACACGATGAGCTTATCGCGGAAGCCTCGGCTGACTGTGCGGAGCGTGTCGCGGAGATAATTGCCGGGGAAATGGAGAATGCGGCGAAGCTGAGCGTACCGCTGACGGTCGATGCCAAGACGGGGAAGAGCTGGTATGAGGCACACTGACATGAATGATACCGAATTTATGGCATACGCGGAGAGCGTCTGCTTTGAGCACTGCTGGAGCGCCAACGATATAACGGCTGTCAAGGACAGCGGGTACGGAGTTTATCTTGTCGAACGCGATGACAGCGGCGAGCCTATCGGCTATGTGCTCGGACGGGTGTCGTTCGATGAGGCGGAGCTCTATCGTATAGCCGTCCTGCCGGAAAAGCGCAGGAATCACGCGGGTGAGCGGCTTGTAAAGGCATTTACGGAGAAGTGCGCAGAAATGGGCGCAGAGAAGATCTTCCTTGAAGTCAGGTCAAAAAATGTTCCTGCTTTGAAGCTGTATGAACTGTGCGGATTTTCAAAGCTGTCGGTCAGAAAAGGATATTATGGCGATGATGACGCTGTGATTTATGTTCTTTACCTGAAAAGCGGGCAGGAGCAGTGAAAACAACAGGTTTGAAATTTCTCTCAGAAAGTCAATATTCCTCAAAAATCCGGAAAAATCCCGAAAAACAGGATTTTTTCGGATTTTTTTGAAAAAAATCAGCTAAACCTATGGACAAAACGAAAAATATGTGATATTATAAATAAAATAGTGCATAGTATGCCTGTTCATACTACGCCGAAACGCGAAACTGCGCTGAGGCGTTTAGATACGGAGGTCTCGTATGAATATGAAAAAGACTACCAGAAGTTTGATACAGCTTTACAGTTTAATACTTGGCGGAGGTTGCGCCGCGCTGTTCCTGGCGCTGCTGATAATCTGCATAGTTGCGGGAAGCACGGCAGGTATTATAATCGGCGCTGTCGGACTGGTGTTCGCAGTTGGTTTCTGTCTGTTTGCGCTGAATACATACAAGAATAAGATCTTTATTCCCGTTGAGAGCATCTGCGAGGGCGCGGAGCTCATAAACAAGGGCGTATATGATATAAACATCCCCGCAGATACCGGGCTCGATCTCGACAATGTCGCTTCCGGGATGAATGCGACTGCGCAGTCGAACAAGTTTGTTGCCGGGATAATATCGGATATCTCAAACGGCGATTTCACGCGGGATATATCGTCTCTGCCGGATGATATCGCCCTGACAAAAGGCCTCAAGATACTCTACTACAACATGGCGAAAGCGTTCAGTGATATTTCGAGCGGTGCCGAGAAGGTAAATGCGGACGGTGCGAGAGTTTCTACCGCGTCGCAGTCCTTATCACAGGGCGTAAATGCTCAGGCGGCTACTGTCGATGAGCTTTCCACCACGGTCAACAATATCAGATCGGCTGTCATCAAGAACGCCGAGAATGCGCGCGAATGCCAGAAGAATGCCGAGGAAGCGAGCATGGCTGTACAGGACGGTACAGAGAAGATGAACGAGCTCCTCAAAGCAATGGACGACATTAACAATTCCACAAATGAGATTGCAAAGTTCATCAAGGTAATAGAAGATATAGCTTTCCAAACGAATATCCTCGCGCTCAACTCCTCTGTCGAAGCAGCCAGAGCCGGTGAAGCCGGAAAAGGCTTTGCTGTCGTTGCTTCTGAGGTCAAGAACCTTGCCACAAAATCGCAGGATGCCGCGCATCAGACAGGCGCCGTTATCCAGAGCTGCGTTGCGAGCGTAAGAGAGGGCGTTCAGAAGACTCATGAGACAGCAAAGTCGTTTACCGTTATCTCCGAAAAGGCTGAGGAGATCGGTAAGGGCCTCAACACTATTTCCGTTGACTGTGAAGCGCAGTCTGAGGCTATCACACAGATTAATATCGGCGTCGAGCAGATAAGCGGCGTTATCCAGAGCACATCTGCGACAGCAGACGAGTGTGCGGCTTCCGCTGCAGAGCTTACAGGACGTTCGAGCGACCTGCGTGAGATCGTCGGCAGATTCAGATTCGGAAACTTCAAGCTTCAGGATCCCAATGCTAAGAACGTTAAGGGAAAATCAGGCGTAAAGAGCACGGCAAAACCTGAGACTGCAAAGAGCTATAATGAAAAGATCGTAACTCCCGCAGAACCGAAGAAAGCATATACTCCCGCTCCCAAGCCTGCTGAAAGCAAATCCGCTTACACACCGGCTCCGAAGCCTGCTCCCAAGCCCGCAGAAAGCAGATCTGCATACACACCGGCTCCGAAGCCCGCTCCCAAGCCCGCAGAAAGCAAATCCGCATATACTCCGGCTCCGAAACCTGCTCCCAAGCCTGCACCGAAGCCGACATTCAAGCCCTCGTCGGGCGCAAGCTACGCAAGCGCTGAATTTGTGGATATTCCGGACAACAAGTATTGATATGATAACAAAGCCGCAGATCGTGGGTCTGCGGTTTTTGTGTGAAAAGAGGTCAGTATGAAGCTGAATGAAGAGTTTGAAAAGACGATAACCGCCGATTCGGTCGAGAGCTGGCGATATCCGAGATTTTTCTGCGATAATATAGGCGAGACAGTAATGATCACGGGAACGGACGCCGTTCACATTTCGCGTGTTCTGAGAATGAAAGCAGGGGACATTGCCGTGATATGCGACGGGAAGGGAAACGACCTGCTTTGCAGGATAATCTCGTCGTTGGAAAGCGCGGTGGAGCTCGAAATAATGGAGAGAAAGCGTTCCGAGGGCGAGCCTGACGTTTATCTGCGGTTGTTCCAGTGTATGCCGAAATCCGACAAAATGGATTTCATTGTCCAGAAGTCGGTCGAGCTCGGCGCGTCGGAAGTGATACCGGTCATCTCGAAGCGCTGTGTTTCGCGTCCCGATGAAAAGAGTGCCGGGAAGAAGCGCGAACGCTGGCAGCGAATAGCGGAGGAAGCCGCAAAACAGTGCGGAAGGGGAATCGTTCCTGCTGTCGGCGAAATGTGTTCGCTTGAGAAAGCCGTGGGTTCGTTTCATAAGAACGAAACTACAGGGATATTCTTCTATGAATGCGGCGGAGAACATCTGCGCGATATCGCGGGTCTTGAAAAAGCCCGGAAGATAGATGTGTTCATCGGCTCGGAGGGCGGATTTGAAGAAAGCGAAGCAGAGCTCGCCCGAGCTGCGGGACTTGTGACAGCTACCCTCGGAAAGCGTATTCTGAGATGCGAGACAGCACCTGTCGCAGCGATCGCGGTGTTGATGAATATTACCAATAATATGTAGATCTGATTGTGCAAAACGACAAATTTGCAAATCTGCTTGAAAAAACCAGAAAAATGATATATAATATATTAAGGCAATACCGCACAAAGAACGCCTAAAGGCTTTGTACCCATCTTGCTTGCATATTTTCCGCCATATTGTCTGACTTTTCCTTGACTTGCGTAAGCATGCCTACGGAAAATTCCGCCAATCTGTCGAAAAATCTGACTGCGCAATCTGCGCACAATCTATGTGCGGAATAGCCATTATGAAATTTCTTCAAAGGAAGGTACATTAAAATGAACAAGAATCTTATTGCACTTCTCATAGGGATCATAGCTCTGCTCGGCGGTGCTCTCGCAGCATTCCTTATTATAAGAAAGAAATTCGCTGCAGATGATGATTTCGATGAATTTGAAGATTTTGATATGATCGGCGATGACGAGTTCTTTGATGAGGATGAGTTCTTCGGCGAAGATGACGGATATTCCGAGTATGTAATCGGAAGCGACAATTCGATGCCTTTTGCTTCGGGTGAAGAAAACACCACCGACGGCGAAGCTTCGGAGAGCCTCTGATATTCCTCTGAAAGTCTGGATATGGTATGCCCGGTGTTCAGTAATATGCTGAATGAGCGGGTATGTGTTTCATTTGCTTTAACATAAATGGATTTTTGGACGGACAGTATGTACTGTCCGTTCTTTTTTGCAGCTTTTATTGCTCCAAAAATGCAAAAATGTAAAAAACACTTGACCAAACGTGAAAAATGTAATATAATATAATTTGGTATTTTGATATGCTGTTCTTTTAAAGAGCACATATACCATTAACATTTTAAGGAGGAAGTTATTATGCAGAATGTTGATCTTACTCAGTATGGCATCACAGGTGCCTCCGAGATCATCTACAATCCCTCGTATGAATTCCTTTTCAACGAGGAAACTAAGCCTGAGCTTACAGGCTATGAAAAGGGACAGGTGTCCGAGCTCGGCGCTGTCAACGTTATGACAGGCGTGTTCACAGGACGTTCGCCTAAGGATAAGTACATCGTAATGAACGATGAATCCAAGGACAACGTATGGTGGACAACAGAAGAGTATCCGAACGATAATCACCCCATGAGCGAAGAAGTATGGGCAAAAGTAAAGGAAATGGCTATAAAGCAGCTCTGCGGCAAGAGACTTTTCGTAGTTGATACTTTCTGCGGAACAAACAAGGATACAAGAATGGCAGTGCGTTTCATCGTGGAAGTTGCATGGCAGGCTCATTTTGTAACAAATATGTTCATCAAGCCCACCGCTGAGGAGTTAAAAGATTATAAGCCCGATTTCGTGGTTTACTGCGCTTCCAAGGCCAAGGTCGAGAACTTCAAGGAACTCGGTCTTCGTTCCGATACCTGCGTTGCATTCAACACAAAGAGCAAAGAGCAGGTAATACTCAATACATGGTACGGCGGCGAAATGAAGAAGGGTATGTTCTCCATGATGAACTACTTCCTCCCGCTCAAGGGCATCGCAGCTATGCACTGCTCGGCAAATACCGATATGAACGGTGAGCACACAGCTATCTTCTTCGGACTTTCCGGAACAGGCAAGACCACACTTTCGACAGACCCCAAGAGACTTCTTATCGGCGACGATGAGCACGGATGGGACGACAGCGGCGTATTCAACTTTGAGGGCGGCTGCTACGCAAAGGTTATCAACCTTGATAAGGAATCAGAGCCCGATATTTACAACGCTATCAAGAGAAACGCTCTTCTTGAGAACGTCACACTCGACAAGGACGGAAAGATCGATTTTGCAGACAAGTCCGTAACCGAGAACACCCGTGTATCTTATCCTATCGACCATATCGAGAAGATCGTAAAGCCAATCTCTCACGGTCCTGCTGCTGATAACGTAATATTCCTCTCGGCTGACGCTTTCGGAGTACTTCCTCCTGTTTCGATACTTACACCCGAACAGACAAAGTATTACTTCCTCAGCGGCTTTACAGCAAAGCTTGCAGGTACTGAGCGCGGCATAACAGAGCCTACACCTACATTCTCCGCTTGCTTCGGTCAGGCGTTCCTTGAACTCCACCCGACAAAGTATGCGGAAGAACTCGTAAAGAAGATGGAAAAGAGCGGTGCGAAGGCTTACCTCGTAAACACCGGCTGGAACGGAACCGGCAAGCGCATCTCTATAAAGGATACACGCGGAATAATCGACGCTATTCTGAACGGCGATGTTTTGAAGGCTCCCACAAAGAAGATCCCTTACTTTGACTTTGAAGTTCCCACTGCGCTTCCGGGTGTTGATCCGGCTATCCTTGATCCGAGAGATACATACAAGTCTGCTTCCGAATGGGAAGAAAAGGCAAAGGATCTTGCAGGAAGATTCATCAAGAACTTTAAGAAGTACGAAGGCAACGAAGCAGGCAAGGCACTTGTTGCTGCAGGTCCGAAACTCTGATAAAACAGCACAATTCAATAAAAGCCGCAGGTTTAATGACCTGCGGTTTTTTTATATCTGAAATGTACGGTACAATCGTCCTTATCAGCCTGTTAGATAAGCTTTTTCTGTGAAACGTGATTTCTTCAAATCAAGCGTGCCGCCTGCCGAAGCGTTGTATGTCTGAGCTTGTTGCGGCGGCGAGTGGGTGCAGCGTCACGCTGCCGCCGCCCGCGGAGGGCAAAATGTGATCAGCTGTTACTCTCAAATGTCTCATCGTTCTCACGGCGGATCCTGTTGTGGATATCCTGCATACGGTAATCGAGCTCGTTGATCGAATCCGCACATTCCTTGAGCATTTTCGCTATGTCTTTGGGATCCTTTACATTGTGCTTGTATTTGAGCTTGTGGTCAAGGCTTGCCCAGAAATCCATAGCTATCGTGCGGAACTGAACTTCCGCCTTCATCATTTTCTTTCCGGTGGAGAGGAATATCGGTATTCCTACGATAAGGTGGAGACTGCGGTAGCCGTTAGGCTTCGGGTTCGCAATGTAGTCCTTGCGTTTTAAGAGCGTCACGTCGTCCTGAGAAGTAAGTATATCCGCAATCGCGTAAATATCCTCGGGGAATGAGCAGATAACGCGCACGCCTGCAATGTCGTTGAGCGTGTTCTCGATGTTTTCGACGGTGGGAACAACACCCTTGCGCTGCATTTTCTCGACAATGCTTATCGGATCTTTTACGCGGGTCTTTATGGATTCTATAGGGTTGTAGTTATAGAGAGTGGAAAACTCGTCGTTGAGGATATTAAGCTTGGTTTCAAGCTCCCGCAGTACGCATTCGTTGTGCATCATGAGCTCTATGAACGGCTTTGCGGATTCTAGGAGTTCCGCTGTTCTGCCCGACCCGATCATGCTTTCAAAGCTGTCGGCGGGAACTATCTGTGTATTTTCTGACATATCTGCTCTCCTGTATTTATATATTATATAGTTTTTTAATTATCTGTTTTTGAGATAAATCATAATTTGCAGAGCCCTACCCCCGGCCCCTCCCACTAAATCGAAGGT
>CAMVEM010000086.1 GCA_947166515.1 uncultured Clostridia bacterium | reverse complement strand
AAAGAGCGCATGATGCGCGCATAAAAGGCGGTCATAAGCGACTCCGGAAAGCCCCGCATATCAGGGGTGTGGGGACAAAGTCCCCCTCGAAAGAAAAAATCCCCTCCCAAAGGGGAGGGGCAGGGGGTGGGGGAAATATCTCAGAAATTGGTTTTGTAGAAATATTCGAGCGGGAGTCCGGATTCTTTTATCTTTTCTGCGTAATAAACGCCGACGAAGCGGTAATGCCAGGGCTCGTAAACTATGCCGGTTACATCCTGATATTCCCTAGGATAGCGCATTATGAAGCCGTACTTGTGCGCATTTTCGGACAGCCACGCGAACTGCGGCGTAAACTCGAATTCAGCAGTGATGTCATCGTGGCGCTCCCACCAGTCGGGAGTGAGTATATCGAGCGCTAGGCCTGCGTTATGCTCGCTCGTATATGGCAATGCTATCTCTTTTTCCGCAAGGCGGCGGGCTTCTTTGCTGTTATGCCCCTCTCTCATAAGGCGCTGTATGTAGTTATCGAGGTTTTCCTGCTGTTTCTGTATGCTGCGGTATGCGGAGACAACCGTAAGCTGCACGCCGTCCGCTGCGGCGTCCGCTATCATGCGGCGTGCGTATTCTGCGCAGCGTTCATCGAGCATGAAATCGCCCTGAACGTAATCAAGACCGACGGTGAAGTCCGCGCTGAGCGGATTTTCTCTGTTTATGAGGTAATATGCCCAAAGGTTGTCCGCTCTCTGACCGGTCGCCTCGGGGATATTACTGAGTGCGGTCTTAAGGTTAGCGGCGCTGTTCGGGACAAATCTGAAAAGCAGCAGAACGCCTATGTAAAGCACATACATAACTATCGTCGGTATCATTATTTTTTTGACAGTCACGGCGCACGCTCCTTTCCTGTGTCATTCATATTCCCATTATACCAATTTCGACGCGAATAGTCAAGACAAACAAAAAAGCACAGAGCGACATTCTGTGCTTTCAGACCACCAAAGAAGCCGCTTGCGCTTGAGACTGGGGGAAACCTTTTGTGAACAAAAGGTTATCCCCCAGACCCCTTTCCAAAAAACTTTACATATATATAAAAAAGTATCTGCTCATTTTCATTTGGAGCAGGAACTATTTTATCTATATGCGAAGCGAGTCGCTTTCGCTTCCTTTCGCGTCCGAAAGGAAGCGGGTTTGGGCGGAGCCCAAGTCTAAAGCGAAGCGACTAAATCTCACCACATCTTAAGAAGCATCAGCACTGCGGGTATCCACGCTGTGACGAATCCCTCGAATATCTGCAGCACCGGGACGAACTTTCCGGTATCTTTTTTCATCAGCGTGAACAGCGAGCTTCCCCAGAGTATTGCCCAGAGCCACCATATTGCCGCCCAGCGCATATCCGGGACGATGCCGAGCGCCTCGCTTCCGGTTATTCCCTCGACTATGCCGAAAACGACCGCGTTTACCGCGACAAACACGCTGAACAGCGCGAACGGCTTGCCGTCAAGACCGAAGATATTGTTTATAGCTACCCACAGATAAGTGAAGCAGAACAGCAGTCCTGTCCCCGCAGCGTAATAATTTCCCTGTATCAGGCTTATTATGTTTATCACAAGCGAGATGCCGCCCGCGAAGATGTCCATTATCGCCGCCGACTTCGGCTCAACTTTGCACAGCGTACAAAAGCCGTTGTTTATCAGCACGATACCCACAAATAAAAGGCATACTCCTAGCATTGAACCACCCTCTCAGCGCTCGGTGACTGTCTCCCATTTAAGGCCCTTGCCTCTGGTGAACTCACGCGATTCTTCCATAGCCATAGGCTTGCTGAAATAATAACCCTGCGCTTTGTCGCAGCCTATGCTCTTGAGGAATTCGAAGTGCTCCAGGGTCTCGACACCCTCTGTCAGCGTGCGGACACCCATTTCTTCTGCCGCGTAAACTATATAGTTCAGCAGGTTGCCGGTCTTGGGATTCTTGTCAAAAGTGCGCAGGAATTCCATATCGAGCTTAAGCACATCGAAATCGTACTCCATAAGCGTGTTGAGCGAGGAATATCCGCTTCCGAAATCGTCGATCCAGATCTGATAGCCGAGATCGCGGAATTTTTTGCAGTCGTTTTTGAGCTGATCGGACTTGTCGTTCAGTGCGCTCTCTGTTACCTCTATATCGAGCATCTCGCGCGGAACATTGTAAAGTCGCGTGTAATGCTCGACTATATCAACGATATTGCAGAGCTCAAAGTCAAGTCTTGACAGATTTATGGATACCGGAACGAGCGGCTCGCCCATATCGAGAAGCTTGCTGTAATCCTCGCAGACTTTCTTGATGATGAACGTGTCGATCTTATGTATCAGGTGGAATTTTTCGAGCGTATCTATGAAATCAGCCGGAGACAGGAATCCGATCTTCGGGTCTATCCAGCGTGCAAGCGCCTCATATCCGCATATTTCACCAGTTTTGACGCGGATTACCGGCTGATAGTACACCTTGACATATTCCTTGTCAACGGCGTCATCGACGTAATCAACGACATACTGCTGCTTGCGGAGCTTTTCGTACAGCGAACTGTCATATATGCTGTAAATCATATCATAGCGGTTCTTGACAGTGTTGCAGGCGATACGCGCGTGGTCGCAGGCGAGGCCGACCTCTTTGCAGGACGGTTCGAGCTCGTATATACCGGCGTGTATCTCGACTTTTGTTCCGGAGATTATATGGTTTATCGTGTCGTGGAGCTTCTCAACGCGTTCGGTGACGTTATCGTCGGGCGTACATACTGCGAAATGGTCGTTTGAGAAGCGCGCGATAACGCTCTTGTCACTGAAAGTGTTGCGGATAGTGTATGCGACGCGGCAGAGAAGATCGTCGCCGCGCTGGAATCCGTAGCGCTCGTTGAATATCTTGAAGTTTGCTATATCAAAGTGAACGAACGTGTATTTGTTTTCCATGCGGTTCCCGCTGTCGGAAATGATATCCTGCACCTGCTGATAGAACGTTGACATATTGTACAGACCCGTAAGGCGGTCTGTGTTATGGTTCATCGAGAATATCTGTGTTTCGGCGAAGCTGTTGCGGCTGCGGTTGAAGTATTCGTTCTGGTCTATATCGACGATATAAACATAGAAATAGCTTCTTCCGCCGCTTCCGTGGAGCAGATGGCCGAAGTCCTCGATATAGCGTATATCGCCGGTCTTTGAAATTATACGGTAGCGAACATAGTCGTGGCGCTTTTCGACAGCCAGTGTCTGCGCCTGTATGTCGTTCTGTATTTTGACAAGGTCGTCGGGGTGGACCATTCCGCTGAAGCTGTTATGCGTGTACTCGCGGAATTCTTCTATCGAACTGCAGCCGAAAAGATTTATGACGTTTTCTTCCGCAAACAGTATTTCCTCGTTGCCTTCCGCGCGGTAGATAAAGAATCCGCCCGGCAGCCCGGTCGGGATATAGTTTTCGTTCGGTGCCACTATATGTTCTGACATATTTTACTCCTTTAAAGCGAGGCCTCAAATCTTACGACTATATTATAATACATTCCAACTAAATTTTCAACGGTTTTTTTGAAGAAAAAGTCAAACTATGTTTTCATTTTCTTAGAAAGTTCCTGTTTATCTGTCAGCAGCGATTTTTGTTGACTAATCAACCGATATGTGATATAATATCACTGTCTGCAATTTAAGAGAATTCTTATTTTTTGCTCAGGTTGTGAATAGTGGAAATAAAATACGAAACTATGCACGGAGGAATGGCTTTGGAACTCAACCTCGTACTTGTCGAGCCGAGGATCCCCCAGAATACTGGCAATATCGCGCGCACCTGCGCCCTTACCGGCGCGAGACTTCATATAGTGAAGCCTATGGGATTTGAGATCGACGACCGTCAGCTCAAACGCGCGGGACTGGATTACTGGCACCTGCTTGATATTACATACTATGACGGGCTTGATGACTTCTTTGAAAGGAATACAGGCGGCGTGTTCCGCTATTTTTCGACAAAAGCGGTAAACAACTACTGCGACGTCGTATATCCGGATAAGTCGTACCTCGTGTTCGGCAGAGAGGACGCGGGACTTCCCGAGGACCTGCTTTACCGCAACAAGGAGAACTGTGTGCGCATACCAATGATAGATCACCCGGACGCCCGCAGCCTTAATCTCTCGAACAGCGTTGCGGTGGGAACTTACGAGGTGCTGAGACAATGGGGATTCCCGGAGCTCAAAAACAAGGGCTCGCTTACAAAATATACATGGTCGGAAGGAGACAACTTATGAAAAATTACGCTATAATCGCTGACAGCGGCTGCGACATATCCGTGGAGGACGAGAAGAAATACGGCATCGACATTATGCCGTTCGATATCACTCTCGGCAATGAGGAATTCAGAGAGCGCGTGGATATATCCGGCGAGGAGTTCATCAAGAAGCTCTGCGAGACGGAAGAACTTGCCAAGACTGCGCAGATAACGGAATTCCGTTTCCGCGAAAAGTTCGACGAGTACGTTGAGAAAGGTGTAAAGGATGTCATCGTTGTTCTGATAAACGGCGCAGGCAGCGGAACATACATGAACGCGGTCAACACTGTCAACAATATGAAGGAAGAAGGAAAGACCGGTCAGACCGAGTTCCACATCTTCGACAGCCATACCTACTCGCTCGGCTACGGATATCCGATAGTTGAGGCAGCAAAGAAGCTTGAAGCAGGTCAGGAAATGAGCATGGTGCTCGCTTATCTTGAAGACTGGTTCGACTGCCTTGAATGCTATCTGCTGCTGTTCAATCTCCGCCACGCACGCAAGTCCGGCAGAATTAAGGCTGCCGCCGCGGTCATGGGCGAGCTTATGAACATCAAGCCTGTAATACAGATGATCGATGATGAAACAAAGACCGTCGTAAAGCCCCGCGGCGAGAAAAAGGCTATCGAAGCCATGTTCGATTACGCTATGTCCCGCGCCATTCCCAAAACTCCCCTGATCGTTGTGCGCTCCGCAGTTCCGGAGCTCGAAGATCAGCTTATAGACCTCATCAAGGCAAAGACCGGCTCCGCCCCCAATATGGTAGGCATAACCGGAAGCGTTGTTGCCGCCAATGCCGGCACACGCTATGTCGGCCTCTTTATCAAAGGCGAGAAGAGACGCTGATCTATGGCCCCCCTCCCTTTAGGGAGGGGGCTTTCTTTTTCTTTCGTGGGGGACGATGTCCCCACAAGGATAAAATAATAACCCCCGCCCTTGAGGGCGGGGGCTGGGGGTGGGTGTCACTTCACATTTTTCCACTTCCGTGAAACAAAGATGCCGCTTATCGTTTCGAGCAGCGCTTTGCTTCCGTCGGATTTGAGCATATAGCCTTCCGGCTTCATCTGCATGGCGTTCATTACGGTTTCCCGGTCGCTCATGTCTGTCAGGAACATTATAGGCACATTCGCGGTATCCGGGTTTTTTCTTATTTTTTCAAAGACTTCGGGACCGCTCATCACCGGCATATTGTAATCCATAATTATAAGATCGGGAATATCCGAAGCGAGGATCTTCATGGCGTGCTCGCCCGAGCGCACAGCGGTGACCTCATATTTCTCCGAGAGCACTCCGAGCATATTTCTGAGGAATGCCACTTCTTCATTTATAAGCAGTATGCTGCGCTTTCTTCCGAGTTTCCCGACAACATTGGCAAGCTTAGCAATTTTCTGGGAGAGAAGCCGCACATCGAACGGGCGGATAAAGCAGTGAGCAATGAACGGCGCGGGTATCACGTCCTCGACTATTGCGATATCCTTGTCATATCCTATAAGGCAGAGCGCCTTTTCGTTTTCGGTGCAGTGGTTTTTAAGGTCAAGCAGCACATGGCGGATCTTGCCGATGAAATCTCCGATGTAAAGCAGTATTACGTCGGCTTTTCTGATCTCGTCAAATGCAAGTATGGAAGTCGGACTCATAGCATTGGCTTCAAGGCCTGCTTTTTTCAGGTTTGTGATGAGCGAGTCAACCATAAATTCAGAGCTCTCATAGAGTATGAGCACGCTTCTTGCCATTTTCCGACCTCCTTTACGCGTTTTCATCTGATATTATATCAAATTATTGCAGAAAAGTCAACTTTCGCCCTGAAAAATGTGGTTTGCTTGACAAAAAAGCGGCAATGCTGTATAATCCAAAATAAAAGAATGATTTTGAGTCCTACCCCCAAAGCCCCCAGAAAATGGGGTGTGTGACCGGAACCCCAACGAAAAGCAAAAAAGAAAGGACCCCGCAGTTGCAGAGCCCGATCTATGCTTTTAATAATGTTTGGCATTACTTGACGATGAACTTTGCGATAGCCTTTTCAAGCTCTGCAGTATCGTCTGTATGAGCAACAAGCTTCAGCTCCTTGGAAAGGTCGATGCTGAAAATGCCCATTATCGACTTTGCATCTATAGCGTATCTGCCGGAGATGAGGTCGATGTCGTAGTTGAATGTCATCACTGTGGAAACGAACTTCTTAACGTCGTCAATCGTTTCGATCTTTACTGTAAATTCTTTCATAGCTGTCTTTCCTTTCTTTACTGTTTGTTGTTTTTCTCTTTTCTTTTGTTCTACTTTTTTACCTTTGTACGATGTACTCTTTGATCTCGTCGAGGAAGCTGTCATCGTCGCTGTGGACGGTAAGTCCTATCTCGCGGCTGAGATCAAGACTGAAAATACCCATTATCGACTTTGCGTCAACGGTGTATTTGCCGAGCGAAAGATCAATGTCATAATCCGCATCATTTGCCTTTTTGACAAACTCTTTCACGTCGTCTATGCTCACGAGCTTTATTACTGCCTTGACCATCGGGCTCGCCTTCCTTTCCATGCGATACGGTTTTTTGTATCTTTTCTGTATCTCCCGTATCTTGATTTATATTATATTGTTTTTTTCCGGAATGTCAAGCGTTTAAAATCATTTTCGGAGATTTTGGCTATATTCTCTGAAAATAGTTTCATAATTTGTGCAACATTAATAACGAAAGAGCTGTGTATTTATGAAATATGCTATACAAACATTTGGGTGCAAAGTAAATCAGTATGAAAGCACCGCCATAGACAATGCGATGCAGGCCGCGGGATTCACGCGTACAGATGATGTCTCCGGCGCTCAGGTCGTGATAATCAATTCCTGCTCGGTCACGGAAAACAGTGACAAGAAAGCGCGGCACGCGGTCCGGGCGGCAAAAAATCAGCCCGGTACGGCGGCGGTCGTGCTGACCGGCTGTTATCCGCAGGCTTTTCCCGACGAAGCTAAGAGCTGCGGCGCCGATATCATAGCCGGGACCGCCGCGAGAAGCGATATCCCGCGCCTGATAAAGGAATATCTTGCCGGGAACACTTCCGAAGCGGATATGACGCTTCCGAGGAAGTATGAGGAGCTTCCCATGGACCGCACCACCGCCAAGACCCGCGCTTTCATCAAGATAGAGGACGGCTGCGACCGATACTGCTCATACTGCGTGATCCCCTACGCCCGCGGAGCGGTGCGTTCGCGCGCCCCCGAAAGCATAGCACGCGAAGCGGAGCTCTGCGCCTCGGAGGGTCACAAGGAAGTCGTTCTGGTCGGGATAAATCTTTCGCGATACGGAACGGACATAGGCTCCGATCTCGCCGACGCGGTAAATGCGGCATCTCAGCCGGAAGGTATAATAAGAGTACGGCTCTCGTCACTCGAACCGGAGCTCTTCGACGAGCCGACGGTACAGAAGCTTGCCCGAAACAAAAAGCTCTGCCCTCATTTCCACCTGTCGCTCCAGAGCGGGTGCGACGCAACTCTCAAGCGTATGAACCGTCACTACACCGCTGCGGAATATCTTGATATAGTAGGCCGCCTGCGCCGGTATTTCCCGGACTGCTCGATAACTACGGACATAATGGTGGGATTTGCGGGAGAAACGGACGAGGAATTCGCCCGGTCGCTCGAATTTGCCAGAACAGCAGGATTTGCAAGGATCCATGTCTTTACATATTCCATAAGAGGCGGAACTGCTGCCGAAAAGCGCACCGATCATGTTCCCGAAAGTGTAAAATCGGCGCGTTATGCGGAAATGTCGGCTGCCGCGGAGGAAGCGAACATGAAGTTTCTCAGATCAAACATCGGAAAGGGATACGATGTGCTGATACAGAAGCGCACATCTCCCGATTTTGCGGCGGGGCTGACTCCGAACTACATATCCGTGCGCATTTACGGCTCAAAGGCGGAGAAACACGATATCGTACATGTCAGAATAACGGGGACGGAGAACGGATACTGTGTCGGAGAGGCGGCTGACGGCTGAAATAACGGCAGCGCTCTGCAAATGCGCAAAAAATACTTGATTTTACAGTGCAAATGTGATATAATACCTATATATATGTGTATTTGAGGAAAACCTCAAAAAGGAGTAATGTGTGGAATGAAACTTCAGAGATCTGACGACGGAAGCATTGTCACGGTACTTCTTACAGGAGACATGGACAATGAGCGTTCCGTCGAGCTTGAAAAAACGCTGATCGAAGAGCAGAGCGACAATATATCTGAGCTCGTTTTCGATATGAGCGAGACCCGGTCGATCGGACCCGCGGGACTCAGAGTGCTTCTCACAGCACAGAAATTGCTCAGAGAACACGATAAGGATCTTGTGATAAAGAATCCCAGCGATAATGTCATGTCAACACTTAAAGTCACAGGATTCGCAAAACTGCTTAATATTGCCTGACAGTACCCGCCGCGAGCCGGAATGCCGCCCGGAAAACGCACCGCGCGGTGTTTTATACGGAGACCAGAATGAAGCTGACAGAAGATAAACTTTCCGCTGAGATACGAGCCGGGAGATTTGAACGGGTATATCTGATATACGGCAAGGAGCCGTTCCTCGTTTCGATGTACACCGACAGGATCATAAAAAAGACCGTCGGCGAAGATGCGCTCGATTTTAATCTACAGCGGCTGGACGAATGCCCCGACGCAGACCTGCTCTCGGATTATGCCGAGGCTCTGCCGGTTTTCTCAGAGGTAAAGGTCATCACGATAAAGGACCCGGATATAGAGAAGTTCGATGATGCCAAGCTCGAAGCTTATCTGAACATAATTTCCGACGTTCCGGAGACTACGATACTTGTATTTTTCTGCACAGGCGCCGAGCCGGACGATAAAAAATCCAAAACGAAGAAATTCATAGCGGCTGTTGACAAAGCGGGCGTCGTATGTCAGATAGAGCTGATGAAACCGCCGAAAATAGCCGAGCTCTGCGTCAAAAAGGCTGCAAAGGACGGCGTGATAATATCACAGGCGGACGCGCTGTTCCTGACGGAGAGAGTGGGCGGAAGAATGTCGGTCGCAAGCGACGAGACCGCAAAGCTTATGTCCTATGCCGGGAAAGGCGGAACTATAACCCGCGCGTCTATCGAAGCGCTTGTTCCGAAGCAGCTCGACGCTAAAGTGTTCGATCTCGCAAATACTATTAATTATGGCAAAAAAGCCGAGTCTTTCCGCGTTATAGACGAGCTTTTCGCAGAGCAGGAGACCGCAGTCGGCGTATTGTCGGCGCTTTCGGGAGCATATCTCGATCTCTACTGCGCGAAGCTTGCGAAATCGAACGGGCTGAACCCGACCGAAGCTGCTGAAATGTTCGGATATTATAAGGGCAGAGCATGGGGATTCACCAACAAGGTATATCCTGCTGCGGCGCGTCTTGAAGTCGGATATCTCCGTGAAACGGTGGAGCTGCTGTTCGACGCTGACATAAAGATGAAATCCTCCGCAGTGAACGGCAGAACGCTTCTGGAAGAAACGGTCACAAAGCTGTTTTTGTGCCGCGACCGCCGTATGAGGTGATAAGATTGGCTTCCGACAGAATAAAGCTCGATATGCCCGTTATAGTCGAGGGAAAATACGACAAGATAAAACTCGACAGCATAATCGACGGAATAATCATTACGACCGGCGGTTTTTCTATATACAAGGACAGGCGAAAGCTTGATATGATACGCAAGTACGCGAAGACGACCGGTGTAATAATACTGACAGACAGCGACGGCGCGGGCTTTCAGATACGAAACATGCTGAAAAGCAGGCTCGGCGCACAAGCTAAGATAATAAACATCTACATTCCCGACGTCACGGGCAAGGAAAAGCGCAAGGAAAAACCTTCCAAAGAAGGAAAGCTCGGCGTTGAGGGAATTAACAAGGAGCTGCTGATAAAGGCATTTGAGGACGCGGGGGTAGTCGGTTCCGACAAGCTGCGTGAGATATGGATAGATAAACAGAGGCTGACGGACGACGGCCTTTCGGGAGGCGAAAACAGCTCGGAGCTGAGAAAAAGGCTCTGCGCTAAGCTGAAACTTCCGGAGCGCATCTCGTCGAAGGGTCTGCTCGAAGCGCTGAACACGGTTTACACAGAGGAAGAATATACAACGGCTCTGAACAGCGTGATAAAAGGAGAATGATATGGTCGTATCCAAGGAATGGGACTGGAAGAACATACCCGGCGAAACGTGGCTGAAACCGTCTGAGGAAAGCTACTACTACGCCGAAAAATGGCGCGCAGAAGGCAGAGAAAGAGTGCTCGATCTCGGCTGCGGGCTGGGTCGTCATTCGATCCTTTTCAACAGATATGGCTTTAAGGTCACAGCTATCGACCTCTCGGAATACGGCGTCGCCCATCTGCGTGACTGGCAGAAGAAAAGCGGAGCGGATTTCCGCACGGTTGTCGGCGATATGAAGAAGCTTCCGTTCGCGGACAACGCATTCGACTGCATTTACTCCTACCACGTCATGACGCATACCGATACAGAGGGAATAAAGCAGATAATGAGCGAAGTTCGCCGTGTGCTCAAGCCTGGCGGCGAGATATACTTCGACCTCCTTTCAAAAAAAGCATGGCATTTCACCAACTGCCCCTGCGAAAGAATAGACGAGAACACGATACGCTTTAAGGGCGGTCCCGAGGACGGCATACCGCACTTTTTCACCGACGAGGAAGGCATACGCGAACTGCTGAGCGGGTTCAGGCTCAATGTGCTGAGACATGTTGAAACGCTCAAAACTCCGCTGTATAATGCTTCCGGCACACATTGGTTCGCAGAAGCGGACGCGGAAAAAGAATACATCGCACCGGACTATTCCGACATCATCGGAAAGACCGTCAGCGGAAAGATCGACAGACCGCTGGGATCGGTGCATCCTAAAGTTCCGGAGCTTAAATATACCGTGAATTACGGCTATGTGGACGGAATATTTGCCGGCGACGGCGCAGAGCAGGACATCTATCTGCTCGGTGAGGACAAGCCGGTAAGTGAATATTCCGGAAAAGTCATCGCCGTATGGCACAGATACAACGACATCGAGGATAAATGGATAGTTTCTGCGGACGGCAGGGAATTTACAGACGAGGAAATAACAAAAGCAATAGATTTTCAGGAAAAATACTTTGACGGGGAGCTTTTCAGATGAAAAAGATATTGATGATAACGACAGGCGGCACTATTGCGGGATTGAATTCCGGCTTCGGACTCAGGCCTGCTCTTATCGGCGACAAGCTTAAACCGAAAATCGAAGGCGCCGAGACGACAGTGCTTGATCTTTTCTCGATAGACAGCACGGATATAATGCCGATACACTGGCGCCGCATTTATAACGCGATAAATGAGAATCTCCCGCAGTATGACGGAATCATCATACTCCACGGTACCGACACCATGGCATACACCGGAGCTGTGCTTGCATTCACTGTTGAGACCGACAAGCCCATTGTGCTTACAGGCTCTATGCTTCCGCCTGACGCAGAGGGCAGCGACGCTTACGACAACATCGAGCTTGCTGCACGTACCGCCATAAGCGAAGATCACAAGGGCATTTACCTCGCATTTGCAGGACGCATCATAAACGGCGCCGATATAATCAAGATCAGCAGCAGCGAAAAAGACGCTTTCCGCAGCTATTCGGGATTTATACCGCGCAAGAAATACAATTTCCCTGCACGCAACGGAAAATTCCCGGCAGTTGTACGTCTCACTCCGTTCACCTACGGACTTGACATCATGGCTATTGCCGAGGACAGAGCCGGTATAGTCATGGAGACTTACGGAGCCGGAGGAATCCCGGACAACGAAATAACGCTTGTCCTTTCCGAGCTTTCAAAAACCATGCCGGTGGTAATTACCACATCATGCCTCGGCGGCACCGATCTCGGCAGGTATGAGGTAGGAAGGCGTGCGCTTGATACAGGCGCTGTTGACGCTTATAAGCGTTCTACGGAATGTGCTGCGGTCGAGATGTGGCTGATGACCAATCAGTAAAGTTATGCAATTTTGACAGTTTATACTTGCAAAAACGGGAAAAAGGCATAAAAAAGCCGATTTTCCCGTTATTTTGTTGACAAAACCTGAACCGGGGAATATAATAGTCTTATTGCACTATTAAATAATAAGCGTGATTGTAACAACAAATCATAATTTGTAGGTTTTTCTGGGGGGCTTTCCGATCGCCCCCCTAAAACCCCCTTCGGGTTTGTGGGGACTCCGTCCCCACGCCCCTGAAATGCGGGGCTTTCC
>CAMVEM010000085.1 GCA_947166515.1 uncultured Clostridia bacterium | reverse complement strand
CCATCTTCATAGCTTCAACTATCGCAATATCGTCGCCGTTCTTTACCTTGTCGCCGACCTTAACCTTCACGTCAACAACAGTTCCGGGCATAGGTGCTTCTACCTTTGTTCCGCCCTGTGCTCCTGCGGGAGCAGCAGGCTTGGCAGCAGCCTTCGGAGCCTTGGGAGCTGCAGGTGCAGCAGCGACGGGAGCCTCTGCATTCGCGTCAAGTTCTTCTACGGTAACATCATAAGCGCTGCCGTTTACGGTAATATTATATCTCTTCATTGTAGTTTTCTTCCTTTCGTCTGATCAATATACAAAGTTTATATGCTTTCTCTGCGGTGCATGAACTCTCTTGCCTTCAAGGGTATCGAGAGCGGAAAGCAGAGCCGTGCGTGTATCGGCAGGATCTATCACTCTGTCAATGCTTCCTGTTGCCGCAAGTGTGAATACGCTCGCTTCGTTGTCCTTATATTCCTCAATCAGCTTTGCTTCGTTTGAGCCGTCAAGCTCGTCGCCTCTGAGGAAAATAACAGCAGCTTTAGGATCAGCAGCAGAAATAACGCTGTTCTCGTATGCAATCACCATATCGTTTGCGGGAACTATCGCGCAGTATGCAGAGCCGTATGCTTTTTCGGTCACAAGCGCGATCTTCGCTGTCGTAGCGCTTGCATATATCTGTGCAAGCTTTGCAGCGTCCCTTACAGAGCCTGAAAGTTCCGCAGCCTGCGTACCGCCTATACCTGCGCTGTCAAGGACTGTAACGACAGGGATAGAGAACGCATCACAGAACGAAACGAATCTTGCTATCTTCGAGCAGTCATCAGCGGAGAGCTTTTCGTCTGCCTTGTCCGTAGCAACAAAACCAACTGTTTTCCAGCTTATGCTTCCGAGTGCGGTATATGATGCATTTCCGAAATCTTTATAAAGCTCTATAACGCTGTTCTTATCCGCAATAGCCTTTATCATGGCATCTGCCTTGAGATCTGCGGTGATATCAGCATCATTATCGGCGTAATAATCGTTTCCGGAAAGCTCAAGATTGTTCGAAGGAAGTATCCTTATAAGCTTCTTTACTTCTTCTACAGCAGCCTTATCGTCCTTTGCGATTATAGCGGCTGTTCCGGACTTTGCGGCATTAGCGGAAGTTCCCGCACCCTTGAAGCTGTCATCTTCGGAAACGAACGGTGCTGTCATGAAGAATTCAGCCTTTTCGGTCATTACGGTGAAGTCTGCCATGCTCGCGATCATTGCGGCGGTACCCGCGCAGATGCCCGCAACAAGCGAGATCTGAGGAACAACGCCAGAAAGTTTTGCAGCGGACTTTGTTATGTATGCGTAAGAATCCAGCATAACCGAGCCTTCGGTGATGTCTCCGCCCTTGCTGTCATATATTCCGACAACAGGACAGCCATTCTTAACGGCCATACTATATAATTTTGAGAGTTTGAGAGCAGCTGCTTTGTTCACAGCTCCGCCCTTTACGGATATATCCTGTGAGAATGCGTAAACAGTCGCGCCGTCAACAAGTCCGTAGCCTGTGATAACGCTTGCAGTCTCTCCTCCGGAACCGACAAATTTGCCGGTCTCGACAAAGCTTTCAGCATCAAAAAGCGATTCGATACGTTCTCTTGCTTTGCTTGACGGCAGAGACTGTTCCATTTCAGCCAATGTTTTTCTTGCCACCTTGGAAATTCCTCCTGTATTATACGAGACTAAAAGCCTCTAAATTTTGCCATTGTATATTATACTACAAATTCTGAGAAAAAACAAGTCTTTTTGTTAATTTTCTGATAACATTATTTTTCTATCCATGTTCATTGCAAATGCCGTGAAACGAGGAGCGTTTTCAGGTGTGAACCCCAATTCATCCGCAACAGTCATAAAACTTGTTCTTATAACATTGACTCATTCGTCAATATCATTTCTGGTTATCTGTTTTATCACCATAATGCTCCAGCAGCTCAAAATCTATCATTCCCGCGGCTACATCTGTGCTGACGCACTTTACGCGGACTTTATCTCCAATAGTATATGCCTTTCCGGTAACCGTTTCGAGAAGTGCTATCTCATCAGAAAGCTCATAGGAGCCGGTCGGAAGCATCATCACATCTACCCTGCCCTCGACCGTGTTCGGAAGTACAACGAAGAATCCCATTCCCGTAACTCCGGAGATATATCCGTCGTATTCCTCGCCGATATGATTCTTCATAAATTCCGCCATGTAGAACTTGTCGCAGTCGCGTTCGGCTGCAACGGCAGTAAGCTCCGTGATACTCGCGCGGCAGGCGTTTTCGTGAGCAAATTTCGTGTACCTTTTAATAAGCTGTTCGGTGTTAACTCCTGCCACAGCGTCCGAAAGGATACGGTGTATCGAAAGATCGGCAAGGCGGCGTATCGGCGATGTGAAGTGGCTGTATTCCTTTAAAACGAGTCCGTAGTGACCGAGCGGCTCCTCGCTGTACTTTGCCTTCATCATCGAGCGCAGAACAAGATTGTTTATTACCGGAGCCTTCGGATCGTCCTTCGTGCGTTCGAGAACTGCTGCAAGGTCTGCTGCGGTGCTTCTCTCGTTTATTCCGAGCGGATCAATGCCGAGATCGGTCAGTGTGCAGGAAAGCTGAACCAGTTTATCGGTGTCAGGACTTTCATGCACACGATAAACGAATGGGAACATTTTCTCCATTGCAAGCTTAGCCGCACAGCCGTTAGCACAGAGCATGAATTCCTCGATCATGCGTTCTGCAAAGCCGCGCGTGCGTTCGGTTATATCAATGCAGATCCCGTTTTCATCGCAGATTATCTTGCTTTCTTTCGAGTCGATGTCCGGTGCGCCTCTTGCAATGCGCTTCTTTATAAGTATTTCCGTCAGCATACGCATAAGCGGGAGTTCGTCCGCGACCTCAGCGTACTTTTTTCTTATATCGTCATCGGCAGTATCGTCGAGCAGCTTGTTTATCTCGGAATAAACGCCTTTAACGCGTGAACGGATAACAGTTTTGGCAAATCTGAAGTTTGTAACGTCTCCGTTCGTATTAAGCTTTGCTATGCACGAAAATGCAAGTCTGTTCTCATTCGGATTTAGCGAGCATATCCCGTTTGAGAGCTGCTTCGGCAGCATAGGAATAACTCTGTCAGCGATATATATGCTTGTTCCGCGGTGAAAAGCGGTCTTGTCAAGCGCTGTTCCTTTTCTGACATAATGTGAAACATCGGCAATATGAACACCAAGCAGAAATCCTTCATCTGTCTTTGAAATACTTACCGCGTCATCTATGTCCTTTGTGTCCGAGCCGTCGATCGTAAAAATCGGAAGATCACGCAGATCCTCACGGTTCTTTATCTCGTCGGGAGATATGCCGTCATGCTCTGTTTTCTCCGCTTCTGCTATGGCTTCTTCGGAAAACTTTGTTTCGATACCTTTCTCGTCGATATATGCGTCAACCGAGATCTTTGCGTACTCCGAACTTCCATAAACCGAAACGATATCAACGGTCATATCGCTGTGATGCTCGGTACGCTCGTGAATCGAATAACGAACCTTGTCGCCGGCTTTTATCTGATTATTGTTCCACCTGATTATCGTCAGCGGTTCGGAATAAAATCCGTCTGCGCGTAGCTTGAGAGTATTTCCGTCGGGAACTATAGTACCGGTCAACACACCCTCGTTTTCTTCTGTCACAAGCACTACTTTTGCGCTGTCGGAAGGGTGCTCCTCGTCCTTATATTCGGTCACAAGCGCCAGCACCTTGTCGCCCGGAACAGCACCCAGTAAGTCTCTGCCGCGGACAAAAAGTTCCTCGTCCGTATCGTCATTTCTGATGAAGCCATGCGTTCTTGCAAGCTTTACTACAGTGCCGTTAAAATATCTTCCTGCCGATTTAAGGATATACCTGCCCTTTGAATGGTAGATTATCCCGTCCTTTTCAAGTGCGGAAACAACGCCCATAACGCGTTTTCTGTCTTTTTTGGCAGCGCCGACAGCGGTAAGAATCGCGCCCTCGGTGAGTCCTTCCTTCTTTTTCGGCAGAAGAGCTTCTATTATCTTTGTTCTGTATAAATATCTCATCTTTGTGTACCATTCTTTCCGAACAATTCCTTATCCATATCTTCCACCGTTACTGGCTTTTCAACTATAAGTCCCGGTTTTCCGCCCATTTTTCCCGCAACGAGCAAAAGGTACGGCTTCTCCGACGTGTCTCTGTGGTGCGCGAACTGCATAACCTTAGGTTCTATGCCGTATTTTCGCATAAGACACATAATATCCGTGAGTCGCTCCGGTATATGGCACATTTTCAGCACACCGCCGTATTTCAACAGCAGCGATGCCGCTCTTATCACACCCTCAAGATTACAGAGCAGCTCATGCCTCGCCGCTGCCTGAGCATGAGATAAGCGTTCAGCACCTGCACCCGGCTTATAGTAAGGCGGATTGACCGTTACAAGATCCATTTTCTGCCGCGGGACCGCAAAAAGCTCGTCGTCCTTTGTCAGGTCGGCTTTTACGGGTATAAAACGATCTGTGAGGCCGTTCTTTTCCGCAGTCATCTGCATCAGTTCAAAAGCTTCGTCCTGTATCTCGACCGCATACACTTCTGCAGGCGGCTTTTTCAATGCAAAGAACAGCATCGGGATTATCCCGCAACCGCTGCATAAGTCGCACACCCTGTCCTTTGAGTTCGGGAGCGAAAATCTTGCAAGAAGCAGAGCGTCCGTGCCAAAACGATGATCCCCGCTTACATATATGTCATAACCAAAAAGATCGAATATCTCCCTGTCCATAGCAATTCTTATTACTGAGGCACCGCCCAGTTATCCTCCTCGCCCAGACTGTCCGCGGGAGTCGTCACTACCGACGGAGTAACGTATGTGGTGACTGACGGTGTTCTTTCAGTCTCGAATGAAGACGGATGCTCTCCAGTCGTCGTTTTCGGTGCTAAAGATGTCTCGGAAGGCGCAGTGGTCTTCTCCGGGATAAGCGTCTCCTTTTCAGATTCAAGCTCTGATTCATCAATATCCTGAGAACGCATATATGCAGACGCTCTTTCGCCATAAGCGTATAGTCTGAGCGTTTCGCTGCTTCCAACAAGCAAGAAAGGCGTGCGGCTGTTCTCAAGCGCGGAAACATCTTCGCCGGCTTTTACCACAAGGAAGCTGTTCTCCGGTACCGATTCGATATCATACGTAACTTTTACTGATACATTACGGTTCATAAACTGAAGCATAAGCGCATCGTGTCTGCTGATATTATATGCGGTGATCGCGGGAGCTCCGGACTGGTTGAATACGCTTTCTGAGAGCTTTACGACAGATTCGTTGAGATTTTCGGCTTCAGCTTTGCAAATAGGAAGATATGCAGCTGATATATAAATGAGTGAATATACCGTAACTACCGACATTATCGTTGATATGATTATCGATCTGTATTTTTTTGTACAGCTGATTACTACCAGCAGTATGCCCATGATACAGAACGACATTGACATGGTAAGAAGCAGACTGTCAAAAGTGAGAAGCTCTGTGCTTGCCGCACCTACTCTCAGCGGATAAAGTCCGAGTACAGGCGCTATTCTCGTAGAATTGCACGATAATATCACCGGAACAGCAAGCATTATAAACGAGAAATAGATAACGCCGAGAACTGCGCCGGCACCGAGAATCTTATTTACACTAATCGAATGCGTGAACAGCATTATCAGCACAAATATCATAGCAAGCGGCACTATTCCGTCCGTAAATCTTCCGAACATCATAGAGTCCTGATATATGGCGGAATTGTCGTTCCTGAAACGATAGAAAGTGCTGAATATCAGAGTAAATATCACTGTAAATACGCTGTAGAAAGCAAACAGCGAAACTTCATTCTCATAGGTCTGCGGTTCTTTTCTGGCTTTATGCTTTATACAGGCTGATAATACAGCGGCAAACAGGCAGAACGATACAGCGCCGAGTCCCCATGTGCTTGCAGCAAAATAATAAAGCTGAGCGCTGAAAGTTTCAGCAAATCTCAAAAACCCGTTGTTTTCCATTGCTGCCGGAAATCCGGCCAGAAATTCCGCAATAGTGTTTTTCAGAAGCGAAGGGTCTTCCGCGCACCATAAGTCTCTCTGTATCTCACCTGATAATGCTATAACTCCCGCGGTTATGATAATCAGCGAAAGAAAATAACCGATGAAATTTATTATCTTCTTTCCGAAAAATACCCTTTCAAGGATGAGAGCAAGCGTCAGCGCAAGTACGACCGCGATAAGCCGTGTATGAGCAGCAAATGACAATCCCGCCACGGTACCTGTAAGAAGCGACATAAAAAATCGCGTATATTTGTTTTTACAGTCTCCGGTCCTGAGCGTAAGCCAGATAAGCACCCACGGCAGAACTATCGAGATAGTTTCTGTCCAAGCGGATTTTGTATGCGCGAAATAACAGCAATATCCTCCCGCTACGAATGAAGCGATAAGGCATTTCCATATTTTCCCGGTTTTTAGCTTGTAGGAAATATAATATGCGATAACCGGAACAAAGCTTATCATCACCGAGTTTAAGAACAGTATTGCGGAATACTGCATCTTTGCGTCGTCGAAAATAAGCATTATCGGCGTATAAATAAGACCCTGAAGAAATCCATAGTAATAATCGACGGAAACCATAACTCCCGACCAGCTCCGTCCGAGAAAATGGTCGGACACAGCAATTACCGAAAGCTCGTTCGGATCGGTAGCGGGATAAGAGAGTCCCGCGCATCCGATAATATTTATTATCAGAAATATAAGAAAGATCACCGGATATACAGCTTTATTGCCATATTTACGGTATATTGCCCTTAATTTATCGTATATCACAGAACTCACCTCCCGCCTGTTAAATTCTTATTTTGCCTCATGTGATGCCCGAAGCCGAGATAAACAGTTTGAACGCATATCCAAGCAGTCCGAAAATACCGACACAGGCAAGAATATATATCATTTTCGGCTTTCCGGAATGTTCGAGAACTTCATAATACTCATCCTCCGGCATATCCTTGCATTTTTCTCTTATAGAGAGTATCCTGCTGACGCTCCAGCGCATATAGAAATAATCATTGAAAAGCAGAAGGCAAAGTCTCAGCCCCGCAAGTATATATGATGTCAATACGGCCGCCTGATCGTTTATGATCCCGGCAGCGGAAGCGTCTGTGAATCCCCAGTATATCATCTGTGACAACACCGTCGGCAGCGTAAGAATAAACAGTGCAACAGTCAGTATCACCGCAGGTCCCGTCATTCTTCTGTAAAAATGATAAAACGGGGCAAAGAGCCATGCCGAAAAGTTGAATGACAATATCTTCCCGCTGTTTGCCATGTTCATAAACAACATAAAGAAGCGCGGTGTGCTGAAATTATCCTTTCCGAGGAAATACAGCAGTTCTTTCTGGTTTACACCGCGGCAGGTCAGTTCCTCATCGCCTGTCTGTGATCTGAACGGGTGCTCAAGCACAATATCGGGAAAATTCTCAAAAGTTATCCTTGTACCGTATTCCTGAGATGTGGTAGTATCCTTGCGTATTGTCGGTTTTCGGCTGTGGTCGGCTTCCCAGTCATATCCGCTGAGGTGTCTGTAAGCGTTGGGACAGCCCGGAGAACTCTCCCAGCAGCTTTTGTGAACAGGAGTTCCGCATTCGGGACAATATACTTTCTCATCTTCATCGGTAAGGTTCTTACCGCATTTGCCGCAGATGTTCCTGTCATCTGCAAAATGCGAAAGAAACAGCCTGTCCCGGTTCGATCTGTCGGAATGTTCATTTTCATGAGGACAGCGGTGCGTCATGCTGTAGCATAACTTGTGCATAGCAGCTCCGCAATCCGGGCAGAAAACCTTCTCGTCGTCCTCTTTGAAAGGTCTTCCGCAAATATCGCACACTTCGTCTGAATCTTCGTCACGCCCGAGATCTATCATGACATTATCCTTTTCAGTGGTGTTTTTTTCTGAAATATGTTCATGCTGTGTTTCATTCGGACACTTTCCGGCAGCACGAAAACACTCACGGTGCATAGCTGTACCGCAGTCGGGACAATATATCTTTTCGTCTTTATCGGAGATCTTCTCTCCGCAGACAGCGCATTTTTCGTCGTTTATATCCATCAGATATTCCTTTCAGCTTTCCGGGATCCTTCCCGGACCTTATACAGAAATATTATAGCACATCTGTCACAAAAATGCAACCGTTTTTTATGGACAGTAAAATATCATATCCGGACATTCATAATCATACGAAAAAGCTCCCTTCCCGCAGCTATACGGAAAAGGAGCATATTATGTTTATAAGATTATGCAGATAAGGCCTCCGCAGCCTTCGTTTATTATACGTTCGATCGTTTCACGGAGTTTTCCGCGTGCATCGATAGGCATTCGATAAAGCTTGTTCCGGAGTCCCTCGTTCACAAGCTCGTGAAGTGATTTTCCGAAGATATTGCTTTCCCAGAGCTTTATCGGATCTTCCTCAAACTCGTTCAGCAGATATTTTACAAGTTCTTCGCTCTGGCGCTCCGAACCTACGATCGGCGATACTTCGGTCTCTATATCCGCCGCCATCATGTGTATCGAGGGCGCGTGCGCACGTAGCTTTACGCCGTATTTACCTCCCTGCTTCACTATCTGCGGTTCTTCAAGGCTTAATTCCTCAAGCTCAGGCATTACTATACCATAGCCGGTAGCCTGAACATCATCAAGCGCACTTTTCACCTTTTCAAAGCGCTTCTTTATACCGGCAAGCTCTATCATACACGGCATAAGATCGCTCTCATCGTGCAGTTCAAGCCCTGTCGCCTCGCCGAGAATCTTATAAAAAAGCTCGTTTCTGAGCCTGATATCCACATATCCGGCACCTTTGCCGAGATCGGTCTCTTCTACTGTACAGCTTTCTATGTGCTCGCATGAAGATGCGACAGACGTAATATTCTTTATCTCACCGACCGAGTTTATACCGTCTGCGGTTTCCTTTATCGCGGAAAAAACCTCTCGTTTGAGCCAGTGTTCCTTGTTGAGCGCACTCAGCCACTTCGGTATTTTTATACAGATCTCTTTTACCGGGAACTGGAGCAGGACCTCAGTAAGAATATCCTTGACTTCTTTTTCTCCGATCTCGGTGCAGTTGAGCGGCATAACGGGCTTTCCATATTCAGCTGACATCTTTTCGGCAAGCGCCCTGCTCTCTTCGCTTTCGGGATCGCGGCAGTTGAGTATTACTGCAAATGGCTTGTTGATGTTGTTCAGCTCATCGATAACACGGCGCTCGGCTTCTTCATATTCCTCGCGCGGAATATCCGTTATACTGCCGTCGGTGGTTATCACGAGGCCGATAGTGCTGTGCTCATTGATGACCTTCTGAGTTCCCACCTCGGCCGCCATATTGAACGGAATCTCCTTGTCAAACCACGGAGTCATCACCATTCTCGGCTGCTCATTCTCGATATAGCCGATAGCGCTTGGAACTATATATCCGACGCAGTCTATGAGCCGGACGTTCATGTGCGTGCTGTCATCGAGACAGATGTTTACCGAGTCTTCCGGGACGAACTTCGGTTCTGTTGTCATTATCGTTCTCCCGGCGGCGGACTGCGGCAGTTCATCTACCGCTCTCTCCTTGCGGAACGAGCTTTCTATGTTCGGGATAACGATAGTCTGCATGAATTTGCTTATAAATGTTGATTTTCCGGAACGGACGGGACCTACTATCCCGATGTAGATATTCCCTTCGGTTCTCTCGGAGATATCATGGTATATTGATCTGTTCATTTTATCGCCCTTTCAGAATATAATTTTCATACTATCGGTATAAGTATCATACCCGACACAGTCGGAGATTCTCCGTCAAGATCGTTTTCAGCGATTATCGCGGCAGCCGATGTGTTGTATCGTTTGGAAATATCCCAGACATTCTCGCCCTCGTCCGCATAATAGATCCTCAGGGCGTATTCGTTGTTCTTCTGCTTTGGACAATCCTCATTTATCGTAATCTCACTTACCGCATTTATTTCGTCAACACGACTCACAAGTCCGCTGATGCAGATCTGCGCTCTGACTTCTGCAGTATTGTCACCGGAAATGCCGAAGCTGACACCCGACGCATGTGCGGTCGGATATGCAGTAAAGCACTCATTCTGCAGGATATCGGTATCTATATCAGTGCTCTCATTCTTCTCGACTACTATCGGAGTTCCGTCGGACGATTTTCCGATGATCCTCAGCAACGTGCGCACATTCAGCTTTGTCTTTCCGTTGTCATCGGGAGATAATGTGACGGAAACTATCTCGCAGCATGCATCATATATCTCGCCGATATTTCCGTCAGAATATTCCACGTCAGATCTGAGCGGGCATTGCACAGAAACAGGACGAGGCATTCCCTCAGTTCTGACAGAAGCAACGGTATATGACGACTCATATTCGGTGGAATAAAGATCATTTACAAGCTTTATCTGAGATTCTTTATAGGCGCTTACCTTGCAGTCAACGGTCATATCGCAGCCGAATGTGCGGTTCTCTCCGCTGTCGTCAGGCTTTATCTCAAGCGAGAAGTCCATTATATCAAGCTCTGCGAATGTAGTATGCTGATCGGTTACTCCGTTCATGTCAATTATCCTGCTGAGCGGGACCGTAGCCTCCATTACTTCGGCAGAGCTCTCACCCGAGCTTTTCTTTATCAGATACAGCGCCTTTACGTTCGCTTCACCTTTTACTACAACTTTGTCGGAAATAACTTTCGTATCCGTCACCGAAGCTGTACATTCCGAAGAAAGGATAGCGGTTATCCCGCCGCCGGCTCCTGTTTCGATATCCTCTCGTACTATGTACTGAGAACCGCCGATAAGCCTGTCGTCACATACCGGAATCTCGCTTGTGCTGACCTGTGTTCCCATTCCCGCCGCTCCGCCAAGCAGCTCGGTCTCATACAGTCCGGTTACCTTGATTTTAAGACTTACTGCACCGCGAATGTCGATCTTTCTTCCGCTGACCGCACGAGATGTGCAATAATCCACCGACGGAAAAATGTACACACGCGGAGAACGTACTGCGCGGCTGAGCTCCACTGTCTTGGAATAAGCTGTCCGCTGTTCCACAACGTTTATCTCGCTGCTGCCTTCTCCGAGATAGAGCACTCTCACATATACCACGCCGTCAATGAACAGCTTGTTTTCGGAAACGCTGTATGACACTATCTTCGGCGTGAGGGTGCATTTGAGGAGCTTGAATACATCGGGATAATAGTCGGGCAGGACATATTCAAGCTCGATACTCTGCTCTGTCTGACCGTCATATACGGTCTCGGTGAGCAATACCGGTTCTTTATCAAGTTTAAGTTCCATAGGGTTACCTCCGTTTGTTTATTCAGCAAAACTTCACGATCCTGAAATGTGAGCCTGCCCTGTCAAAAAAATATATATTCGCGATATGTACGGGTTATGACAAGCAGGGGGAAAATTTGTCCCCACCCCCTGACCCCCTCCCCTTGGGGAGAGATCCTCTTTTTCTGTGGGAACTTCGTCCCCACAAGCTTTTTCAAAAAAATTGACTTTTGCGGTTCCTTGTGATATAATGATAAAATGTTATTACAATATATATAATTACGGAGGACTATTACATGAAAAAAAGAAATATCATGGCTGCAATGCTGGCAGCGGCAGTAGTAATATCATCTGCGTGCTCTCAGCCTACAACAGCCGACACACAGAACGCTTCTTCGTACATACAGCTTGCGGAGTCTTACTATAATGCAGGTGATATAGACAAGGCTATAAGTGAGCTTGAAAAAGCGCTTGAAAAGGTTGACAGCGCAGAGATAAGAGATCTTCTTGCAAAGTATATCAATGAAAGATCGGGCGTGAAATCTGAAAGCTCCACAGCCGCCCCGACAGCGACCACGACAACGACCACTACAGCGTCAGAAGTGTTTGACCCGTTTGGGTTCGGAGGGACAACCACCACACCGGAAGAATACAACCCGTACTACACCGGCTCTGACACAACATCTGCCGAAACAGAGGCAACAACCACAGATTATCCGCCGGCAAGCGATATAAATGATTTCAATATTAAAGACGGCGTTTTAAAAAAATATAAAGGCAAGGGCGGAGAGGTCGTTATCCCGTGGGGTGTGACGAGTATAGGGGAATATGCGTTTCGTAATTGTTCAAGCCTTACAAGCATAACTATCCCCGACAGCGTGACGAGTATAGGGAACAAGGCGTTTGCTTATTGTTCAAAGCTTACAAGCATAACAATCCCCGACAGCGTGACGAGTATAGGGAACAATGCGTTTTATCACTGTTCAAACCTTACAAGCATAACGATTCCCTACGGCGTGACGAGTATAGGGTACAGTGCATTTTATTGGTGTTCAAGCCTTACAAGCATAACGATCCCCGACAGTGTGACGAATGTAGGGGACTATGCGTTTTCTAGCTGTTCAAACCTTACAAGCATAACGATTCCCTACGGCGTGACGAGTATAGGGGGCAATGCGTTTTCATCCTGTTCAAGACTTACAAGCATAACGATCCCTGACAGCGTGACGAGCATAGGGTTCGCGGCGTTTTATAATTGTTCAAGCCTTACAAGCATAACGATCCCTGACAGCGTGACGAGCATAGGGTTCGCGGCGTTTT
>CAMVEM010000084.1 GCA_947166515.1 uncultured Clostridia bacterium | reverse complement strand
ACTGTTGATTATCGACCACCGCAAGCCTTTTGAAAAAGGCTTGACCGAAAACTTTACTCGCGGCTTACGCCGCGTTTTACGCTTAAGTTGTGGGTAGTGTTTTACTAAGGGGTATGTCTTCTTTCTTAGTCAGGATGAATGGCATATTTATGTTGATTCTGAGGACTATGTTTATCTAGTTAAGGTCGGCGGTAACAAAATAGAGCCTCTGAAAAAGAAACTGTTTGACTGGATTTATGATACAGTTGAAGAATGGTATTCATTTGACGATGATGATGATTAAAGTATATCATCAATTTTGGTAGCATAGTTGTTTCATAACGATGGGTGTATGCCTTTGATAAATCAGCCGGTATCATATTACATGATACCGGCTGATTCCGTTATATTTGAAGACACTGTTCATTGCTGTACAATAAATTCCTCGGTGTCATATTCGTTTCATGTTTTATCGGGGATTTATTTGTACAGCTTCGTACTCGGTTATATCACGGCTGGATGGGCTTTTACGTATGTTCCGCTTGGATTGTTCTACTGATTTGGAACATACAGTACAATATATCAAATATGTTTGTTATAACTTATATGTCATTTTCATGGAAAATAGAAAGGGTCGTTCTTATACCTTGCGCAGGTCTGTACTGCGCACTTTTTCACGCAGAGGCAGCACATACGGCGGCGAGACCGAAAGCTCGTCGATGCCCATTTTCAGGAATGTTTCGGTCAGCGTAAGATCAGCCGCAAGTTCGCCGCATATACCTATCCATGCATTGTTGGCGTGAGCGTTCTTTGCGGACATTTCTATCAGCCGAAGCACAGCCTCATGATGAGTATCGACAAACGATTCGAGCTTGGCGTTCTGGCGGTCGCAGGCGAGAGTGTACTGCGTCAGATCGTTTGTGCCCACGCTGAAGAAGTCAACGAGCGGTGCGAGTTTATCGCTTATAACAGCAGCGGCGGGAGTCTCTATCATGATGCCGATCTCGGTATTTTCACCGATCCTGATACCGTCGCTGACGAGTTCATTTTTGACTTCATCACACAGTGCAAGACATTTCTCGACTTCCGAAACGCTTGTTATCATCGGGAACATTATTCCGAGGCTGCCGAATGCAGAAGCCCGGAACAGTGCCCTTAGCTGTGTCCTGAAAATTTCGGGACGGGTAAGGCAGATACGTATAGCGCGCAAACCGAGCGCAGGATTATCCTCCTTATCCAGATCAAAGTAGCCGATCTGCTTATCCGCGCCAATATCAAGCGTACGGATTATCACTTTCTTTCCCGCCATGCTTTCAAGGATCTTGCGATATGCGTTGAACTGCTGTTCCTCGGTGGGATAGTCTTCGCTTTCGAGGTAAAGGAACTCGCTTCTGAACAGACCTATGCCGCCTGCGTCGTTTGCAAGCACGGAACCTATACCGCCGACACCGCCGATGTTGGCAAAGATGTTTATTTTAGTGCCGTCAAGAGTTATGTTTTCCTTGCCCTTCAGCTCCTGCAAAAGCTGCTTTTTCTTTATGTCGGCAGCCTGTTTTTCGGTGTATTTTTTTATAGTATCCTCGTCCGGTGATACGATTATCTCTCCGGTGTGACCGTCAACTATCAGCATATCGCCGTTGTGTATGCTTTGCAGAAATTCTTTTCCTGCGCCGATAACAGCGGGTATGTTCATATTCCTCGCAAGAATGGCGGTGTGCGAATTTGACGAGCCGAAAGCGGTGACAAACGCGAGCACCTTGTCCTTGTCGAGTGATACCGTTTCGCTCGGCGCAAGGTCGTCCGCGCATACGATCATCTTTTCGTCATTGAGCTCATCGGCTTCGCCGCCGCTTGTCATGCAGGCGATAAGGCGGTTGGAAATATCCTTTACATCAGCGGAACGCGCCTGCATATATGCGTCGTCCATGCTTGCGAACATCTCCGCAAAATTGTCGGACGTCACTGCGACAGCGTACTCGGCGTTGACCTTCTGTGTCTCGATTATGCTTTTTATCGAATCGTTGTAGTCCTCGTCATCGAGCATCATTATATGTATCTCAAATATCTCGGCGTTGGTTTCTCCGACTTCTTTGAGAGCCTTGTCGTGTATCGCTTCAAGCTGCCCGACAGCAATAGCCTTGGCAGCCTCGACCCGCTGCAATTCCTTTTCCGTATCTTCGATATTGACGCGGCGGACATCAGCCGCCTGTCTGCTGAATATCGAAGCTCTGCCGACAGCGACAGCTCCGTAAACTCCCTTTCCCTGATAAACGGACATATCCGTCACCGACCTTTCAGTTGTTTATAGATTGGCATTCATGAACTCTTCGATACCCTTTGCAGCTGCTTCCTCATCATCGCCCTCGACAGTAAACTTGACGGTGTCGCCGCATTTTACGCCGAGCCCCATCAGCTTCATAAGAGCCGTACCGTTTATGGGAGGCTTACCCTCTTTTTCAATGGTAACGCTGCTTGAAAATCCCTTGATGAGCTTTACGAGATTTCCCGCGGGTCTTGCGTGGATACCGATCTCGTCCTTGATAGTGTAAGTAAATTCTTTCATAGTGATACTTCCTTTCATTATTCAGATAATATTTTCTGCATCTCATCCATTGTCGGATAAGATGCTATCGCACCTTTTCGCTGTACGCTGAGAGCACAGAATCTGTTGGCAAATCCGAGACATTCCATAAGGCTTTCAGTGGTCAATTCTCCAAGCTTTTCCCGTTCGCAGCATATATCCCTGAGCATCCACAGGAATGAACCAGTGAAGCCGTCGCCCGCGCCCGTTGTATCGACAGCATCGACTTTGTATGAAGGAACATGGGCAGTCGCTTTGCGGTTGAAAGCATACGCGCCGTTTTCACCGCAGGTATATAGGACAAGCTTTGCTCCCTGCTCAAACAGGCTTTGCGCCCCCGCTGTGATATCTTTTGCACCCGTCACGAATTCAAGTTCGTCCTCCGAGATCTTTACGATATCGCTCATGGGTATGAATTCCCGTACAGCACTTTGCAGTGCTTCGCGGCTATCCCAGAGATTGAAGCGCAGATTCGGGTCGAAGCTTACTATCCCGCCGCGCGATCTCATTATCTCAACAGCCCTTTTATGCGCCTGTTTCATCGGAAAATTTCCGATATCGACGCTGCAGAAGTGGAGCGCGAAAACATCATCGAAAAGACTGTCCTTCACATTTTCTGCTTCATAGAGCATATCAGCGGAGGGCTTGCGGTAAAATGAGAATGTCCTGTCGCCGTTTTCGCCGAGAGATACGAACGCGAGCGCGGTATTCGCTTTGTCGGTAAGGGATATACAGCTCGTATCGACACCGACATCGTTCAGTTCGTGTATTATCTTGTGTCCGAACGGGTCATCTCCAAGCTGTGTCAGCAGTCTCGACTTGCCGCCGAGCCGCGAGAATGCCGCGCACACATTTGCCGGAGCTCCGCCGACCTTTGGCGCGAAAGCGGTCACATCATCAAATGCACAGCCGCTTTTATCGGGAATAAAGTCGATAAGTGCTTCACCTATCGCAGCGAGAACTTTATTCATCGGATATCATCTCCATTCCATCAAGTTTATATATCGTTCCGGATAAACCGTTCACCGAAAATGCTGCCGAAGTATCAGCCGGGTACATTCTTGCCGACATCACAGTTTCACCGCCGTTCAGATATACCTCGACGGAAGAGGTATCGGCTATGATACGGACATCGCTGCACTCCGTCAGTTTTGCACGTCTCACATCTCTGCCATATCCCGCGCTGTCTGAAACGAACGTGAGTGAAAATTCATCTTCACGGTATTCAAGCTTCAGAATATCTTCAAGTATAATTGTGAAGTTTCTGCCGGTCTTTCCGACAAATTCAAACGGAAGTTCAGTCTTTACAGTTTCACCGCTCTTTATCGGAGAGCTGTCCGTGCGCAGCTTTTCAAGTTCACGCACGGGATACTGCATTATCAGACCGTTCTTTCCTGAGCTCAGCTCACGCGGGATCGTCAGGCAGTGCTGCCAGCCGAGTGATGTTGTGGGATTGGTATATGGAATGTCTCCGATGCCCTCCCAGCCTATCAGTATCCTTCTGCCGTCCGGAGCTTCAAATGTCTGCGGCGCATAGAAATCGAAGCCCTTGTCCCATTCCGTGTAAACGCCTTTGTTGACGTCGAGATACCCGGAGCTGTACACATTCTGTGAGAAATATTTTTCGTGCGGAAGTCCCTGCGGAGATATGCTGAGGTATCTGTGACCGCCGAGCATGAATTCGTCCGGACATTCCCACATATAGCCGGAATTCGGCGTGCGGAGCTCCTCCTCAAACTCCCAGTTGATCAGATCATCCGATCGGTAATACAATACACAGCCCTTGTTATCGAGCGTTCTCGCGCCGAGCACCATGCGGTATCTGCCGTTTTCTTCCCATACCTTCGGGTCGCGCACATGACATGAGCAGTATTCCGGATAATCCGTGTTGCGCAGAAGTACGCGCTTTCCGCTCATATTGTGCCCGTCCTTTGTGGTGACAAGTATCACATTCGCACCGCGCCCGGATGTGATGTAGTCATGGTCGCCTTCTTCCTTCACGTTGCCCGTGTAGAAGAGGTACAGCGTATCTTCCTTCACAAATCCGCAGCCCGAATATACGCCGTCCCTGTCGTCGGGAGTATCGGGGAAAAGCACCGTTCCCGTGAACCGCCAGTGCAGCAGATCGGGGCTTTTCCAGTGTCCCCAGCATTTGATGCCGTTTCCTTCCGCGCTGTCGGGGGAGTACTGGAAATAAACATGGTACTCTCCCTTGAAGAAGCACAGCCCGTTGGGGTCATTGAGCCAGCCGCTCACGGGTTCGAGGTGCAGCTTTTGTCTGAAGTCGTTTTTCATATGCAAAGGTCACGTCCTTGCGAAAAGATTTATTTTGAGGTTTCTATCAGCTTATCGAGGAAGTTGACATTTCCGTCGGCAGCCTTGTGTATATCCTTGTAATCATCGGGATTTGTGATGATAACAGGGGTCACCGTCTTATATCCTCTGCTCTTTATCAGCGGTATATCGAATGTTATCAGCGTCTGACCACGTACGACCTTATCGCCCTCTGAAACGTGCGCCTTGTAGCCCTCGCCGTTCAGCTCGACCGTGTTGATACCTACGTGAATGAGCATCTCCATGCCGTTGTCAAGAGTAAGTCCTATCGCGTGATGCGTGTCAAAAAGCGTGCTTACTTCACCGTCTGCGGGAGCGACTACCTTGCCTTCGCTCGGTTCAACTGCGGCGCCGATACCGAGAACGTCTGATGCAAATGTCTCGTCCGGAACGTCAGCCATGAGGACTGCGGCGCCTTTCAGCGGGGAATATACACAGTTATCGTCGTAATTTACAGCAGGTTTTGCTTCGGGAGCAGCAGCCGGTACTTCTTCGGCAGCGTCTTTGTAAAGTATCCATGAGAGAACGAAAGCAACAGCGGCAGCAACAGTGAATGTGAGCAGATAACCGAGGAAACTTTCGGTAGTGATAAGGAAACCGAACAGACCTGTAACGCCGTTGGCGGTAGCATATACACCCATTACAGAAGCTATAGCCGCACCGCACGCGCCGCCTGCCATTCCGGCGATAAGCGGCTTTCCGAAACGTACATTGACACCGAATATAGCAGGCTCCGTAATACCCATGAAAGCGGAGAGGGAGGCGGGGAGAGCCATTGATTTGATCTTGCGGCTGTGTGTCTTTACGCCGACTGCGAGAGCAGCAGCTCCCTGTGCAACGTTAGCCGCAGTAGCAATCGGCATCCAGATGTTCCTGCCGCTGTCAGCCAGCATCGAAAGCTCGATTGCGTTGTACATATGATGTACGCCTGCAACAACTGTGGGAGCATAAGCAGCGCCCATGCAGAAAGCACCTATTCCGAACGGGATTGAGATGAGCCATTGTGCACCCGTGAGCACCCACGATTCAAGCTGAGAAAATACCGGTCCGATGATCGTCATTGTGAGGAAACCTGTTACAAGCACCGACACAAGCGGTGTCACAAACAGATCAAACATTTCGGGAACACGCTTGTGCAGCTGTTTTTCTATCACGGAAAGAAGCAGCACCGCGATAACGACAGGTATAACATGACCCTGATAGCCGGTCGCATATATATCCCAGAGACCGAACCATGACCAGAGCGTGGGAAGTCCGCTTCCGTCCCCGACAGACCACGCATTCACGAGATTCGGGTGTATCATTATCATACCGATAACTGCGCCGAGGTAGATGTTTGCGCCGAATATTTTCGCGGCGCTTACAGCGATAAGAATGGGCAGGAATGTAAGAGCGGCATTTGAGAATATGTCAAGCAGCTTGAAGAGGTCACTTCCCGCCATATCCGGGAATGCCTTTGACAGACCGCCGAGCAGTCCGCACAGCAGACCAGTCGCAACTATCGCGGGGATTATCGGAACGAAGATGTCGCCGAGTGTCTTAATGGCTCTTTTATACCACGGCGCCTTTGCTGCAGCAGCTTTTTTTACATCATCCTTTGAAGCCGCCTCGACACCCGCAAGCCTGATAAATTCGTCATATACCTTGTTGACCGTACCTGTGCCTATGATGATCTGAAGCTGTCCCGCAGCTTCAAATACGCCCTTTACGCCGTCGATGTTTTCGAGAACTGTTTTCTTTACTTTCCCGTTGTCGGCTATTACGAGCCTTAATCGGGTCGCGCAGTGAGCTGCGCTTGCGAGATTCTCCTTGCCGCCTATGGCATCGAGTATTTCCGATGCGCATTTGTTGTGATCCATAGACCCCACCCTTTCTGTAAATAAGCAGATCGTACTGAAAATATATCACACTGTATGTGATATCGGTTTCATATCCTGATTACATTATAGCATAGTGGATCAGCGTTGTCTATAGGCATATAACAACAATTTCAAGCCTTTTTTCGGTAAGTTTCACACAGTTTCATATAACGGCTCTCTGCCGTATGTCACTGGCGTGCAGTCGATTCGCGCTCGCTTATATCGTATTTAAGCTGCATTATCCGACAGACCCCGCTTTCGTTCTTCATCTCGGACAGGAGCATCTTTGCGCCTTCTTTGCCCGCGGTTTTATAGTGAAGATGTGCCGATGACAGCGGCACATACAGCATCTTTCCCATTCGGGAATCGCCCACGCCGCATATCATCAGATCGTCCGGTATCAGTATGCCTTTTTCACGGCAGTAGAGCATTGCTCCCGCTGCGATATTATCCGTAGCGCAGAAAAGACAATCCGGTCTGTTCTTTCCGGAAAACAGATGCTTCGCCTTTTCATATCCGGAATCCATGCTGAATTTCGCTGTCTCACAGAGCTTAGGATCAACGGTAAGACCCGCCTCCGTCACGGCTTTCTCGAAACCCAGTCTGCGATCAAGTCCCGCCGCTTTATCTTCGGGGTTGGCACCGATAAATGCCGGACGGCACGCGCCCTTGTCAAGCATCAGCTTAGTCATGCTGTACGCTGCTCCGAGATCATTGTGACACACGCAGTTGAATCCTTTGAACTGCTGACCGACAATGACAGCCGGAACTCGCATTTTTGAAAGCAGCGATCGGTGAAGATCGGTAAAAACGCTTGCAAGCAGTATCACACCGTCCACACGGTTCTGACGAAACAATTCCAGCGAGCTTATCTCGCGCTTATAGTCATTCGCCGTGTTGACAAGAAGAAGCTCAAATCCCTCCTCGCCGAGAACTTCGCTTATGCCCTCTGTTATGCGGGAAATGCTCTCGCTTGAAAGCTTGGGCAGTATCACTCCCACAAGCTTTGTGACCTTTGAGCGCACGGTTCTTGCCGAGTAACTCGGCATATATCCTGTTCTTTCGAGTGCTGCCTCTATCAGCGCACGCTTATCGTCCGCGAGATAGCCGTTGTTGAAATATCTGCTGACCGCTGATACCGAAACTCCTGCCTCTTTTGCAAATTCTGAGATATTCATATAGCACCTCCGGATATGGTATCAATTTCATATATTATATCACACAGTTCAGGATTTGTAAAGAGTTTTTTATTGCTTTCACGGATTTATTTCTCAAAATATACCGTACAATGCCCGTTCTTGTTCCGAAAGCTGTTCAGCGTAATATTTTTTTTCAAAAAGTATTGCCATATTCTGTAAGATGCGCTATAATAAGCTTATGGAATAAGACTGCTTCGGAAAAAAGAGCTATTGATGTTACCGGAGCAGACCGGATATAGATCCGGGATATTTATGCGCATTTCGGAAGATGATGAAAAAAGCTGTGGATCCCTTTCAATTGAAAACCGGAGAAAGATACTCACGGAGCACATCACACAGCCGTGCTGTCAGCATGGCTATTTCCGGTAATCATTGGGGCGGGTCTGACCGGCAGCTGCTCTGTGAGCAAAAAATGTGCTGCCGAACGCTGTTCTTCTGCATCTTTGAGAAAATCTGATGAGTTTTTTACGCATAAAAATGCTCCATTTTCGCATTCTGACGTCAGTGTGCCGTCAATCCGGTATTTTTTGGCTTTCTGTGACGTCAATTCCGCCCGGAATGACAGCACTGCTACTGCTTATATATGCAGCTGATGTGGATATGACGTCATTTTGATGATTTGGCCGTATTTTCGGCATCAATATCGGCAAATTTGGCGTCATTTCATCACGCTGACGTCAAAGCGCCAAAAAAATCCCGACGTGAGACTTTTTTTCTCAGACAGGGACTGGGTCATTGCCGGTTCAGCGGTGTGGCAACAGTTCTTTCGGCTTTCTTTCAGCCAGCATAGATTTTGTGCACACAAAATCGGGGAAATGTTGACAGGTCAACTTTTTTATAGCTTTATAATGATAAAGCAAAATGAATACCGTATCTTCCCGGGACATAGTATCGCACAGACAATAAAAATGCGGGGAGTTTGCAGGATCACAAGCTACCCGCAGGCTATTTTTCCGAATTTGCTCATAGTTCCATACGTTCGAGACAACATTGATGATTCTTTTCTTTCAGATCATAATTAATTACGACAAGCTGTATTTCTCCGACGTGATTTTCAAAACAGCAGGTGGATTCTTCCGGTTTATCTTTATCGCACTTTCATTTTTTTGTTCCACTTCAGTTTTATTATGAGTGCAGGATATTTATTCAACATCGTTTTTACTGTGGGATACGGTTTTCTGCCCGGAGACTCTGTTTCCGGACAGGAACAGTATATAAATTTATGCTTTGAAAGGAGCGTATTGTATGAATTCTTCCTTAAAGAAGCGCATCGTAGCGCTTTCAGCAGTGCTCGCAATAGCATTGCAGTCAACCGAATTTGCGGCGTTTGCTGCTTATGATCCGGCTGAGGCATGGAATTATGCGTCAGTAGCAGTTTCCGATGCAGCAGCCAAGCCGACTGTCAGCAAAAAAACAGGTCTCGAAGTCGGACAGACAGTTCAGGGCTTCACGGTCAAGGAGATAAAGGGTTATAAGTATCTCAATGCCGACATCATCCTTCTTGAACATGACAAGACCGGTGCAAAGCTCATGTACATCGCAAACGACGACACCGAAAGAGCATTTTCGCTTGCTTTCCGCACCATTGCAGACGACGAGACCGGAAAGCCGCACGTTTTCGAGCATTCTACGCTCAACGGCTCTGACAAGTATCCCGCAAATGCGTGGTTTAATATCAAGTATCAGACCTACAACACATTTATGAACGCGTTTACATATCAAAATCAGACAATATATCCGCTTTCAAGCCTTTCGGAAAAACAGCTTCTGAAATATGCCGATTACTATACCGATGCCTGCTTCCATCCGCTTATCATGAAGGATGAAAATATATTCAAGCAGGAAGCGTGGCGCTACCGCCTTGAAAAAACGAGCGGCGAACTTACGATAGAGGGTACTGTTTATTCGGAGATGCTCGCTGCATCGGATATAAACAATAATGCATACCTCTCAAATCTCCGCACGGCATTTCCAGGCTCGACGATCTCTAACGAACCAGGCGGAGCTCCCGACCACATTCCCGAGCTGACATACGAGGAGATAAAGGCTTATCACAACAAATATTATCATCCATCGAACTGTGTTGCGACACTTTACGGAAAAATCGACAATTTCGAGAGCTTCGCAAAGCTTCTCAATAAAGAATTCTCCAAGTACAAAAAGGAAAACTTCACGTTTGATGACGTAAATTACAAGCCTATCAAGGGTCCCGTGACCAATTACGAAGCCTTCCCGGCATCCAATGATGAGGATACGAAAAATCAGTCGATAGTCAGCAGAGATTATATCCTCCGAGATATCTCTGATGCTGATCTCAAGAAAGCTTACCTGATCGGCTGGGTGCTCAATGACGAAAATTCTCCGTTGATCACAACTATCAAAAAGAAGTATCCCCAGGCTCAGATATCGATCAGTGTGAATGTTGAGGGACCCGAATATATGCTTGAAGTCGATGTAAAGAATGTAGAAAAGAGCGACGCTTCCAGAATAACCGCAATCATCGACTCCTCTCTCAAAAAGATCGCCAAAGAAGGAATAGATGAGAAAATACTCGAAAGGATCATCCATAATCTCGAAGCAGGCAAGCTTCTCTCGGGTGAGGGAACCACAATGGGCGTGAATTATGCCCAGAGCATAGGATACTATTATGCAGCTACCGGCGATATCTGGTTCGCAAGGGATGTCGACTATGCCGCCGACAATATCCTGAAATACAGCAAGGCAGGCGATTTCCGGAGGATCCTCAGCAAATATGTGACAAACAATAAGCTCAGAGTGCTTAATGTAACATATCCTGAAAAGGGATTGCTTGAAAAACAGGAAGCTGAAAGGAAAAAGAAACTTGCCGATAAAAAGGCTTCAATGTCCAAAGCTGAACTGGAGCAGCTCGTAAAGGAGACAAAGGAGTTTGACAGCAGGATCGATGCCGACGATGAAGCTAAGGCGGAGATAGTCGCAAGAGTCAATGGAGTTACGCTTGCAAGTCTTCCGGAGGATGTTCCCGATATAAAGGCAGAGGTCACTGTAAATGACAAAAATGTACGGACTATCACAGCTGAAGCGGAGATCAAGGGTATCGGAATAGCAGAAACAGCCCTTGATATAAGCGATCTTACAATAGAAGAAGCTATGTGGACAAAACTTTATACAAGCATGATGTTTGAGGCTGATACGAGCGAACACAAGGCTTCGGAAATGAAGGCACTCAGAGATATGTCGCTCATCAGTTTCAGCAGCGGTATAGATGTATGCCTGAATAAGGATAATACCGAATTCAGACCTTGTATTGCGGCAAGCTGGTATGTTTTTGATGAGGATATGGAAAGTGCTTTTGATGTATTCAACGAAGCCCTTACAAAAACCAAGACCAACCAGAGATCAAAGATCAAGGGTGCAGCTGAATCTGCAAGGAACAGCATCAAGGAAGAAATACTGGACAGCGGAAGAAATATGGTTTCAAGAGGAGGATTGTCAACGGAATGCGGTTATGAAAACTATCTTTTCCGTGTCAATTATCTTGAATACTATGATTTCCTCGGAGATGTCCTCAAAAAGCTTGAAAGTGATCCCGCTTATGTGATCAAAAATCTTAATAATGCAAAGAAGAAGCTTGCAAATTCTTACGGTGCGACATTCGGATACGCAGGCAGCAGAAAGGGTATTTCGGCATTCAAGAAATACTCCGCAGCCTTTGCAGACAGCCTCGGCAATTCTCCGAAGAAAAAGGCTGAATTTGAGAGATCCTCGCTGGCTGATGCATATTCGGTAAACTGCGGTGCAAATTACAACTATATGTTCATGAGTTTCGCTGATATGGGTATGGAAGAACTGACACCGGAAGAACAGGCTGAATTTGAAGTCGTTTCATATATCCTTTCCGATGCATATATGCTGCCGTATCTCAGGAATTATTACGGTGCATACGGTGCATACGCATCAAATAACAGCAGAGGTATCATTTTCGATACATACAGAGACCCCAACATTGCGGAGTCATACACTGTATATGCAGGTCTTGCGGATTATCTGGACAGCTTTGAGATAGATCAGGAAACGCTTGACGGATATATCATGTCATCATACTCGTTTATCGTACAGTCCCAGGGAAATCTGACCGATGCATTTACTGCTGTACTGGCTGCTTTTGATGAACGTGATCATTATGCGGAAGTTTCTGCATCTCTCAAGACTCTCAAGAAAATGACTCCCGAGCGCGTGAATGAGATCAAGACTTATTACGCAAGGACCGCAAGAGAAGGTAAGATCTGCACTGTCGGGACACCTGCTTCTGTAAAGGCAAATAAAAAGTATTTCAAAAAAATAGTTGCTCCGTTCAGTGAATGATATTTGTGCGAAACAACAGTCTTTCTGCTGAATAATGAAAACGGTCTGTCACCAAATCGGGACAGACCGTTTTTAGCATAGAATGAATGGAACAGCTCATCAATACTCTTACAGAGATTAAGGAGGTTATGGGTCATATCATGCCAAGCCACTTTTTATTCTTTGAGATACTGCGATCTTGCAAATATCGGCTTAATGGCATTTCAATAGCTTTTATCACAAGACAGACCGTATCATTCTGCTCCGAAGTCTGTCTTAATATCCACATTTACATATCTCAATGCATCTGGGTAATACCTGAATCCGCAGTGTTCACATCATTTAATATCACTACCCACAACTTAAGCGT